>NZ_CP162023.1:619913-929870 GCF_041320275.1 Mumia sp. Pv4-285 | reverse complement strand
CCCTGGTGCTGCGCCTCGCCGGCGTGAGTCGGATCAGCGCATACAGCGAGGACTATCCGGGCTCCCTGCTCGACGACCGGGTTGCACCGCCTGGAGACGTACCCGAGGCCGAACGTGCCCTTGACCTCGCCCGCCGTGCGGGCTTCGCGCTGCCGGCCGACGACGACGGGCGTCTGCGCGTCCGCCTCGGAGCCCCGACCGACGCGACCCCTCTCGGCCGCTTCGTCGTCGTCCACCCCGGGACGAGCGCGCCGGCGCGGGCGTGGGAACCCCGCAGGTGGAGGGCGTGCGTGCGGGCGCTGACACGTGCGGGTCATCAGGTAGCCGTCTCAGGGAGCCCGTCGGAGCGCGACCTGACCGCGTACGTCGCCGGTCCCGACGCGGTCGACCTCGGCGGCCGCACCACGTTGGCAGAGCTCGCCGTGGTGCTGTCGCGGGCCGACGCGCTCGTCGTCGCGAACACCGGGCCGGCGCACCTGGCCGCGGCGACCGGGACGCCCGTCGTGTCGCTCTTCGCGCCGACCGTCCCGCTGCGGCGGTGGGCGCCCTACGGCGTGCCGCTGGCCGTCCTCGGCGACCAGGACGCACCATGTCGCGGCACCCGCGCGGTGCGCTGCCCCGTGCCGGACCACCCCTGCCTCGGTTCGGTGACACCCGACGCCGTCGTCGAGGCGCTCACGAGCCTGCTGCGCGACTCCTCGGACGACGCAGCCCTCTCGGTCAAACCCCCTGTGACGAAAGACGAGGTGAATGCATGAGGATCGCCATGGTCTCCGAGCACGCCAGCCCGCTGGCGACGCTGGGAGGAGTCGACGCCGGCGGACAGAACGTCCACGTGGACGCGCTCGCGACCGGCCTGACCGCTCGGGGCAACGACGTCGTCGTCTACACGCGTCGAGACTCTCCACGACTTCCCGATCGGGTGACGACGCCCGGTGGCTACACGGTCGAGCACGTCCCTGCCGGGCCGCCGAGCGAGGTCCCGAAGGACGAGCTGTGGCCCTTCATGGGCGACTTCGCGGCGTACCTCGCACAGCGATGGGGGGAGAATCCCCCGGACGTGGTCCATGCGCACTTCTGGATGAGCGGAGCCGCCGCCACGTGGGCCGCCCGCCGCGTCGGAGTCCCTGTCGCCCAGACCTTCCACGCGCTCGGCGTCGTGAAGCGTCGCCACCAAGGCGTCGCGGACACCAGCCCGGCGGACCGGATCGAGGTCGAGGCCGAGCTCTGCCGGTCCGTCGACCTCGTCGTCGCGACCTGCACCGACGAGGTCCGCGAGCTCGTCGCGCTGGGGATCGACCCCGCGCACGTCCGGGTCGTGCCGTGCGGCGTCGACACCACACTCTTCCGGCCTCGGCACGCGGCGCCTCACCACCCGCCCCGCATCCTGAGCGTCGGGCGACTCGTCGAGCGCAAGGGCGTCGCCGACGTCGTCGCGGCCCTGGTGGGACTGCCGGAGGTCGAGCTGCACGTCGTCGGTGGTCCTTCGCAGGACGCCCTGGACCTCGACCCAGAAGTGGAGCGCCTGCGCGCGATCGCCGACGAGCACGGCGTCGGCGACCGGGTCGTCTTCCACGGCGGGATCGCCCGTGAGCAGATGCCCGAGATCTTCGCTGCGGCCGACGTCGTCGTCGCGACGCCGTGGTACGAGCCGTTCGGCATCGTGCCGGTCGAGGCGATGGCCTGCGGGCGCCCGGTGGTCGGCACGGCGGTCGGGGGGCTCCTCGACACGGTCGAGCCCGGCGTCACCGGGGAGCTCGTCCCTCCGCGCGACCCGGCCGCGCTCGCGCGCGTCCTCGGCGAGCTCCTCGCCGACCCGGAGCGTCGCGCCGCCTACGGGAAGGCCGGCGCGAAGCGAGCCGCGGCGTACGCGTGGGACGACGTCGCAAAACGGACGGAGGATGCACTGCGAGACCTCGTTCTCGCCGACCACAGCGAGGTGGTGCCGCGATGAGCACGACACAGCACGTCGCCCACCTGCGTGACGCGCTCGAGCGCTTCGAACACGGGTGCACGGTCCTGGAGGACTGGGGTTCCGCCCTCGTCCGGGTGCTCACCTCCGGCGGTCGGCTCCTCGCCGCGGGCAACGGCGGCAGCGCGGCTCAGGCCCAGCACCTCACCGCAGAGCTCGTCGGCCGCTACCAGGGAGAACGCCGGCCGTTCTCGGCGATCTGCCTCAGCGCCGAGACGTCGAGCCTCACCGCGATCACCAACGACTACCCGCCCGACGAGCTCTTCGCGCGCCAGGTCGAGGCGCACGGTCGACCGGGCGACGTCTTCGTCGGACTGTCGACAAGCGGCTCCAGCGCCAACGTCGTGAACGCCGCGCGTCGCGCACGTGCGTGCGGGTTGAAGGTCTGGGCGCTGACCGGACCCGCACCCAACCCGCTGGCCGACGCCTCCGACTCGTACGTGGCGGTCGAGGCGGCGTCGACCGCGACCGTCCAGGAGATGCATCTCGTCGCGCTGCACCTGCTGTGCGAGGTCTTCGACGAGCACCTTCGGATCAGCGAGCCCACCGGAGCCGTCGCCGACCTCGCCGAGGCACACCGGTGACGCCGCGCGTCCTCGTCCTCGGCGAGGCCCTGCTCGACGTCGACGTCGCGGGGCGCGCGTCCCGGCTGTCCCCGGACGCACCGGTGGCCGTGGTCGACGACCCCGTGGAGCGGCCACGCCCTGGGGGCGCTGCCCTGGCCGCCGCCCTCGCTGCGTCCGACGGAGCGGACGTCGTCCTTGCCACCCCGCTCGGCGACGACGCGGACGCAGACACCCTCCGCTCGGTGGTCCCGTCCGGAGTCGAGGTGATCGCGCTCCCTGCCGAGGGGGGTACGCCGGTCAAGCGGCGCGTCCTCGCCGCGGGTCAGGTCCTGGTCCGGTTGGACACGGGCGGCACGAGCGGCACGTGGGAGACGCCGCCGGCGGACCTCGACGCCGCGGTGCGCGACGTCGACGCGGTGCTGGTCGCCGACTACGGGCGTGGCCTGACCTCGATCCCGGCGTTCCAGCACCTGGTCACGCGCCTGGCCGAACGGGTCCCGGTCGTCTGGGACCCCCATCCCCGCGGCGCCGCGCCGGCCGCCGGCACGTGGCTCTTCCTTCCCAACCAGAGCGAGCTGTCGGCTCTCGACGGCACCGACGTGCACGCCGTGGGCGAGGTAGGGGACGCAGCCCGCCGGGTGCGCGAGCGCCTGGCGCCCCGGGCCCTCGCCGTCACGCTCGGCGACCGCGGTGCTCTCCTCGTCCAGGGCGACGCGCCACCCGCGGTGTTCGGCGTCGAGCCGGTGAACGGCCACGACACCTGCGGTGCCGGCGACCGCTTCGCCGCGGCGGCGACGGTGCGGCTCGCTCGCGGCGACGTGATGTCCGAGGCCGTCGAGCACGCCGTCCGGTCCGCAGCGTCGTTCGTCGCCGCAGGCGGGGCGGCGGCCTACGGCGAGGTCGGCACGAGCGCCGCCGCGACCGGATCGGGCAACGACGCCACCGACGGCCTCGACGTCCTCGCGCGCGTCCGTGCCGCCGGTGGCGTCGTCGTCGCCACGGGCGGTTGCTTCGACCTGCTGCACGCCGGCCACGTGGCGACGCTGGAGGCCGCTCGCCGGCTGGGCGACTGCCTGGTCGTGCTGCTCAACTCCGACGCGTCCGTCCGCGGGCTGAAGGGCCCGGGACGTCCGCTGGTCCCTGCGCGCGACCGTGCCCGCGTCCTGGCGTCGTTGGCCTGCGTCGACGCCGTCGTCGTCTTCGACGAGGACCGGCCGGACGCCGCGCTGCGCGACCTCCGGCCCCACCTGTGGGTGAAGGGCGGCGACTACGCCGGTGGCCCTCTCCCCGAGCAGCAGGTGCTCGACAGCTGGGGCGGGCGGAGCGTCGTGCTCCCCTACCTCAGCGGACGGTCCACGACCCGACTGGTCGCGGCCGCCAACGGGCACGCCTGAGGCGTTCCCGTCCCACCCCCATCACAGGAGGAACGATGACTGTCGGAACCGTTCTCGTCACCGGAGGCGCCTCCGGTCTCGGCGCGGCCGTCGCTGCGGCCGTCGACAAGGCCGGCGGCACCCCGTACGTCCTGGACCGCGTGGCGCCGGACTCGCCTTACGACCACACCGTCGTCGACCTCGCGGACACCGCTGCCGCGTCGCGTGCGGTCGAGGAGGCGATCGACCGGACCGGTGGTCTGCACGGCGTGGTGACCTGCGCCGGGACCGACGCGTGCGGGCGTCTCGAGGACGTCGCGACGGAGGACTGGGAGCGCGTGATCGCCGTCAACCTGCTGGGCACGGCCGCCGTGGTCCGCGCGGCACTGCCCTCGCTGCGCGCCGAACGCGGACGCATCGTGACGGTCGCCTCGACGCTCGGTCTGCGGGCCCTGCCGGATGCGACGGCGTACTGCGCCTCGAAGTTCGGCGTGGTCGGCTTCACCCGGGCCCTCGCGGCCGAGCTGGCCGGCGAGGTCGGCGTCACGATGCTGGTCCCCGGAGGGATGCGGACGGCGTTCTTCGACGGACGGACCGAGCAGTACAAGCCCCCGGCCGACGCGGTCCTCAACGACCCTGAGGACGTCGCGCGCGCTGTCGTCTTCGCCCTGGAGACACCCGCCGGGTGCGAGGTACGCGAGCTCGTCGTCACGCCCTCCGTCGAGCCGTCCTGGCCGTGAGCTCCCTGCCTGCGGCATCCTCCCGTCCGCGGGTCCTGGTGCTGCGGGCACTCGGCCTCGGTGACCTGCTCGCCGCGGTCCCCGCGCTGCGGGGACTGCGGCGGGGCCTGCCCCGGGCCGAGATCGTCCTCGTGGGCCCGCGCGACGCGGGTGGACTGCTGCGCGACGCCGGACTGGTCGACGAGGTAGTCCCGCACCAGGGCCTCGGACCGCTCCCGGGCGGAACCCACGGCGCCGACGTCGCGGTCAACCTTCACGGTCGGGGACCCCAGAGCCACCGCCTGCTGCTGAGCACACGGCCACGACGCCTCGTCGCGTTCGCGGACGCACTGACGCTCTCCTCCGGTCCCCCCTGGAGGGCGGACGAGCACGAGCGCGCGCGATGGTGCCGGCTGATCGACGAGGCGTACGACGTATCGGCGGACCCTGACGACACCGGGCTCGAGCTCGCGCTCGCCGAGCCGATCGTTCGCGGGGCCGTCGTCGTCCATCCCGGCGCAGCCGCAGGATCACGGCGCTGGCCCGCGGAGAGGTGGGCCTCGGTCGCGTCGACGCTGGCGGGCACCAGGCCCGTCGTCGTCACGGGATCACCCCGAGAACGTCCGCTCGCCGAGCAGGTCGCCGCCCTCGCCGGGCTGCCGCCGGAGTCGGTGCTGGCCGGCAGGACCGACGTACGGGCGCTCGCCGCCGTGGTCGCGTCGGCGCGACTCCTGCTCTCGTCCGACACCGGCGTCGCTCATCTCGCCCCGGCGTTCGGGACACCGTCGGTCACCCTCTTCGGACCGACCTCGCCGGCGACGTGGGGTCCGCCCCGGGGACGTGGGCACCGGGTCCTGTGGCACGGCGACGAGGGCCCCGTGCCGCACCGCGGCGATCCGCACGACGACCACCTCGATCCTGCGCTGGCCGCGATCACCGCCGAGGAGGTCCTCGCCCTCGCCCGCACGGCTCTGCGGGCGGGAATGCCGACCGCCGACGTGGGTACCGCCTCCACATGAGCGACTTCGATCGGCGGCGGCGACTCCTTCCCGGCGTGGCCTCGTGACCCCCGGCGCCCTCACCGACGCCCACGTGCTCGTCACCGGCGGAGCAGGGTTCCTCGGCTCCACCCTGTGTGAGTCGCTGCTCGCGTCCGGTGCCCGCGTCACCTGCGTCGACGACGAGTCCACCGGCTCCGCGGCGAACGTCGTGGCAGCGGCCAGGATCCCTCGGTTCCGTCTCGTGATCGCCGACGTCTCGGATCTCGACGCCGCCGACGCCCGTGGGGGCCACGGCCGGATCGACGTGCTCATCCACCTCGCCGCGACCGCGTCCCCGGTCCACTACCTCCGCATGCCGGTGCACACGCTGCGCTCGGGCAGCGCCGGGACGATGCGTGCGCTGGAGCTCGCCGCCGAGGACGACGCGCGCTTCGTCCTCGCGTCGACCTCGGAGGTGTACGGCGACGCCGAGGTCACGCCTCAGCCGGAGGAGTACTGGGGCAACGTCAACCCGATCGGACCGCGCGCCGTCTACGACGAGTCCAAGCGCTTCTCCGAGGCGGCAACGTTCGCGTTCCGGCGCTCGCGCGACCTCGACGTCGGTGTCGTTCGCATCTTCAACACCTACGGGCCCCGCATGGCTCTCGACGACGGCCGGGTCGTGACCACCTTCCTCGCCCAGGCGTGGCGCGGAGAGCCGCTCACCGTCCAAGGAGACGGCTCGCAGACCCGCTCGTTCTGCTACGTCGACGACACGGTGCGCGCTCTGGTCGCGATGGCGACCGCGGACGAACCGGGTCCCGTCAACGTGGGCAACCCGCACGAGATCACCATGCTCGAGCTGGCCGAGCAGGTGCTGAAGGCGACGGGGTCGCACTCCGAGGTCGTTCACGTCGACCTTCCGCAGGACGATCCGGCGCGACGCTGCCCCGACATCACGCGCGCGATGGAGACGCTGGGGTGGAAGCCCGAGGTGGACCTCGAGGACGGCCTCGCGCGGACGGCCGCCTGGGTGCGCGACCAGATCAACGGCGCCGCTCCGCCCACAGGACCACCGCATCGACAGCGGAGCTCAGATCAGGTCGTACGAACGTCGCCGCCGCGACCTCCTCAGGACGGGTGACGTCGTTCGGGACGAGGATGCCGCGAGCCCCGGCGGCGCGCGCGGCCTCGACGTCGGCTCCGATGTCACCGATCACGACGCACCGCTCGGGCGGCACGTCGAGCGTCGCGCACGCCTCGAGAACCATGCGGGGCGCCGGCTTGCGGCACGCGCACCCGTCCTCGGGCGCGTGCGGGCACACCTTGGTCACGTCGAACGGGCCGAGCAGCTCCTCGACCCGGCGGTTCACGGCATCGACCTGCTCGCGCTCGAGGAAGCCTCGGCCCACCCCTGACTGGTTGGTGAGCAGCCCGACGTACGCGCCGGCGCCTCGTAGTCGCGCCACGGCCTGCTCGGCGCCCTCGACCGGCTCGACCTTCTCGGGGTCGCCGTTGTAGGGCACGTCCCGGACCAGCGTCCCGTCGCGGTCCAGCAGGACCAGCCAGCGGTGCGACGGCCACGGCTCCTCGCGGCGGTGGAGGACGGCTCCGCGCGCGGCGTGCCAGGTGGCAGCCGGAGGGATCACCGCGCTGGTCATGAGCATCCGCACCGTCTCCGCACGGGAGCGGGATCCCGGGAGCCAGCGGGCGAGGAAGAGCTCGGCGGTCCCCGCCGCCCAGCCGCCGAGCGCTGCGGAGGCGATCCACGGTCGACGGGCGACCAGCGCGGTCACGCCGGCAGCCCCGAGGGCAGTCACGGCCGCGTGACGCCGCAGCCGACCCGGAGGTGCTTCCGCCCGCGTACGCCAGTCGCGTCCGTGGAGCGCACGCATGAGGCGGTCGTCGGCGTTGCCGCGCTGTGCACGCACGCTGACGCCGGCACGCTCGGCGCGGACCGGGTGGACGACCAGACGACGGCCTCGCACGAGGCGGGCGCCCGTCGCCGCGACCCGCAGAGCGAGGTCGGCGTCCTCGCGGTAGGCGCGCGGGAACCGTTCGTCGAAGCCGCCGGCCGCGACGAACGCCGCACGGCGGTACGACATGTCGGCGGTGATCCAGCGCGCCGTCGCGAGCCCCGCCGTGGCGCGCGCGAAGTCGTCGGGGCGCCGGTCGGCCGGCAGAGGGACCTCCACCCGACCCTGCGTCCCGGCCACGTCGGGAGCGACGGACTGCAGGTCGCGCACGAGGTGCGCGGCCCACCCCGGTTCCGGCTCGACGTCGTCGTCGAGGAACGAGATCCACGGTGTCCTGGCCCGTGCCGCTCCGAGGTTGCGAGCGGCCGCCGGCCCACGCCCGTACGAGCGGACGACGCTCAGCCACGGCCGCGAACCGTCGGGCGGGAGCGCCGGCACGACCTCCTGCAGCGGTCGTTCGTCGTCTGCCGGCCGGTCGTCGACGACGACCACCGCGGCGACTCCCGGATGGGCAGGGGCGAGGAACGTCGCGAGCACCCGCGCCAGCGAGGGGCGTCCGATCGTGGGTACGACGACGGTGGTATCGGCCGTCACCACGCCGGCCGGGGTCATCGGCCCCGCTCCCCGCGCCCGTGGACCGGCGGGCGGGTCAGGACGTACGGACCTATCACGAGCATCTCGACCGGAGCCGATCCGAACAGCTCGAGGGCGTCTCGCGGTGAGTCCACCATCGGCCGCCCGGCCGTGTTCAGGCTGGTGTTCACCAGCACCGGGACGCCCGTACGCTCCTCGAAGGCGTCGAGCAGCGCGGCGACCCTCGGCTCGCTCGTCCGGTCGACGGTCTGCACCCGCGCCGTGCCGTCGACGTGCACGACGGCAGGGATACGGTCGCGCCACTGCGGTCGGACGTCGTGGACGAAGAGCATGTGCGGCGACGGGAGCGGGCCCCGCTCGAAGATCGACGCGGCACGCTCCTCCAGCACCATCGGCGCGACCGGGCGGAAGCTCTCGCGCCCCTTCACGGCGTTGAGACGATCGAGGTTCTGGGCGTCCCGGGGGTCGGCGAGGAGCGAACGGTGGCCGAGTGCCCGGGGGCCGAACTCGCTGGCGCCCTGGAACCAGGCGACGATCCCACCGGCGGCGAGCCTGTCGGCCACGGTCGCCGCGAGATCGGCCGGGCGCTCGACCGGCCAGTGCGCCGTACGCAGTGCGGCCTCGATCTCGTCGTCGTCGAACCGGCTGCCGAGGCCCGCGCCCGGCCACGGGTGCGTGGGGCCGTCACCCGCCGCGACCTGCAGCGCCGCGCCGAGCGCCGTACCCGCGTCACCTGCGGCGGGCTGAGGGAGGATCGCCGTGTACGGGGTCTCGGCGAAGAGGCGCGTGTTGGCGACGCAGTTCAGCGCGACGCCGCCGGCGAGCGCGAGACTCTCGCCACCAGTCTGGTCGTGCAGCCACCGTGCAAGGTCGATGAGCGTGTCCTCGAGGACCCGCTGCGCACTCGCGGCGAGGTCGGCGTGGTCACGCGTCCACGACTCGTCGTCGGCGCGTGGCTTCGCGAACGCCGACCAGTCGACCTGCTCGGTGACGAACCCGCCTGCTCCGTCGGCGTGGATCCGCTCGCGCAGGGCGTCGGCGTGCCGTGCGCTGCCGTACGAGGCCAGCGCCATCACCTTGTACTCGTCGCTGCTGCGGAGGAAGCCGAGGTGCTCGGTCAGGTCCTCGTACAGCAGGCCGAGGGAGTGCGGCAGCCGCTGACCGGCGAGCGGGTGGAGAACCCCGCCCTCGTACCGACCCGCCAGGTGGCTCGTCGCCTCCCCGCGCCCGTCCAGGACGAGGACGTCGGTGTCGCCGGCGGTGAGGGCCAGCCCGGCGGAGGCGGCGTGCGCGACGTGGTGCGGCACGAACCGGACCACCGCGGGATCGAGTCCGGGGAGCGCGGTCGCGAGAAACCCGGGCGCGTGCTCGGCATAGCGCTGCCGGAGCCCGTCCCACGGGTCGTGCAGGCCGAGGGCCTCGATCGGCTCGGCCAGCGAGGGGTCGTACGCGTACGCCACCACGTCGAGGTCGGCCGGGTCGAGGCCGGCGCGCGAGAGGCACCACCTCATCGCCTGCTCCGGCAGCTCCCACGCGGCGAAGGGCACGGGTCTCTTGCCGTGCTTGCGTCGGCTGAACCGCTCCTCCTCGGCGGCGGCGACGACTCGCCCGTCGACGACCAGGGCCGCCGACGGGTCGTGGAACAGCGCGTTGACTCCGAGGACCTTCATGGTCGTCCGTTGCCCCGAAAGCGCGCCGGTGAAACGCGTCTTCCACGCATGACCGCCTCGGTCCCGGGCACCCCAAGACGGTGAGAGCATCGGTGATCGGAACGGGATACCTGGGCGCCACGCACGCCGCGTGCCTTGCCGCAGCAGGGCACGACGTGGTCGCTCACGACGTCGACCCCACCCGCCTCGAGGCATTGTCGGCGGGCCGTGCGCCCTTCCACGAGCCTGGTCTGGCCGACCTCCTGCAGGAGGGGGTCGGCAGCGGACGGCTGAGATTCACGACCGACGTCGCCGACGTCGCCGACGCCGAGGTGCACTTCCTCTGCGTCGGGACACCGCAGCAGCGTGGTGGCCGTGGCGCCGACCTCGGCGCACTCCGTACGGCCGCAGCCGCCGTCGCTCGGCACGCGCGACGTGACTGCCTGGTCGTGGGCCGGTCGACGGTCCCCGTCGGCACCGCGGACGACCTGCTCGGAGTCCTCGAGGCAGAGGCGCAGGTCTCCGTCTCGTTGGCATGGAACCCGGAGTTCCTCCGCGAGGGCCGTGCCGTGCAGGACTCGCTGCACCCCGACCGGCTCGTGCTCGGCGTCCGCGACGACGCGTCGTACGCGGTCCTCGCCGAGGTGTACGCGCGGTGGCTGAGCGAGGGCACGCCGGTGGTGCGCACCGACCTGCGGACGGCGGAGCTCGCGAAGGTCTCGGCGAACGTCATGCTGGCGGCGCGCATCTCGGTCGTGAACGTGCTCGGGGAGGTGTGCGAGCGCTCCGGCGCCGACATCGACGACCTGGTCCGCATCCTCGGTGCTGATCCTCGCATCGGCACCGACGTGCTCCAGCCCGGCCTCGGGTACGGCGGGAGCTGCCTTCCGAAGGACACGCGAGCGTTCGTCGCCCGGGCCGGTGAGCTGGGCGTCGAGTCAGCCGCGCTGCTCCACCACGTCGACCTGGTCAACATGCGCCAGCGCGCCCGCGCGGTCGACATCGTGCGCGAGCTGTGGGGCGAGCGGCGACGTGTGGCGGTGCTCGGCGTCGCTTTCAAGCCGGGCTCCGACGACGTCCGCGACTCCCCTGCTCTCGATGTCGCGACGACGCTGCAACGGCTCGGAGCCGACGTGCGGGTCCACGACCCGCGCGCTGCGGGGTCGGCAGCGCGGGTCGCCGACCGGCTGTCGTACGCCGACTCGGCGGAGGAGGCCTGCGCCGACGCGGACGTCGTGACGGTGCTGACCGCGTGGGAGGACTACATCGGACTCGATCCCGTCGCGCTGCGAGGAGCCGTCGCGTCCCCGGTGGTGGTCGACGCCCGCACGTGCCTCGACGCAGACAAGTGGCGCGCGGCGGGATGGTCGTTCCACGGCCTCGGGAGGTCGGCGTGCGCATCCTGATCTGGCACGTGCACGGGTCGTGGGCGACGTCGTTCGTCCAGGGTCCGCACGAGTACCTCGTCCCGGTGAACGCCGCGCGCGACGCCGACGGGCGCGGGCGTGCACGGACCTGGGACTGGCCGGCCACCGTGCGCGAGGTGACGGCCGAGGAGCTGGCGAGCGCCGCCGTCGACGCCGTCGTCCTCCAGCGACCGCACGAGGAGGAGCTCCTCCGGACGTGGACGGGACTTCGCGCGGGGGTCGATGTGCCCGCCGTGTACGTCGAGCACAACACACCTCCGGGCGACGCCGTCCGTACCCGCCACCCGTACGCCGACCGGCGCGACGTGCCGATCGTGCACGTGACGCCGTTCAACCGGGCGTACTGGGACTGCGGCAGCGCACCGACGTTCGTCGTCGAGCACGGAATCGTCGACCCGGGGCACCGCTTCACGGGTGAGTGGCCGCGCGCGGCGGTCGTGATGAACGAGCCCGTGCGTCGCACCCGGGTCCTCGGCACCGACCTTCTTCCGACGATCGTGCAGTCGGTGCCGCTCGACGTGTTCGGGATGGGCGTCGCGCCGCTGGCCGACGTCGACTGGGCGGGCGGACGCGTGTGGGCGTTCGAGGACCTTCCGCAGGACACCATGCACGAGGAGGTCGCACGGAGGCGCGTCTACGTCCACACGGCGCGCTGGACCTCGCTCGGTCTGTCGCTGCTCGAGGCCATGTTCCTCGGGCTGCCGGTCGTCGCGTTCGCGGGCACCGAGGCCCCGCGCGCCGTCGGCGACGCGGGGTTCACGTCGGCCGACCCCAGAGAGCTCCGCGACGCGGCCGCCCGGTTCGTCGCCGAGCCGACGCTCGCCGAGGAGACCGGTGCGGCCGCGCGCGAACGGGCCCGTGCCCGCTTCGGCCTCGAGCGCTTCCTCGCCGACTGGGAGGCGGTGCTCGACGAGGTTCGAGCGGGGGTCAGGAGCCGGGCCACTCTCCCGTGACGCGCTGGAAGCCCTTCGCGCCCCCGCGGTCGATGGCCGCCTTCACGACGGAGTAGATGACCCCCTGGATGGCCGAGGCGATGAGGATCTCGCGCCAGCTGTACGAGTCAGCCGCGAGGGGGTTGGGCGCCTCGTCCTCGTCGGAGACCTTCTTCCACACCTGCTTGAAGATCGCTCCAGCGATCAGACCGCCGGCGATACCGGTCAGGAGGCCGATGGGTCGGTACGCCAGCTTCGCTGCCTTGGGCATCAGGTGTTCCTCTCGTCGTTCTCGTCGGGTACGGTGCCAGGTCCTCGCGGATCCTCCGGGTACGGCTCGTTGGGCCGTGGTGCGTCCGGACTGGTCCGCGGGTCGGTGGCAGGGTCTGTGACGGGGTCGTCGCCGCTGGGCTCGGTCTTCGGCGTCCCCCCGCCGTCGTCCTCGGGCCCGAGACGAGGCCGTACACGCACCTTCTCGATCACGGTGGAAGTCATGTCCTGCGGGTGCCCGGACGCCCGCGGAACATGCGCAGGCCCTAGGTCTCGTCGCGCGAGTCGTTGCCCACGTCGAAGCGGTCCCGGTAGCGCTCCTGCGCTTCGTCCAGCGCAGCCTTGCCGATCACCGCCACCGGCGCGATCTCGTCGACGATCGGCTCGTGGTCCGGCCCCGACCCGACACGCCTACCCCGAAGCAGCCACGGGAAGCGGTCGGACTCGGTGCCGAGCTCGGCGTACTTGCAGATGCGTCGTGCGACCCAGTCGGACGTCGGGCGCCTCCACCACGGCTCGGGGTCGACGGTCGTCACCGACCACCCCGGCAGGTCCTGGCCGCTCTCGTAGTCACGGCTGGGCCCGTCCTTCAGATCTCGCTCCGGGCCTTCCGAGTAGCGGAGGTAGAGCCCGGGACAGGCCTCGACCAGGGCGACGACGTCGGCGAACGTCTCGAGCTCCCGCATGGCCGTCACCGCCGGGCTTCGGCCGTCGCTCGCTCGTTGGCATGCTGCAGCGCGTCCACGAGCTCGGCCTTCGTCATCCGAGACCGGCCGGGGACGTCCAGGCGCTTCGCCAGTGCGTACAGGTGCTCCTTGCTGGCGGAGGCATCGACGCCGCCGGCGGTGGGACGATCGGTGCCGCGCCCACCTTTCGCCTGTGCGTCGGACGGACCTCGTCGCTCCTTCGGCTCCCAGCGGTCGCCCACCTTCTCGAAGCTGTGCTTCAGCGCCGCGTACGCGACCTGGTGCGCGCGTGCGCCGTCTCCGTACTCCTCAGCGGCTGCGTCGTGCGCCTTCGCGAACGTCCGTTGCGCCTTCGCGCTCGAGCGGGCCACCGGGGCGGGGAGCTCCTCCTTGCGCGGCTTGCCGTCCTTGCGTGTCATCGGCATGGTGATCCTCCTTCGTCAGTCCGTCAGCAGCTTCAGCACCGCACGCTCCAGAGCGGGCCGGTCGCGCTCCTCGTCGATCCGCGGCCCGAGGCGGTGGAGGGTCGGCGCGACGGTCACCCCTTCGTCGAACAGCTCGACGACCCGCGGGTTGACGTACGACGCACGGGCGACGGCCGGCGTGTTGCCGAGCACGTCGGAGACCTCGCGCATCGTCGCCGCGACGGCGCGCCGTCGTGCGCGCTCCGACGTGGCCGTGCCGTCCACGGAGGCGAGCGAGACCGCGGCCAGCACGGTCGCGTGCCATGTCCGGAAGTCCTTGGCCGTCATGTCGGCGCAGACCCGCTCCTGCAGGTACGCGTTCACGTCGGGGCTGGACAGCTCGCTCCACCGCCGACGCTCCTGGAAGGCGAGCAGCGTCTCGCCGCCGCGACGTCGCCGCATCGGTCCGACGACGTCGTACGCCAGCGGGTCACCGACGACCACACGCTGCGCGACCCCGGCCTTCCCCTCGTAGGCGAACTCCATGGTCGACCGGTCGCGTCTGAGGGTCACGTGGTCCTTGCGCAGCGTCGCCAGTCCGTACCCGCCGCCCTCGGCGGCGTACCGGTCGTTGCCCACCCGGAACAGCCCGCGATCGAGCAGCCGGAACGCTGCCCCCAACGCCCGCTCACGCGTCACCCCGGTCGCGTCCAGGTCCCGAAGGACCCGCTCGCGGCCCTCCGGTAGCCGGTGCGCGACCTCCAGCACCCGCTCGTGCTTCTCCTGCTCCATCCGCTCGCGCCACAGCGGGTGGTAGAGGTACTGGACGCGTCCGGCGACGTCGCGTCCGGTCGCCTGCAGGTGTCCGGAGGGCCAGCGGCAGATCCACACGTCTTCCCACGCGGGTGGGATCGCGAGGGCGACGCAGCGCTCGCGGTCGCTCCCGGTGAGGACCTGGCCGCGCTCGTCGAGGTACTGGAACCCTCGCCCCGCGCGCCGCCTCGTCCACCCGCGCTCGTTGCGTGAGACCGTGCGGAACCTCATCGCTCGACGCTACGCCGCGCGCAGACCGTCACCCAGTCCCTCACGCAGCTGGGCGGTGATCCGGGTGAGGATCCGGGAGACCTGCATCTGCGTCACGCCGAGCTGGCCTGCGATCTGCTCCTGGGTCCACTGGTGGAAGTACCGAAGGGCGAGCGTCTCGCGGTCGCGGTCGCTGAGGCGACGGACGAGCGGCGCGAGCGACGCCTTCTCCTCGGCACGGGTGAACCCGTCGTCGACATCACCCAGGACGTCGGCGAGCGTGCCGACGCCGTTGCCTCCGGGCGACTCGAGCGACGACGCGTGGTAGCAGCCGTCGGCAGCGATCGCCTCCTCGACCTCCTCGAGAGCGATGCCGAGACTGTCGGCGACGTGCTGGGCGGTCGGTGTCTCGCCGAGCTCCTGCACGAGCTCCTCGACACAGGCCGTGACCTGCGCACGGGTCTCCTGGACGCGTCGCGCCGGCCGGACCATCCAGCAGCTGTCGCGGAACCAGCGGCGGACCTCGCCACGGATCGTGGGGACCGCGTAGGTGAGGAAGTCGTGGCCCATGTCGGGGTCGAACCCGCGGGCCGCCTTGGCGAGGCCGACGTACGCGACCTGCTCGAGGTCGTCCGCGTCGATGCCGCGGTTGCGGTACTGGGAGGCCACCGCACGGGCCACGCCCATGTTGACCTCGACGAGGCGCGCACGGAGCGCCTCGCGGTGGACCTCGTCGGCGTCGGCCAGTGCCTCGCACAGCTCGGTCGTGACGGACCTGCGGTCTTCGCGACTCAGATCGTGGGAGGGATCGTACGGTCGCTCGAGGATGGTTCCTGGATCAGACATAGCACGCTCCGACTCAAAAAGTTCGAGAACGTGGCACGCTGTTTGACCACTTGCCTCCTTTTCTAGCAGCACTCGACGGGCGTGTCGAGTGGACCGCCGACGGCTCAGGGCCGCCAGAAGCCCTCTCCGGCCCGCGCCTGGCCCGCGGCATCGCGCATGGTGCCCGTCCATACGGGCCCGTGGCCCGGGAAGAGCGTGGCCGCGTCCACCGCCGCGATCGCGTCGAGCGAGCGTCGCGCGGCGTCGCGGTCGTGGGAGAACGGCCGGACGATCAGCTGAGGGCCGTGCTTGCGGGACACGGCGTGCGCCGTGATCAGTGCGTCGCCGGACACGAGCACGCCGGATCCCGGCAGGTGGAACGCGGTGTGGCCGTCGGTGTGGCCCGGCGTCGGCACAGCGACGGGCGAGCCGGGAAGGTCGAGCCGGCCGGCGTCGTACGCCTGGGCCTCGGGGATCCCGTCTCGGTCGGTGCCGCCGAGCTTCGTGATGTCAAGGAGCCAACCGACGGCGCCGTGACGCCAGATCACCATCGGGAGGGCCGCGGGGCCGAGCTGCTGGAGGTGGTCTCGGCGAGCGTGCGGGACCTCGGCCTCACCGGTCCAGACGTCGATGTCGTACGCCGCTGCGATCCGCGCTGCGCCGCCGAGGTGGTCGACGTGCGCGTGCGTCAGGAGGATACCTCGGATGTCGCGCATCTGGTGCCCGATCTCACGGACGGACCGCTCGACGTCCTCGACGTTGCCGGGATAGCCGCCGTCGATGAGGGTGAGATCGTGCCCGTCCTCGACGAGCACCCAGTTCACGTGCTCGGTCGAGACGTGGTACGCGTCGCCGATGCGGGTGATCGAGTACGGCGTGGTCACCGGCGCTCCCCGTGCTCGTCGGACACCGCCGTGCCCGCGACCTCGACCGCCAGGGGAGGCCGCTCGGAGCGCGACCGGAGAACCTCGTAGCGGGTGAGCGCCCACGCGCCCGCGTCGCGGAGCCACGAGGCGGCGGAGGGATCGAGCGTGGCGACGCGCATCGCACGCGACATGCGCGTCGCCACCCAGAAGCAGAGCGGCAGTGGACCGGACGCCAGGCCGAGCACCACGAGGATCATGCCCATCAGGAAGCCGGTGCCGTGATCGCTCATCAGGACGACCGGCGCGGTCCACATCGCAAGGCCGATGATCACGCAGCACCCGAGGGCGACCTCGAACCGGGTCCAGCGTTCCTGCACCCGCAGGACGAGGAGGATGACGCCCGGCACGGCGAGCGCGAGGACGAGCACCGAGACCGGCTGGAGCGCCATGGGCACGATCAGCCCGAGGAACGAGGCGCCGGCGACGTACAAGGACGCCATCATCACCGAGAAGCCCCAGGACGGTCCGACCACGGCGACGGCGAACGTCGCTGCCTCGGCAAGCGTGATCGGATCGTTGGTCCGCGCCGCACTCAAGGTCGCCTCCGTCACCCGCACCAGGTGCAACCGCGAGCCACCCTGCTCGACGTAGCTCCTGGCTGATCCCGCCGCGAACCTAGTGCGTCGCATCGAGATGCGTCAACCGACGGTCGAGGGTTCTGGACGTGGTGTCGCGGGGAAGTCGCCGGCCGCAGCACGAAGCCTCTGGAGGAGCGCGAAGGTGGCGTCCTGCTCGACGGTGTCGAGACCGGTGATCGCGAAGTCGATGGCCGTCAGCGCGGTGGTCGCCTCGGCGACGACCGACCTCCCCGCGGCGGTGAGGGACGCGAGTGTGCGGCGTCGGTCGCCGGGGTCCGCGTCTCGCCTGACGAGCCCCTGGGCCTCGAGCCGGTCGATCGCGTTCGTCACCGACGTCGGGTGCACCATCAGGCGCTCGCCGATCTTGCTGAGGGGCAGCGACCCCGCCTGGCTGAACGTCAGCAGGACGAGCACCTCGTAGCGGGCGAACGTGATCGCGTACGGCTTGAGCGCGGCGTCGAGCTCGGCCAGGAGCAGCTGCTGGACCCGCATCACGGAGGTGGCGAGCCGCATGGCGGTCGCGTCGCCGAAGTGCGACTCCCACAGCTCGCCCGCGCGTTCGACCGGGTCGAACGGGAGGCGGTGTCCGTCAGGCATGCCGCTCACACTACCGGCGCTGGCTCGACATTACTAGGACGACCGACTATTTTAGGTCCTATGGAATTCGACGACGCCGACCGCGTACGCATCGTCACGGCCTCGAGCCTTTTCGACGGCCACGACGCCTCGATCAACATCATGCGCCGGATCATGCAGGCGCAGGGGTGCGAGGTGATCCACCTCGGCCACAACCGCTCCGTCGCCGAGGTCGTCGACGCAGCCATCGAGGAGGACGCACACGGCGTCGCCGTCTCGTCGTACCAGGGTGGCCACGTCGAGTACTTCGAGTACCTCGTGCAGCTGCTCGCCGAGCGCGGAGCCGGCCACGTGAAGGTGTTCGGCGGCGGTGGCGGCGTGATCGTCCCGGCAGAGATCGGGCGCCTGCGGGAGAGCGGGGTGCTGATCTTCTCGCCGGAGGACGGCCAGCGCCTCGGTCTGCCGGGCATGGTCGCCGAGGTCGTCGAAGCCTGCCGCAGCGACCTCTGGGCGCAGCACCAGCCGACGCCCGAGTCCGTGCTGGCCGGTGACCGGGCCGCGGTCGCACGAGCGATCACGGGGGCGGAGCAGGGGCGGCTCGACGGCGCGCTGGCCGACACGGTCCGCGGCGCGGCACGATCCTCGACGGCCCCCGTCCTCGGCATCACCGGCACCGGCGGCTCGGGCAAGTCGTCGCTGACCGACGAGCTCGTACGCCGCTTCCGCAGCGACCAGCAGGACAAGCTGCGCATCGCGGTGATCGCCGTCGACCCGACCCGCCGACGCGGCGGCGGTGCGCTGCTCGGTGACCGCATCCGCATGAACGCGATCGACGGCGTCCACACCACCTTCCGTTCGCTCGCGACGCGCGGCGCGCACGAGCTGCCGGGGACGTTGAGCGACGTGATCGCGGTCGTGAAGGCGGCGGGCTACGACCTCGTCGTCCTCGAGACTCCCGGCATCGGCCAGGGAGACGCAGCCGTCGTCCCGTACGTCGACGCGTCGCTGTACGTGATGACGCCCGAGTTCGGTGCCAGCTCGCAGCTCGAGAAGATCGACATGCTCGACCTCGCCGACGTCGTCGCGATCAACAAGTTCGAACGCCGCGGGGCGGCTGACGCCCTGCGCGACGTCGGCCGCACGATGGTCCGCAACCGCGAGGCGTTCGGGAGCCGGCCGGAGGACATGCCCGTGTTCGGCACGTCCGCGGCGACGTTCAACGACGACGGCGTCACCGCGCTCTACCAGGACCTGGCAGTCCGGCTCGCCGACCACGGGCTCCCGCTCGCCGAGGGCACCCTCCCCCGCGTCGACGTCCGCCACTCGACACGGTTCGCGCAGGTCGTCCCGGCCGCCCGGGTGCGCTACCTGTCCGAGATCGCCGAGACCGTCCGCGACTACCACGCCGCGACCGAGCGCATCGCCGACGCGGCTCGCCGCGCGCAGGCGGCGACGGAGGTCGCCGACGCGCTGCCCGACGTGGACGCGGTGGCGTCCTACGCCGCGGACGCCGTGAGCCGGGTTCCGGACGACGTCCGGAAGCGGATCGCGGACTGGCCCGCGCTCGTGGCGTCGTACGACGAGCACCAGCGCGAGTCGCTCTCCGGCACCCCCGTGCCGCGCGTCGCCCTTCCTCGTACGACCGACCACGGTGACCTCGTGCGCTACTGGCGCCGCGAGAACCTGCCGGGACGCTTCCCCTTCACCGCAGGAGTGTTCCCGCTCAAGCGCGAGGGCGAGGACCCCGCGCGGATGTTCGCCGGCGAGGGTGACCCGTTCCGGACCAACCGCCGGTTCAAGCTGCTCTCGGCCGACGGCGAGGCGACGCGGCTGTCGACCGCCTTCGACTCGGTGACGCTGTACGGCCGCGACCCCGGGGAACGCCCCGACATCTACGGCAAGGTCGGCACGTCGGGGGTGTCCGTCGCGACGCTCGACGACATGAAGGCGCTGTACGACGGGTTCGACCTGCTCGCCCCGACCACGAGCGTCTCGATGACGATCAACGGCCCGGCGCCGACCGTGCTCGCGTTCTTCCTGAACACCGTGATCGATCAGGCCCGCGAGCGCGGGATCGACCCTGCGGAGGCGCTGCGCACCGTACGCGGCACCGTGCAGGCCGACATCCTCAAGGAGGACCAGGGCCAGAACACCTGCCTCTTCTCCACCGAGTTCTCGTTGCGGATGATGGCCGACATCCAGGAGTGGTTCATCCAGAACCAGGTCCGCAACTTCTACTCGGTCTCCATCTCCGGCTACCACATCGCCGAGGCCGGAGCGAACCCTCTGAGCCAGCTCGCCTTCACCCTGGCCAACGGCTTCACGTACGTCGAGTCGTACCTCGCGCGCGGCATGGACATCGACGACTTCGCGCCGAACCTGTCGTTCTTCTTCTCCAACGGCATGGATCCGGAGTACTCGGTGATCGGCCGTGTCGCTCGCCGCATCTGGGCGGTCGCGATGCGGGACAAGTACGGCGCCAACGAGCGGTCGCAGAAGCTGAAGTACCACGTGCAGACGTCGGGCCGCTCCCTGCACGCGCAGGAGATGAGCTTCAACGACATCCGTACGACGCTGCAGGCCCTGATCGCGATCTACGACAACGCGAACAGCCTGCACACCAACGCCTACGACGAGGCGGTGACGACCCCCAGCGAGGAGTCGGTGCGTCGCGCGCTCGCGATCCAGATGGTGATCAACAAGGAGTGGGGCCTCGCGAGGAACGAGAACCCCCAGCAGGGGTCGTACCTCATCGACGACCTCACCGACCTCGTCGAGGAGGCGGTGCTCGCGGAGTTCGACCGCATCAGCGAGCGCGGCGGAGTGCTCGGCGCCATGGAGACGGGCTACCAGCGCGGCCGGATCCAGGACGAGTCGATGCTCTACGAGCAGCGCAAGCACGACGGCTCGCTTCCGATCATCGGGGTCAACACGTTCCGCAACCCGCGCGGCGACGAGGAGCACGGTCCGCTCGAGCTGGCACGCGCGACCGAGGACGAGAAGCGCTCGCAGCTGGCACGCGTGCGCGCGTTCCAGGAGGCGCACCGCGACGAGGCGGAGGAGGCCCTCGCGCGGCTCAAGGTGGCGGCGGCGTCGGACGAGAACGCGTTCGCGGTCCTGATGGACGCCGCACGGGTCTGCTCGCTGGAGCAGGTCACGGAGGCGTTCTTCGAGGTCGGCGGGCAGTACCGCCGCAACGTCTGACCGCGAGCCACTCTCTGGAGCACCGCGAGGCCACTCCGGTGCATGACTGGAGACCGAACGGGTACCGCGCGGTGTAGTGCGGCCGCACTCCCCCGAGCGGCCCCGAGTGAACGAGGAGCTCGACATGGACGACATCCAGTGGTGGGTGTGGGTCATCATCGCCGTCGTGGTGCTGCTGATCGCGCTCGCGATCATCGCCGCGATGCGGCAGGGCCGTCAGCGTGCCGCCGAGCGGCGGCGCGAGGAGGCAGGCGCGCTGCGCGAGCAGGCGGAGGAGACACGGCTGGAAGCCAGCCGCCGTGATGCGGAGGCTTCACGAGCCCGTGCTGACGCCGAGGAAGCGCGGGTGGCCGCCGAGCAGCGAGAGCGTGAGGCGCGCGAGCACCAGGAGCACGCACAGCGCACGCGCTCGGAGCTCGACGAGCAGCTGGCGAAGGCCGACAAGCTCGACCCGGACGGCTCTAGGGACGGGCGCCCGGGTGGAGACACCGGTGCCGACCGCGGCGACGACCGCCGCGACGACCGCACCACCGACGAGACGGTCGACGTGACGGAGACGTACGAGGTCCGTCGTGACGACCTGGAGTCGGACCCGCGTCACCGTGACACGGGTGACCCGCGACAGGTCTGAGCCACACGACGTGAGTTGCGACGACCTCGGTACGGAGGTCGATGTCCGACTGCCCGCGGGCCGGGTCGTCTCGCTGGTGCCGTCCCTGACGGAGGCGCTGGCGGCGACCCGGCCCGCGGCACTCGTGGGCGCGACCGACTGGTGCACGCACCCGGCAGACCTCGACGTCCCCCGGGTGCGCGGCACCAAGAACCCCCATCTGCGTGCCGTCGAGGAGCTTGCTCCCGACCTCGTCGTCGCGAACCAGGAGGAGAACCGCGAGCTCGACGTACGGCGCCTCCGCGAGGCCGGGGTGCCGGTCTGGGTGACGCGGATCCAGACCGTGGACGAGGCCTTCGCGTCGATGCGACGACTGTTCGACGACGCGCTCGGCTGGGGCGTACCCGCCTGGCTCGAGGAAGCAGCGCGGGTGTGGGCCGAGCCGACGCCGACCACCGCCGTACGTCCGCGGGTCGCCGTCGCGGTCTGGCGCGACCCGTGGATGGTGGTCGGTCGCGACACGTTCACGGGAGACCTCGTCGAACGACTCGGCTGGGTTCACGCGTACGGCGGAGCGGTCGAGCGCTATCCACACGTCTCGATCGACGAGCTCGACCGCGACGACCTCGACCTCGTCCTGCTTCCGGACGAGCCGTACGCCTTCGCCGCCGACGACGGGCCGGAGGCTTTCTCCCACGTACCGACGGCGCTCGTGTCCGGGCGGCTGCTCACCTGGTACGGCCCGTCGCTGCTCGAGGCCCGCTCGGGGCTCGAGCCGCGCTGCCGTTAGGCTCCCGCTCGTCGCGTCCCTCGCTCGAACGGAGTCACCGATGTCCGCGGTCACGGACGTCTCTACTGCACTCTCGAACGCTCTGGGCGCGGATCGCGCCGAGCAGGTGCTGAGACGACTCGACAGCTACTCGAACCAGCCCAATGCGGTCAAGGGCGCTTCGAAGCTCCCCAGCGATCCCGAGCTGGAACGCGCTGCCCTGCAGCTGTTCGACGACCCGGCTGCCGCAGCAGCGGCCAGCCTCGGCGACCTCACCGGAGCCGACCCCGCTGTCTCCAGCACGACGGCCTGGGCGCTGCTGGCCCTGGCGGCACGAGCCGACGTCACCCTCCTCGACCGCCTCCCCACGGAGATCACCGAGCGAGGCGCGCCGAAGCTGGCGATGATCCGCAGAGCGGTCACGAAGCACACCGCGGCGCTCGCGAATGCTCCAGCCTCGCCCGCGACGCCTGTGGCGGGCGACGCCCTCGCGATCCCCGAGAAGGTGTCCCAGGTGGCGCGGTGGCTCAAAGAGCGCCCCGATGCGGACCCGGCGCTGTTCGCCGCCCACCAGGGACAACGGGCGAACGCCCGGCGGGTCGCCATGCGCGCCCTGGGCTCTCTCGGCTCCCCCGCCGCTCTTCGCGTGCTCGAAGGGTACGTGCGCGACCGCTACCCCGATACCGAGCTCGCCGAGCTGCACCGTGCTTGGGGCCGCTTCGACCGGCGTACGTTCGCCGCGACCATGTTCCGCCCCGCGACGCGCTCGCTGCACCTCGGCGTGTGCTCGACCATCGAGGGTATCGGCGCGGTACGAGGGCTCGCGGGCCTCGACGTGGTGTTCGTCGACCACGCCGACCTCGCACCCCTGGCCGAGTGCACCGACCTCGAGCGACTGTCCGTGCACGCGACGCAGGGGTCGGCACTGACGAGCGTCGAGGCGCTGACGCGGCTGCCCGCACTGACCGAGCTGCACCTGATCGGCACGACCAGCGCTGCCGATCTCAACGTGCTGCAGACGACATCCGTCGAACGGCTCTACCTCCACCTCGACGGTGCCGACGGCACGTTCCTCACGCGCATGCCGCGTCTGAGGTCGCTCAAGCTCTCAGCCGGCACCGATTCGGATGACTCGGTGGTCGGAGACATGCTCGTCGACGTGGTCCTCGAGCTCGTCTCGGCAGGCGTCGAGGTGGTGGTGTATCGCCACGAGAAAGCCTGGGTCTCGCACCTGATCGCCGCTGCCCCGGACGACATCACCACCGTCGAGCAGAGCGGATACATCGGGCTCACCCGCGACGCGCTGGCTGCCGACGACCTCGGCAGGCGGCTGTTCTCCAACCTCGTGCCGTAGCGCGCAGTTTGCTCGACGCGCCGACGGGCGGGTTCGGGTCTACCTTCTGGCCATGGACGACTCCAGCCTGCGCCCGAAGATCCAGGGCCTGATGCCACAGATCAACGACGATCTCGAGGCCATGGTGGCACTCGCCTCGTGCGCCTTCCCAGGGTTTCCCTCCGAGCCGGTCCACGCGATGGCCCAGCACGTCGTCGACGCCTTCGGTCGGTGCGGCGTCGATGCGGAGATCACCGCGATCCCCGGCGGCTACCCTGCGGTCACCGCCGAGATCCCCGCACCCGAGGGCAAGCCGACCGTGCTGCTGTATGCGCACTACGACGTGCAGCCCGCGCCCAAGGAGCAGGGCTGGACGACCGAGCCGTTCACCCCGACCTGGAAGGACGGCCGGCTCTTCGGCCGTGGCGCGGCCGACGACAAGTCCGGCATCGCGATCCACCTCGCGACGCTCGCCGCGTTCGACGGCAAGCCGCCGGTCGGGGTGCGCATCGTGATCGAGGGCGAGGAGGAGACGGTCAGCCACCTCGAGGCGTGGGTCGAGGCGAACCCGGACCAGGTCCAGGCCGACGTCATGGTCGTGGCCGACATGGGCAACCTGGCTGTCGGGGAGCCCGTCCTCACCATCGACCTGCGCGGCCACGTCAAGGCGGTCGTCGAGGTCCGTACCCTCGCACAGCCCGTCCACTCCGGACTCTTCGGCGGTGCAGCGCCCGACGCGTGGATGGCGCTGATCAAGATGCTCTCCAGCCTCATCGACGACGAGGGCAACTGCCTCGTCGAGGGGATCGCCTCGGGTGAGTGGGACGGCGCCGAGTACTCCGAGGACGTGCTGCGCACCAACGCCGGCGTCCTCGACGGGGTCGATCTCGTCGGCACCGGGTCGGTGGCGTCCCGGCTGTGGTCGAAGCCGTCGATCAGCGTGCTGGGGATGGACGCGACGCCGGTCGCCGAGGCGTCGAACGTGCTCCAGCCCACGGCTCGCGCGATCGTCGCGATGCGGATCCCACCCGGCCAGGACCCACGCGACGCCGTCGAGAAGCTGATGGCCCACCTGCGTGCTGCCGCGCCGTGGAACGTCCAGGTCGACGTCCACCAGGACAAGGTCTCGCCGCCGTTCACGCAGGGGACGGACGGTCGCGCCTTCGGCCTGATGCGCGAGGCGCTCGCCGTGGCGTACAGGCGTGAGGTCGAGACCGTGGGCTCGGGGGGTTCAATCCCGCTCCTCGACACGCTGCGCGACGCAGCGCCGCAGGCCGACTTCGTCCTCATCGGCGCCGAGGACGCGGCACTCGCGAACATCCACGGTCCGAACGAGTCGGTCGACCCGTCCGAGATCGAGCGCATGGCGCTGGCCCAGGCTCTCCTCATCCAGTCCCTCGCCGAGTAGCACCTCCCCCATCCCGCCCGGCTCCCACCGGGCTACCGAAAGGTACGCGCGTGGACACTTTCCTGCTGATCCTGCAGGCACTCGTCGTCGTCGGCGCCATCTACATGGGCGTCAAGGTGGGCGGCGTCGGGCTCGGACTCTGGGGCGCCGTGGGCGTGCTGGTCCTCGTGTTCGTCTTCGGAGCACCACCAGGAAGCATCCCCAGCGACGCGATCATGGTGATCATCGCCGTGATCACGGCGGCTTCGGCGATGCAGGCTGCAGGTGGCATCGACTACCTGGTGTTCCTCGCGGAGAAGGTGATCCGCGCGCGGCCGAAGCTCGTGAACTATCTCGCGCCGCTCATCACCTTCGCGTTCTGTGCCGGGGCTGGCACCGGCAACATCATCTTCCCCCTGCTCCCGGTCATCTACGAGGTCGCGTACGAGCGCGGGATCCGTCCGGAGCGCCCGCTCTCGACGTCGGTCGCGGTCTCCGGCTTCGCCCTCGCCGCCAGCCCTGTCGCGGCAGCGATGGCGGCGTTCGTCGGGCTCACCGGCGGCCAGCCCGATGCGTTGAGCCTGGGCGAGATCCTGCTCATCACCTTCCCGGCGGTGCTGCTCGGAACCATCGTCGCGGCGGTGGTCCAGAGCCGCATCGGTCACGACCTGAAGGACGATCCTGAGTTCCAGCGGAGGCTCGCGGCGGGCCTGATCCACCCGCCCGCCTCGGACACGGGTGAGGTGAAGGGTGCCGACGTCCCGGTCAGCGCGAAGCGTGCCGCGGGCGTCTTCTTCGCCGGCGTCCTCGTGGTCGTGATCCTCGGCGCCTTCGACGAGCTGCTCCCGACGTACGAGGTCGACGGTGAGACCGTCACGTTGTCCCTGACGACGCTGCTCATCATGGTCATGCTGGTCGTCGCCCTCGCCGTGATGTACGTCGGCAAGGTGAAGCCCGGTGCCGTGCTCGACGCGCCGCTCACGAAGTCCGGCCTGACCGCGATCATCGCCCTGCTCGGCATCGCCTGGCTCGCGAACACGTTCATCGCGGGCAACGAGGAGACGGTGATCGGGGGACTGACCGACATCGCCGCGGAAGCCCCGTGGTTCCTCGCGATCGGGTTGTTCCTCGTCGCTGCCGCCACGACGAGCCAGTCGGCGGCCGTGAACACGATGATCCCGCTCGGCATCAGCCTGGGCATCGCGACACCGACGCTCGCGGCGTACCTCCCGGCGATGGGTGGTGTGATGACCCTGCCGGCCAACGGTTCACAGCTTGCCGCGGTCGAGATCGACCAGACCGGTTCGACCAGGATCGGCAAGTACGTGCTGAACCACTCGTTCATGCTGCCGACGCTCGTGATGGCGATCGTGTCGGTGCCGACGGCGCTGCTGATCTCGCGGCTTTTCGTGTGAGGTTCAGCGACGCCGACGGCTGGAGGTCTCCGAGCGGGCGAGGCGCAGCAGGCGCTCTGCCTCGAGCAGACCGCCGTCGGACCTCTGCTCGATCTGCGGGAGTGCACCGCGCGGCACCACCGCGCTCCCGACCACGACCGGCCCTGGCAGATCGTCGACCGGCGCCACGACGGGAGGAGTGATGACGACCGTCGCGTCGAGCCGGAGCAGACGCACGCCGAAGAGCCGCGCCACGACATGAGCTCGGACGACGGCTCCGACGGCGAGCGTCGGCTCGCCGTCAGCCGCGGGACGGACCGCCCGCGCCATCAGGGTCGCCGTACTTCTCGAGCCGTTGTCCTGCCTGCCTGGCAGCGGCGACGATCTTCTCGTACCGCTCCCGGCCCGCCCTGGTCCCGAGGACGTAGCCGATGCCGAACACGGCGAGCGTACGGAGCCTCACTGCTTGCGCTGCTTCTCTCGGATCGCGCTCACGGCGGCGCTGGCCGCCGACAAGCCGATCAGGCCCGCGGCGGTGAGAGCACCTCCGCGGAGCGCGCTGCTGCCGGGGACCTTCTCGACGGCGCGCTGCAACGGTGACTTGCGGTGGAAGAACTTCACGTGGATCTCTCCGTTCAACTGTGGGTGCGTGATGCGCGGCGGATGGCGTTGACGAGCTGGGTCTTCGTCTTTCCAGACGTGTCGTCGACCCCGAGCGACGCGGCGAGCTCCACGAGCTCCGCCTTCGTACGGCGCGGGAGGCTCGTCGAGATCTCCTGGGTCTGCTCTGCGCGGACCGCCTGCGCGGTGCTCTTGGCGACCGCGTCGCGCGCGGCCGCTGCTCGCGCCCGTGTCTGGTCAGCCTCGCCGGCCTGCTCCTCGGCCTGCGCGACGAGTCGGTTGGCCTCTTCGCGAGCCTTCCGTGCCGCCTCCTCGGCCGCCTCGGTGGCTTCGTCCGCGAGCTGCCGCGCCTCGTTCATCGCGGCGTGGGCAGCGTCGATGCGCTGCTGCGCGTCGCGCGCGGCGGCGTCGGCGTCGGCACGCGTTCGCTCGACGTCACGATCCGCTGTCTCGCGGACTCGTTCGAGACGCCCCTGTGCCTCCTCCTCGGCCTCGCGCCGCTCACCCTCGACCATCGCGTCGGCGCGACGCCGTGCATCGCGGACGCGCTGCTCGACCTCGTCGTGCGCCTCCTTCTGGGCCGCCCGGACGCGGTCACGCGCCGCCTTCTCGGTCGCGCTGGCCTCGTCCGCGCGCTTCTTGGCCTCCTGGGCGTGGGCGAGGGCCTCCTGCTCCTCGGCGCGCGCACGCTCGACGGCCGAGTGGGCGCGAGCCAGCCGTGTCTCGACGGAGTCCGTCCCTGGCACCTTGTCCTCGACCGCGGCCGTTGCGCGACGGAACTGGTCGACGACGCCGTTCTTCGACTCCGACGCGGCGTGCGAGGCGGCCTCTGGCACGCGGTCGATGCTCGCCGCCTTGGAGACGAGCCATGCGGCGTTGCGGGGCAGGTCCTTCAGCCCTCCGGCGACGCGCGTCGACGCTCGACGTAGTGTTCCCTGACTCGACATGTGATCTCCCCCTGGAGCTCTGTTGCACGACCACTACCCCGAGTCGGGGAATGTAATCCTCGTCACACTGGTCGCGCGAACCGGTGCTGCAGGTCGGCGTGGGCTAGCGCGGTGTCGGTGAACGCCATGTCTCCGTAGGCGTAGAGCGCGCGCAGCGCCCGCTCGGCGTACGCGAGCACGGCGCGCGCGAGACTGCCACCGACGCTGACCCGCGCGACGCCGAGCCGTCCGAGCTCCTCCACGGTCGGCATCGACGAGGTCAGTCCTGCGACGACGTTGAGCGGTCCGGGGATCTCGGCGACGAGCCGACCGATCGTCTCGGCGTCGCCGACACCGGGCACGAACACGCAGTCGGCGCCGGCGTCGAGGAATGCCACCGCACGGCGGACCGTCTCGTCGAACGGGTCGGCGGCCCCAGCGAGATAGACGTCGGTGCGCGCGTTGATCACCATCGTCCCCGCAGGTGCGGTCTGCCGTGCGGCGCGGATGCGTTCGGTGGCCCGAGGGGCACCCATCAGGCCGCTCGCGTCCGCATCCTCCAGGTTGACTCCGACCGCGCCCGCGGACGCCGCCCGGGCGACGGTCTCCGAGACGTCGTCGGGCGTCGGCCCGTAGCCGGACTCGATGTCGGCAGTGACCGGAAGCCCGGTCGCGGCGACGATCTGCGCGACGCGCTCCAGGATCGGCTCGCGGCCCAGCGTGCCATCGGGCACGCCGTGGCTGAAGGCGATGCCGGCGCTGGTGGTGGCGAGAGCCGGGAAGCCGACGCCCTCCGCGATGCGGGCCGACCCGCCGTCCCAGACGTTGGGCAGGACGAGGGGCTCGGAGGCGTGGTGCAGGGCGAGGAGAGCCGCGGCCTTGGCGTGCCGCCGTACGTCGTCGGTCATGCAGAGCAATCTAGGCGTGGCCACTGTCAGGAGATTTTGTTAGTGCACTAACCATCCGTACACTCATCACATGGCTGCCGACGACCCCCTCGCCCTCGAGCACCAGGTGTGCTTCGCGCTCGCCGTCGCGTCGAGGGCGGTCGTCGCCGCGTACAGGCCGGTTCTGGAGCCGCTCGGCCTCAGCCACCCCCAGTACCTCGTCATGCTCGCGCTCTGGGAGCACGACGGCCTGTCGCTCAAGGAGCTGAGCACCACCCTTCACCTCGAGCCCGCCACGGCGTCGCCGCTGGTCAAGCGCCTCGAGTCGGTCGGTCTCGTCACCCGGGAGCGCTCTGCGCACGACGAGCGCGCGCTGACGATCACGCTGACCGACGCGGGCCGGAACCTGCGCGACGCGGCCCTCAGCGTCCCGACGACGATGCTCGACCGGCTCGGTATGTCCACCGACGAGCTCGTCGACGCGAACTCCTTCCTCCACCGCCTCATCGCGGCCGCGCACGCGACCGATCCCGCCCCGACCAGGAGTCCCGCATGACCGAGCGTGCCGAGCCGACCACGACGCGACCCGTGCGCAAGACACGCGAGCAGCTCGATGCCGAGCACCAGGCGCTGCGCGTCGTACAGCGTCGCGTGGCAGCCGTCGGCTTCTTCGCCGTCACCATCCACGGCGTCCTCGGCTGCATCGGGCTCGGCATCGTGCTGGACGACCAGGGCCGCCACAGCGACGCCGTGCTCATCACGATCATGTCGGGCGTGATCGCCGCGATCACCTACTCCGGGGTGCGCGTGATCCTCCAGCGGTCGCTGTGGTCGCCCTTGTGGATCGTCGTCGCCGCACTTCCGACCGCCGTCGCGCTGGCCCGGCTCCTGATCGCCTGACCGCCGACGCAACAGATCGTCGCCGGCGCGCGTCCTCAGAGGTGCCAGGACCACCGTCGAAGGGCCACTCATGCGCCGTCTGCTGAGCGCCGTCGCCATGCTGATCCTGCTCACCAGCGCCTGCGGAGAGGACACGCTCGCCGCAGGCACCTACGACGGGCCACTCGCCGCGGAGGGACGGCAAGGCGCGGCTCACCGGGTCGTCGAGTGCGACGACGCCCCCACGGGTGGCAACAACTATCCCGGCGAGTACGACAACGGCGCGTTGAGCGACGAACCCGAGGCCGCACTCCGCACGGCGTTCGACGAAGCCCAGATCACCGGCGTGCACGACGGCTACGTGCTGGTGCGCGAGGACGACGACCGAGCACTGTTCACGTTCACCGACGCCGGGCGGGTTCGGCAGGCGTTGATCGTCCATGACGGCGAGGCGTTCGGCAAGGAAGGCTGGTACGTGGAGTCGTGGGCGCGCTGCGACTACGCGGAGCTGCCCGCAGCCGTCGCCGAGAGAGCCGGCGTCGAGATCTGGTTCGACGCGGACGGGCCTGTCTCGACCCGCCGTGTCCACTCGGCGGACGGGCCCGAGCACTGCGGCTGGCAGCACCTGACGTTCCTGTCCCTCGGCGAGACGACGTACGTCCGCGACGCCGACACCGAGTACGCCGAGTGGACGGATGCCCCGTACGACTCCGAGGCCGACCTGCCGCCGCACGCCGTGGACACCGGATTCCATCGCGACGGCGACCACCTCTGGCGGTCGCCGGACGGCACGCGTGCGTACGTCGGGAACCGCGAGAAGGTCGCCGTCTGGCCGCGCACCAAGGACGGGTTCACGTGCGCGTAGCCACGGCATGACCCGACCCCGACGGGGTACGGGGCACTCATGAGCGACGATCAGGCATTTCCTCCGCAGCAGCAGGATCCCCCGGGCTCGACCGCGGCGATGAACCCGGTCCCCGACCACGGCGAGGAGTCGTACCACGGCTCCGGGCGTCTCGAGGGACTCCGGGCGCTCGTGACCGGCGGCGACTCCGGGATCGGTCGGGCCGTCGCCATCGCGTACGCACGCGAGGGCGCCGACGTAGCCATCTCGTACCTTCCCGAGGAGAAGCAGGACGCGGAGGACACCGCGTCGTGGATCGAGCGCGCGGGGCGCCGCGTGATGCTCCTTCCGGGCGACCTCACCGACCGCGAGACCGCGTCGAGCCTGCCGCAGCGGGTCGTCGAGGAGCTCGGCGCGCTCGACGTGCTGGTCAACAACGCCGGGTTCCAGATGGCGCGGCGGTCGGACGGCATCGAGGGCATCACGCCCGACGAGCTCGACCGGGTGTTCAAGACGAACCTGTACGCCCTGTTCTGGCTGACGCAGGCGGCCGTGCCGCTGATGAAGGAGGGGTCGAGCATCGTCAACTGCACGTCGATCCAGGCGTACGACCCCTCGCCGACGCTGCTCGACTACGCCGCGACGAAGGCGGCCATCAACAACGTCACGGCCAACCTGGCGACGACCCTCGGGCCGAAGGGCATCCGTGTCAACGCCGTGGCGCCCGGTCCGATCTGGACACCGTTGCAGCCGGCGACACAGCCGGTCGAGAAGATCGAGAGCTTCGGCAAGGACACTCCGCTGGGACGCGCAGGTCAGCCCGCCGAGGTCGCCCCGGCGTTCGTGTTCCTGGCCTCGCCCTCGGACGCGAGCTACGTGACGGGCACGGTGATCGGCGTGACGGGGGGCAAGCCGGTCTTCTGAGGACCGACGCTGCGTCTCGACATCGCGACCACGGGACGGACGGAATGTCGATACGCAACGCCTCAGGTCAGGTCAAGGCGGGCACGGACGGCGTCTGCGGGTACGGCGCGCGCGACGTGGCCACGGAACCCACGGGTCGTCGTCGCCATCAGCACCGAGTTGAGCAACGCCTCCTCGACTGCGTCCATGGCAGCGCCGAACAGCGGGTCCAGTGCGGCGTCGGCCGGTGGCGTACCTGACCCCACCGAGAACGCGAGCGCGTAGTCGCCGCTGCCGTGCGCAAAGCTCGCGCCGACCCGCCCCATCGCGAACACCGCGCGCCGCGCCGCCCGGTCCAGCTGGCGCGCATCGAGCGGCGCATCGGTCGCCACGACGATCATGCAGGAGTTGCCGTCGGTCTCCCCGACCGGCTCCTCGGCAGGCACCGGCACGCCGGCCACGGTGAGCGTCCCACTGAAGTTCGACTGGACGAGCGAGCCGACGGCGTACGACTCCCCGGCGACGTCGACCCGTCGTGACGACGTGCCGACACCACCCTTGAACCCGAGCGCCGTCGTCCCTGCCCCAGCACCGATGCACCCCTCGCCGACGGGACCGCCGCTCGCTGACGCCAGCGCTTCCTCGACCTGCTCCGCACCGACCGCTCGAGCCCGGACGTCCGACAGGTATCCGTCGTTCGTCTCACCGACGACCGGGTTGAGGGTGGTGACGTCCGCGTAGCCAGGCCAGGCCAGCACGTGCGCGACCAGTGCGTCGGCCACCCGGAACGCGGACAGCGTGCTCGTGAGCAGGACGGGGGTCTCGATCGCACCGAGCTCGCGCAGCTGCGTCGCGCCGACGAGCTTGCCGAACCCGTTGCCGACGAACAGGCCCGCCGGCAGCTGCCTCCGCGACGCGCCCAGCTGATCCGGCACGATCGCGGTGACGCCGGTCCGGAGGTCTCCCGACGCGAGCGTCGCGTGGCCGACGCGCACCCCCGGGACGTCGGTGATCGCGTTGTGGGGGCCCCGCGGGTGGGGGCCGAGGGTCAGAGGCAGCTCGTCGACGCGCACGCCGACGACGTTAGCCGCTCACAGCGCGTCGACGTCCAGGTCGATCGTCGTGCGATCACGCGCGGCGACCAGGTCGAGCTTCGGCGCGATCGTGGGCAGCTCGTACGTGAAGAAGTAGCGTGCGGCGGCCCGCTTGCCGTCGTAGAACGAGCCCTCCTTCTCGTCCGCGACCAGAAGCTGCTCGAGCCACGTCCAGGCGACGACGACGTGACCGGCGGCCTCGAGGTACGCGGTCGCGTTGGCGAGCGCCACGACCGGGTCGCGGTCTGCCCACGCGAGGCCCGTGACCTCGCCGAGCCGGCCGAGCGCACGCTCGAGCGCGTCGGCGTACGAAACAGCGTCTCCTCCCGCCTTGCGCGCCTGCGCGATCGTCGCACCGATGGTGTCGGCGAGGAGCGCCAGGCCCGCGCCGCCTCCCGCGACGACCTTGCGTCCGAGCAGGTCGAGTCCCTGGATGCCGTTCGTGCCCTCGTGGATCGGGTTCAGCCGGTTGTCGCGGTAGAACTGCTCCACCGGGTAGTCGCGGGTGTAGCCGTAGCCCCCGTGGACCTGGATGGCGAGGTCGTTGGCAGCCAGGCACCACTGCGACGGCCACGCCTTCGCGATCGGGGTGAGCACCTCGAGCAGCTGCCTCGCGCGCTCGCGGTCGGACTCCTCGGGCGCCGTTGCCGCCTCGTCGACCAGGCGCGCGCAGTAGAGGACCAGAGCCAGGCCACCCTCGACGTACGACTTCGAGGCGAGCAGCATGCGGCGCACGTCGGTGTGCTCGATGATCGCGACCGGGGCGGACGTCGGGTCCTTGTCGTCGAGCGCACGCCCCTGCGTCCGCGACTTCGCGTAGTCGAGCGCGTGGAGGTAGCCGGTGTAGCCGAGGGCGACGGCCCCCGCCCCGACCCCGATGCGCGCCGCGTTCATCATGTGGAACATGTACGAGAGGCCGTGGTGCTCCTCGCCGACGAGGAACCCCACCGCACCAGGCCGACCGCCGGGCGTGGCGAAGCCTTCGCCGAAGTTCAGCAGGGTGTTGGTGGTGCCGCGGAAGCCCATCTTGTGGTTCAGCCCCACGAGCGACACGTCGTTGCGCTCACCGGGAGCACCGTCGGCGTCAGGGAGGAGCTTGGGCACGATGAACAGGGAGATGCCCTTGACGCCCGCCGGTGCGTCCGGCGTCTTGGCGAGGACGAGGTGGACGATGTTCTCACCCAGCTCGTGGTCGCCGGCGGAGATCCACATCTTGGTGCCGGTCAGCCGGTAGGAGCCGTCCTCCTGCTGGACCGCGCGCGTGGTGATGTCGGTCAGCGACGACCCTGCCTGCGGCTCCGACAGGCACATCGTGCCGTACCAGCGGCCATCGATCACCGGCGCCGCATAGGTCGCGATCTGCTCGGGCGTCCCGTGCGTGAGGACCAGGTGGGCGTTGCCCTTGGCCAGCGACGGGTACGCGCTGACGCCGACGCTCGCCGCCTGGAACCAGACCGACGAGGCCTGCTGGAGGGTGAACGGCACCTGCGCTCCGCCGTGCTCGGCGTCGAACCCCAGAGCCGGGAAGCCCGCCTCGTTGTACGCGGCGAGCGCGTCGGCGACACCCGGGAGGAGGACGACCTTGCCGTCCTCGCCGACCCGCGGCTCGTCGACGTCGAGCGCTCGGGCCATCGGTGCGAACATGTCCGTGGCGATCCGCTCGGACAGCTCGAGGAGCCCGTCGAAGGTCTCGCGATCGTGCTCGGCGTAGCGTTCTCGTCGCGTGAGCTCCTCGACGTCGAGCCACTCGTGGAGCAGGAAGTCGAGGTTCCTACGAGACATGATGCGCGATTCGGCCATGGCGCCATACTAAGCGCTTGCTTACCTCCCTGGCGATGCCCGACCCTCCGGAGTCTGTCAGCGGTGAGCGGTACGTTCCGAGCACGAACCCCGCCCGTACGGAGTGACCATGTACGCCGTCATCGACACCGAGACGACCGGCCTCAGCCCGTCGCTGCACCATCGCATCGCCGAGATCGCGGTCGTCCTCGTCGACCGTGACGGAGCGGTCGAGCTCGAGTGGTCCACCTTGATCAACCCCGGGCGCGACCTCGGCCCGCAGCGCATCCATCGCATCCGCGGGGTCGACGCCGTGCGCGCCCCGCGGTTCGCCGACGTGGCCCCGCACCTCGTGTCGCTGCTGCGCGGTCGCACGCTCGTCGCCCACAACCTCCCGTTCGACCTGACCTTCCTGGACGCGGAGTTCCACCGCCTCGGCGTCGCGTTCCCTGTCACGCCCGACCTCGGGCTCTGCACGATGGCGCTCAGCGTCGACCTTCTCCCCGGGTCGGGCCGCTCCCTCGGAGACTGTTGCGCCGCCGCCGGCGTGGAGCTCGAGGGCTGGCACGCTGCGGCGGCCGACACGTGGGCGACCGCCGGACTCCTCGCGGCCTACCTCGACCGGGTCGGCACGCCTCGACCGTGGGACGACGTCCTCGCGTCCAGCCGTGCCCTCAGGTGGCCGGTCCTCCCACCGACGGCCTTCCGCCCGGCGCCGCGACCGCGGGCGGCCGTGCCCGAGCCGCCGACGGGGTTCATGGCGAGCCTGGTCGACCATCTCCCCCGCGACCCCCACACCGCGACCGCCGACCCCTACCTCGCGGTCCTCGACCGAGAGCTCGCCGAACGCGACCTCGACGGCATCGACGCCGACGACCTCGCCGGCCTCTCGCGCTCGTTGGGCTTCACCGACGCCGATGTCGCCCGCATGCACCGCGACTACTTGCGTGCCCTCGTCCGAGCGGCGTCGAGCGATCGACGGCTGTCTCCGGCGGAGCACACCGACCTCGAGCGCGTCGCCGTGCTCCTCGGGCTCGACCGCACGGCCGTGCGGGCCGCCGCGGGTGAGGACGCCGCAGCGGTCGAGCCCGCGCCGGCCCGGGCTCGTTACGCGGTCGCTCCAGGCGCACGCGTCGTCTTCACCGGCGAGATGGCCGAGCCGCACCAGGCCTGGGCGCGACGCGCGGAGGCGTACGGGCTCACGGTCCTCGACGCCGTCACCCCCCAGGTCGACGTCGTCGTGGCCGCTGACGCCTACACCATGTCGATCAAGGCGCGGAGGGCCCGCGGGTTCGGCATCCCTGTGATCACCGTGGAGGAGTTCGCGCGACAGCTGGTCGTCCCCGGCCCGGAGGTCAGTGACCTCGGAACGCCTCCTCCAGCCACCACGACGCCGCGCGCGTGACCTTGGCGTCGACGAGGAGCGGTCGTTCACGTGGTCCGGCGAGCCACCGCCCGACCTCTCGCAGGTCGTCGACGCCTCGCACCGTCACTGCCTCGAACCCGTACCCGCGCCCGATGGCCGCGAAGTCGGCCGACGGAAACATCACCGTGTCGAGCGGGTGTCCGTCCGGCCCGAAGTGGTGCACCTCGGCCCCGTACGCCTCGTCGTCGTAGACCACGACGACCATCGGCAGCCCCAGACGTACGACGGTCTCGAGCTCGGCGGCGCCCATCAGCGCTCCGCCGTCCCCGAGGGCGGCCACGGCGAGCCGCTCGGGTTGCGCCAGCGCGGCGCCGATTGCCGTCGCGAGCCCGAGGCCGACCGACTGGAACGCCTGCGTGAAGCAGAACCCGCGCTCGTCAGGGACAGCCAGGAAGGCGCTCGGATAGCCCATGAAGTTGCCGGAGTCGACGCCGACGACCCTCTCCGCCGGCAGCAGGTCGTCGAGGGCGATCGTGAGCGTCCGCGGGTCGATCCGTTCGGGTCGCCCCTGTGCGTCCTGGGTGCTGTCGTCCTCGTAGGCGACGTCGCGCCACCGACCTTGCGCGACGATCTGCTTCTCGACCTCCGGAGTGCGGTAGCCCTGGCGCGAGCCGGTCAGGCGCTCGATCATCGCCCGGGCGGTCGCGCCGACGTCACCGACGACCCCCACCGCGTCGGGTCGGTGCGCACCGATGGCGTCGGGGTCGTCGTCGACCTGGACCACGACCGCTCCGGGGCCGATCAGCCGACCGTGACGCATCGTCCACATGTTGAGGGCGCACCCCCAGCCGACGATCAGGTCGGCATCGGCGATCAGCTCGGCGACGACCGGTGGCGCGAAGCCGCCCGACACGTCGAGCGACCACGGGTCGCCGGCGAACAGACCACGCGCGACGGCCGACGTGGCGAGCAGCGCGCCGCACGCCTCCGCGAGGCGGGCGACGTCCGGACCGGCGCCCCGTGCGCCACGTCCCGCGACGAACACGGGCCGCTGCGCCGCCGCGAGGGCGTCGCACAGGGTGGCGAGGTCGGTCTCCGGCGGTCTCGCCACCGGCCGGGCCGAGGCCCCGACGACGCTGGGACCGGCCCACGCCTCGCCCGCCTGCAGGTCGAGCGGCACGTTCAGCAGCACCGTACGGCGCTCGTCCCTGGCGACCGCGACGGCCGCGCGTGCGTCGGCGATCGCGGAGTCCGCCGACCCGACCCGGATCGGGACGGCACCGACCGCCAGTGCGAGCGCGTCCTGGTCCACGAAGAAGTTGGAGAGCGGCTGGGTCACCTCGGCAGCGACGACGACGACGGGCGTCCGGCTCTTCGCAGCCTCGGCGAGTCCGGTCATCGCGTTGGTGAGCCCGCACCCCTGGTGCACGGTGACGGCCGCCACGCGACCGCTCGTGCGGGAGTACGCGTCCGCTGCGGTCGTCGCGCCGCCCTCGTGGCGGGTCGCGACGAAGCGCGCACCGGCGGCGACCATCGCGTTGGTGAGATGGAAGTTGCCCGACCCGACGACACCGAAGACGTGGTCGATGCCGGACTCGACGAGAGCGCGACCGACGGCCTCGGCGACCTGCATCAACGCTCCACCAGGGCGAGCACCCGTGCGGGCGACCCGGAGCCGCCGACGATCCGTAGCGGTGACGCCACGACCACGGCACCGGTGACCGGGAGGCGGTCGAGGTTCTGCAGCTGCGCCAGGCCGTACTTGCCGTTGCCGAGGAGGAACGCGTGGCAGGGGAACGCCGGGTCGAAGGAGTGCGCGGCACCCGCGTCCGTACCGACCGTCTCGACGCCGATGCCTTGCAACGGAGACTCCTCCGCGACCCAGCGGGCGCACTCGGCGGACATCCCGGGGCTCGTCGGACCGGTCTCCGTGTTGTTGATCATCTCCTGCTGGGTCGTGCGGGCCGACCATCCCGTGCGGCACAGGAGCCAGCCGCCCGCGGGGAAGGCGCCGTGCTCGGCCTGGAAGGCCTCGAGGTGCTCGACCTCGATGAGGAAGTCGGCGTTCGAGGCGACCTCGTCGGTGACGTCCAGCACCACGGCCGGAGCGACGAGCGCCGAGACCGGGACGGAGTCGATGTCGGCAAGGTCCTTGCCGCTCACCCAGTGGTTCGGGGCGTCGAAGTGGGTACCGGTGTGCTCGCCGGTACGAAAGTTGTTCCAGTACCAGGCCGGGCCCCGGTCGTCGTAGCGGCTGATCTCCTCGAGGGTGAAACGCTGGGTCTGACCGAACTCGGGCGGCAGCTCCAGGATCGGGGTCTCGTGAGACAGAGGCGACGTCAGGTCGACGACCTCGATCGAGCCGGAGCTCAAGGCGGCGGTGAGGGCTGTGAGAACGGACATGTTGCTCCGTATGGTCTTTGCTGTGAGGGGTGTGCGAGCACACTAGTGGTTCGGGCCGGTTGTACGGCAGACGATCGAGGAGGATTCCGATGACAGGGCATGACGAGGTGGTCAGCCAGGTCGTGCGTGAGCTGAGCTCCATCCGGGGGCTCACGTCCTCGATCGAGAAGGTGACCGAGTCGGCGCGAGTGCTCTTCGGAGCGGACTACGCCGGAGTGACGCTCATCCGGGGAGGTGGGCGGCTGGAGTCGGAGGGTGCGACGCACGACATCGTCGAGCGCCTCGATGCCGTCCAGTACGACCTGCGCGAAGGCCCGTGCGTCGACGCGGCGACCGACGAGGGCCTGGTCCTGACGGGCGACCTGGGAGAAGACCCCCGATGGCCGAACTGGGGGCCCTTCGCGCGCGAGCACGGCGTGAACAGCATGATGGCGGCCGACCTGCACGCCGACGACAAGCGGATCGGGGCGCTGAACATCTTCGGCACGAAGATCGACCAGTTCGACAAGAACGACGTCGCACTGCTGGTGACCTTCTCGGCGCACGCAGCCGCCGCGCTCGCCTCCGCGCACACGATCGAGTCGTTGACCACGGCCCTCGAGAACCGGACCGTGATCGGGCAGGCCGAAGGCATCATCATGGAGCGCTTCGGAGTCGACGACGTGACGGCCTTCGCTGTTCTCAAGCGCTACTCGCAGCACTCCAACACGCGACTGCACGAGGTCGCGGCCGAGATCGCGGCAACGCGGCAGCTCCCTTCATCATGATCCAGAACTTCCGCGAGTACCTCGACGACCTGGTCCACTCGGGCTACACCGTGCGCCACGACGGCCACGGCTCCGACCCCGACCTCATCGACCCGGGCGGCAACCCGATCGAGACGTGGCGCGCCGACTACCCGTACGACACCCGGATGGACCGCGACGTCTACGAGGCCGAGAAGTACCGCCTCCAGGTCGAGCTGCTGAAGTTCCAGTACTGGGCGCAGGACAGCGGCACCCGCCACGTGATCCTCTTCGAGGGGCGTGACGCCGCCGGCAAGGGCGGCACGATCAAGCGGTTCACCGAGCACCTCAACCCACGCACCGCCCGCGTGGTCGCGCTCACGAAGCCGACCGAGACAGAGAACGGCCAGTGGTACTTCCAGCGCTACGTGGAGCGCCTCCCGACCGCCGGTGAGATCGTCCTCTTCGACCGCTCCTGGTACAACCGGGCAGGTGTCGAGCGGGTGATGGGTTTCTGCACGGACGCCGAGTACGAGCTGTTCATGCGCCAGGCGCCGCTGTTCGAGGAGATGCTGATCGAGAGCGGCATGTCACTCACCAAGCTGTGGTTCTCGGTGACCCAGCACGAGCAGCGCACCCGGTTCGCGATCCGCCAGATCGACCCCGTACGCCGGTGGAAGCTGTCTCCGATGGACATCGCGTCGCTGGACCGCTGGGACGCCTACACCGATGCGAAGGAGGCGATGATGGTGCACACGGACACCGACATCGCCCCGTGGACGGCGATCAAGAGCAACGACAAGAAGCGCGGCCGTCTCAACGCCCTGCGCTTCTTCCTGAGTCAGTTCGACTACACCGGCAAGGACACGGCGGTGGTCGGCTATCCCGACCCGAAGCTCGTCCGGCGTGGCAAGGAGTCCGTCGGCGACTGACATCCGTCAGGGGAACGTGCCCGCGTGCAGCAGCGCGCCCGGGAGGCGACGACCGATCTCTTCCTCCAGCCACTTCGCGGCTTCGATGAGGCCCGACAGCGACAAGGACGTGGCGATGTCCGAGCGCTCGAAGGTGTAGACGAGGTCCTCCGTCGCGACGTTTCCGGTGGCGTTGGGCGCGAAGGGGCAGCCACCCGTGCCGCCGATGCTGGCGTCCAGCACGTCGACACCCGCTGCTACGCCGGCGAGCGCGTTTGCGACGCCGGTGTTTCGCGTGTCGTGCAGGTGCAGCCGGGTGCTGGTTCCTGGGGCGATCCTCGCGTCGAGGAGCGCCAGCCGGGCCGTCACGGCGGCAGGCACGGCGACACCGATCGTGTCGGCGAGGGCGACCTCGTCCGGTGCCGCGTCGGCGACCCGGGCAAGCACGTCCGCGAGCCGGTCGAAGCTCACCTCGCCCTCGAACGGACATCCGAACGACGCTCCGACAGTGACGGTGGTGAACAACCCGGCCTCGCGCCCGGCCGCGACCAGCGCGCGGGCCTCGTCGCACGCCTGCGCCGTCGTCCTCCCTTGGTTGCGCTGGCAGAAGGTGTCGGTCGCGACGACGACGACGTTGATCTCGTCGACGCCGGCCTCCACGGCCCGGTCGAGCCCGCGACGGTTCATCACGAGGCCCGCGTACGAAACACCCTCGACCCTGGGGACTGTCGCCATCACCGCCTCCGCGTCGGCCATCTGCGGGACGCGCGCAGGGTTGACGAAGCTGACTGCCTCGACACGGCGTGCGCCGGCGGCGACTGCCCGCTCGACGAGCTCGGTCTTCACCTCGGTCGAGAGGACGACCGACTCGTTCTGGAGGCCGTCTCGCGGCGAGACCTCGCAGATCTCCACGCTGGTCATGCGACCGACGCCAGGTAGTCGACCGCCTCGGCCGCGCTGACGACCTGTGCGTACTTCGCCTGAAGGTCGTACAGGTTGGCCTCGTGCGGTCCGGACGCCCGGTCAGCCACGGCGTCCCGGACGACGAGTGCCACCAGCCCGTGCTGAAGCGCGTCCACCGCCGTCGCACGGACGCATCCGCTCGTCGAGACTCCGATGACGATGACCGTGTCGACGTCCATCGACGCGAGCATCGAGGCGAGCCTGGTGCCGAAGAACGCGCTGGCGTACTGCTTGACGACCACCGGCTCGCCCCCGGCAGGCGCGACCGGCTCGACGATCTCGCTCAGCGGTCCGCCCCCGACGAGGCCTCGCAGCGCGGGCAGCTTGCGGAGGAACACGCCGCCGTTCGCTCCGTCGGCGTCGTAGGCGACCCGGGTGTGCACGACGGGTACGCCCGCGGCACGGGCCGCGTCGAGCACCCGCCGCGCGGGACCGAGCACGTCGGCCGACGGCAGGCACAGCGGCGACGAAGGGTCGAAGTACGCACGCATCAGGTCGACCACGACCAGCGCTGGGCGTCGACCCGGGGGAAGGTCGACGCCCAACGCCGGCGGGAAGGCGTCGTCGTCGACGCCGGTCACAGGGCCACCGGTGGCTTGGGGGCGGGTAGCCCGGTCTCCTCCTCGCACCGTGCGAGGATCTCCTCCAGCGGCGGGCCGGAGTTGAACGTCGGCAGGACGTCCGGCCGACCGGCGTCCATCTCCACCCGCAGCGTCGCCGTCGCGTCGGCGTCGACGGAGCCCGACTCGTCGCACACCACGCCGTAGCGCCGTGCGCCGTCGGCGGTCACCAGCCCCCGCCGTACCTCGAGGGCGACGAGCTCGGGGTCACGCGCGAGCGGGTCGCCCCATCCGCCGCCGCCCCACGTGACGAAGTGGAGCACGTCGCCGGGCACGACCTCGACGTCGTGGATCTTGCTCGGCAGGATCTCGGTCGTGCCGTCGGCCCGGAGGATCCACTTGCGGCCACGGGCTCCGGGTTCGCCGCCGTTGACGCCCCATGGATAGGTGAGCCACCGGTCGTCGTGGATGGCGATCGTGCCAGGCTCGAGGAACCGGTACGCGACGTCGACCGCGTTGCCGCCCCGGTGAAGCCCTGCGCCGCCCGTGTCCGAGACGGTCTCCCACGCCTCGACCCGCAAGGGGTAGTACGACTCGAGGTACTCGCACGGGATGTTGACGAAGGACGGCCACAGCGAGTGCCCGTCCGGGCCGTCTCCGATCGGACGGCCTGGGATGCCACCGAAGCCGATCGAGTACAGCTGGAACCACTCCCCCTTGCGTTCGCCCTCGCTGTAGTTCCCGGAGTACATGAAGTGCGGCGACGACGAGAAGCCGGCGGCGTTCAGCAGGTCGGGGTTGGTCTGGCCGAGGAGGCCTCCGAAGAGGTCGAACACGCGCCCGATCCCGTGGTTGCGGGCATTGAGCGCTGCCGGGAACTTCGGCTTCCAGAACGAGTCCTCGGGGATCTCGACGTCGACCAGGGGATAGAAGCCGTCGTTCCAGAGGATCTGCGGGTCCGCGACCGTGATCATGTAGATCCCGAAGAACATCCGGACGAGGTTCTCGTTGATGTAGTAGTTGATCGGCCCCTTCGCCTGCGGGCTGCTGCCCGTGAAGTCGAGCAGGACCTTGTCGCCGTTGCGGGTGAGGCTGAGCTTGAGCTCGTACGGCCCGTAGCCGACGCCGTCGTCACAGATGTAGTCGGTGAACGAGAGCGTCTCGCCGTCCTTGAACACCATCTGGAGCAGCGCCTTCATCGCCCGGTAGTTGCGGTCGAGCAGGGCGTCGAGCGCGGAGGTGTAGGTGTCGGCACCGAACCGGGCGCAGAGCTCCTGCACGCGGCGTGACGCGGTGCTGCAGGCTGCGACCAACCCGTTGAGGTCCGCGCGGTTCCAGTCGGGCTTGCGTACCTGGTTGAGGATGATGCGCAGCGCGTCCTCGTCGAGCACGCCTGCCTTGTAGAGCTTGAAGGGCGGGATGACGACGCCCTCCTCGTAGATGGTGCGGGCGTCGGTCGGCATGGAGGCCGGCGTCTTGCCGCCGACGTCCGACATGTGCCCGAACATCGAGGCCCACCCGACGACGCGCCCTTCGAAGTAGATGGGCATCACGACGAGCCAGTCGTTGGCGTGGCTGATCGCGGCGCCGCACGAGTACGGGTCGGAGGTGAGGAGGATGTCGCCCTCCTGGATGGTGCCGTCGAAGTTCTCGAGGAAGTCCGGGATCGAGAGACCGAACTGGCCGACGACCATCTTGCCCTCCGGGTCGCCGATCAGCGGGAACTCGTCGTGCTGCTCGCGGATCCCCGGTGACAGCGCCGTTCGGAACAGGACCTCGTCCATCTCGTAGCGAGCGTTGCGCAGTGCGTTCTCGACGAGGTCGAGCGTGACCACGTCGACGTCGACGGTCGGGAGGGGCTCGGTCGCGGTCTGGATGATCTGTGCCATGTCTCAGCCCTCCGCGCCGTCGCCGGCGCTGTGGTCGATGGGTCGGATGAGAAGGCTCCCGCTCGGGTGCACCGTGGCGGCGTGCCCGGGGAGAACGAGAGTCGTGGAGTCCATCTCGGTGATCACCGCCGGGCCCGCCACGACGTTGCCGGCCAGCAGCTCGTCACGCTGGTAGACGCCGGCGTCGACCGCCGCGCCGTCGACCCAGATGCTCTCCGTTCCGACTCGAGCACCGGAGGCATCCTCGCCACCGGCGGCGAGGACCGGGGCTGCGACGTCAGGACGGGGACCGCTCGCCGTCGCCCGCACGGTGACGATCTCGTGCTCGTTGTCGAGCAGGAAGGAGAAGAGCCGTTCGTGCTCCGCGTCGAACGCTGCGCGCAACGAGGCCAGGCCTCCTCCGCTCCCGTCGAACGTCGCGGCGTCGACCGTCACCGGGATCTCGAAGCCCTGCCCGTGGTACCGGAGGTCTGCCGCGTAGGTGACGGTCAGGTCGGACTCGCTCAGACCGTCTCGGATCAGCGAGGCCCTCGCGTCGTCGGCGAGCTCGACGAGCTGGCCGCGCAGCGCGTCGTCGTCGAGGCTGGAGAACGGGCGCATCAGCGTACGGACCGCCTCGTCGCGCATGCTCGTGGTCGCGTCGCCGTACGCACAGAGCACGCCGGGCGACGGCGGGATGATGACCGGCCATGCTCCGGTCAGCCGGCCGAGCGCGTTCGCGTGGAGCGGGCCGGCGCCACCGAACGCGACCAGCGCGAAGTCGCGCGGGTCGAACCCCTGCTGCACGGAGACGAGCCGCAGCGCGCCCAGCATGTTCTCGTTGACGATGTCGACGATCCCCTCGGCGGCCTGCTCGACGCTGCCGAGGTCGGTCGCCTCCACGATGGTCTGCACCGCGGCCCTCGCGGCGTCCCGGTCCAGGGTCACCTCGCCGCCGGCCAACGAGGTCGGGAGGTAGCCGAGGACGACGTTGGCGTCCGTGACCGTCGGCTCCGCGCCGCCCTGCCCGTACGCAGCAGGTCCGGGCACCGCCCCCGCCGACTGCGGGCCTACCCTCAGCGCCTGCGTCAGCGGTGGCACGTGCGCGATCGACCCGCCGCCGGCGCCGACGGTCCGCACGTCGACCGAGGTCGCACGCACCGTCAGGTCACCGACCTTCGTCTCACGCCCGATCCGAGGAATCCGGTTCTGGACGAGCGCGACATCGGTCGAGGTGCCCCCCATGTCGAAGGTGAGGAAGTCGGCGAACCCCGCCTGCTCGGCCACCCACGCCGCACCGCTCACCCCACCGGCCGGTCCCGACAGCAGCAGCGAGACGGGGTTGTCGGCTGCGGTCGCCGCCGAGGCGAGCCCTCCGTCGCTGCGCAGGATGTAGAGCCTGCCACCGACGCCTGACTCGGCGAGCTGCTCACCGAGGTTGGCGATGTAGCGGGCGACGCGCGGCTGCACGTACGCGTTGGCGACCGTGGTGAGGGTGCGCTCGTACTCGCGCAGCTCGGGCAGGACCGACGAGGACACCGACACCGTGAGGTCGCCCATCACCTCCGTGGCCACCTTGGCCACCCGGCGCTCGTGCTCAGGGTTGGCATAGGAGTTGATGAGGCTGATGCTCAGCGCCTCGACCCCCTGCGCGGCCAGCTTCTCGAGCGCGGCGCGGACGTCGTCCTCGTCGAGGTCCTCGACGACCGAGCCGTCGCTGGCGATGCGTCCGCCGACCTCGACGGTGTCCTCCAGCGCGGCGAGCGGCTCGGGCTTGGGCCAGATGATCCAGCCGGCGAGACCGCCGGGGACGAACGACCGCGCGATCTGCAGCACCTGCCGGAACCCGCGGGTCGTCACCAGCCCGACGCGCGCCCCTTTGCCCTCGAGGATCGCGTTCGTCGCGACCGTGGTGCCGTGCATGACGTCACCGACCTCCTCGAGCCCGATGTCGGCGGCCGCGCAGGCCTGCATGATGCCCCGGAGGACGCCGATCGACTGGTCGTGCGGCGTCGACGGCGTCTTCGCCCGATAGGTCTCGCCCGAGCTCTCGTCGACGAGCAGGATGTCGGTGAACGTGCCTCCGACGTCCACACCGAGCCGATAGGTCATGGTGTCCTCCTAGGTCACACGGTTCTCAGATCACGCCTGCCTCGCGCAGCGTGGTGAGCTGGTCATCGTCCATCCCGAGCAGGTCTCGGTAGACGTCGTCGTTGTGCTCGCCGAGCTCCGGCCCGAGGTGGCGCACGGACCCGGGCGTCTCCGAGAGCTTGGGTGCCACGTTCTGCACCGCGAACTCGCCGAGGTCGGGATGCTGGAGACGGACGATCGCCTCGCGGGCGGCGAAGTGCGGGTCGTCGAGCATGTCGCGGGCGCGATAGATCCGGCCGGCAGGCACTCCCCCGTCGTTCAGCCGCTCCAGCAGGTCCTCGGCGTCGATCTGTGCGGTCCACCGCGCGATCAGGGCGTCGAGCTCGTCCATCGAGGCACCGCGCGCGCCGTGGGTCGCGTACCGGTCGTCCTCGGCCAGGTCGGGCTGCCCCATCACGTCGGCCAGCCGTCGGAAGACGGTGTCCTGGTTGGCGGCGATCAGGATCGTCTCGCCGTCGCGCGTCGGGTAGACGTTGCTCGGCGACACGTTCGGGAGGACGGTGCCGGTGCGCTCCCGCTGGTAGCCCGCGATCTGCCACTCCGGGACCATCGACTCCATCAGCGCCAGCACCGACTCGTAGATGGCGGCGTCGACGACCTGGCCGCGTCCGGTGCGCTCGCGGGAGTGCAGCGCCACCAGCGTCCCGACGCACGCGAAGGTCGCTGCGAGGGAGTCGCCGAGCGAGACGCCGGTGCGTGCGGGCGGCTTGTCCGGGTCACCGGTCACGTAGCGGATGCCTCCCATCGCCTCGCCGATCGAGCCGTAACCGGCGCGGGCGGCGTACGGACCGCTCTGACCGAAGCCGGTGACGCGGGTGACGACCAGCCCGGGGTTGATCTCCCAGAGCGACTCGGGCGAGAGGCCCCAGCGTTCGAGCGTCCCGGGGCGGAAGTTCTCGACGAGCACGTCGGCGTGCGTGAGCAGGTCGCGGACGACGTCCTGCCCGCGTGCGTCGCGCAGGTCGGCCGTCACCGAGCGCTTGTTGCGCGCGACGACCGGCCACCACAGGGACTTCCCGTACGGCTTCTCGCGACCCCACTGCCGCATGGGGTCTCCGTGCCGCGGATCCTCGACCTTGATGACGTCCGCTCCGAAGTCGCCGAGGAGCTGGCCGCAGAACGGGCCCGCAAGGAGCTGCCCCATCTCGACGACCCGGACGTCGGACAGCGGTGCGGAAGGAGCAGCCACGTATCAGGACCCCGCTCTCGTATACAAACGCGAGACGAATTTCTGCGAACCTAGGCTCCAGCCGGATGCGGGTCAAGGGCCGAGCGCGAAGATTGTATGCAATTGCCAGGTTCGCGGATGCTACTCTCCGAGACCATGACGACGAGGGCCCCGGACGGCGGGATCACCGCCGAAGGGGTGTACGAGGAGATCCGTGCGCAGATCCTCTCCGGGCGCCGGTTCGGCGGGGAGTGGCTGCGCGAGGAGGACCTGGCGAGCGAGATCGGCGTCAGCCGCACCCCCGTCCGCGAGGCGTTGCGTCGGCTCGCTGCCGACGGGCTTGTCCGCCACGAGCGGCACCGCGGGGTTCAGGTCCTGAGCTGGAGCGTCGACGACCTCGAGGAGATCTTCACGATCCGCGGACTGCTCGAGCCCTTCGGTGCTCGCCTCGCCGCGATGTCGGAGGCGCTCGACCTCGACGCGCTGGACGAGCTGGCTACGGCGATGGACCGGGCCGCCGACCCCCGACGGGACCCCGAGGCGCTGACCGCGCTCAACAACCGCTTCCACACCGCGATCGTCATCGCATCGGGCAGCGATCGACTGCGCTCCCTGCTCGCATCGATCGTGCAGGTCCCCCTCGTCCAGAGCACCTTCGCGCACTACACGCCGACGGCCCTGGCACGCAGCCTCGCCCAGCACCACGAAATCGTCGAGGCCCTGCGAGCCGGCGACGCCGACTGGGCCGAGTCCGCGATGCGGTCGCACATCCGCCACGGCTGGATATCGCTGCGCGAGCGGTTGCCGACCCTCGGCGCCCTGGCTGACTCGCCTCCAGACGACTGAAGTTTCCGCGCCTGCCTCACAACACATCGCAGTTCTTGAGTCGATCTTCGCAACGATTCGCCCTCGGCGCGCAACGCTTGTCGACATACGTTCGAGTCACCGCACGGCACGGAGGTATGGATGACGATCACCACGGGCGCTCTCGCGCCCGATTCGGCGACCCACGAGCGTACGGCGCCACGGACGACACAGCGGGACGCGTCGCCTCGCCGCTTCCTCATGTGCCGCCCCGAGCACTTCGACGTCACGTACGCGATCAACCCGTGGATGGACCCGAGCAAGCCGGTCGACACGGCTCTCGCGATCGCGCAGTGGGAGCTGCTGCGCTCGACGTACGAGGTGCTTGGTCACCAGGTCGATCTCATCCACCCGGTCGAAGGCCTCCCCGACATGGTCTACGCCGCGAACGGTGGCGTGGTCTTCGAGGGCAGGGCGATGGCGGCCCGGTTCACCTTCGCCGAGCGCCAGCCCGAGGGCGCGGCGTACCAGGCGTGGTTCGAGGACGCCGGCTTCCGTCCGACGATCCAGGCCGAGTCCACGAACGAGGGTGAGGGCGACTTCCTCGTCGTCGGCCGGATCATCCTCGCCGGGACGGGCTTCCGGACGTCGGTCGCTGCGCACCACGAGGCTCGGGAGTTCTTCGGCGCTCCGGTCATCTCGCTCCAGCTGGTCGACCCGCGCTTCTACCACCTCGACACCGCGCTCGCGGCCCTCGACGACCGCACGATCGCGTACTACCCGCCGGCGTTCAGCGCGCAGAGCAACGCGGTCCTGCGCCAGCTGTTCCCGGACGCGATCGTCGCGACCGACGCCGACGCCGAGGTCCTCGGCCTGAACGCCGTCTCGGACGGCCACAACGTGGTCCTCACGGACAAGGCGGTCCGCCTGCACGAGCGGCTGCGCGAGCGCGGCTTCAACCCTGTCGGCGTCGACCTGAGCGAGCTGCTCAAGGGCGGCGGAAGCGTCAAGTGCTGCACTCTGGAGGTACGAGCATGACCACCGTCTCGTTCGTCGACGTCCCCCACATGAGCCGCTGGATCTCCGAGCAGGGTGCCGAGCGCATCATCGGCGAGATGGTCACCGCCCTGGAGGACGACTTCCGCCGCTGGCCGGTGTTCGACAAGTCGCCCCGCCACGCCGTTCACTCCGTCGAGGGCGTGATGGAGCTGATGCCCACGAGCGACGGCGACGAGTACGGCTTCAAGTACGTGAACGGGCACCCCAGGAACCCGCTGCGGGGCTTCCAGACGGTGACGGCGTTCGGAGTCCTCGCACAGGTCCACAACGGCTACCCGACGTTCGTCGCCGAGATGACGCTCCTCACCGCCCTCCGTACGGCGGCCACCTCGGCGATGGCCGCACGCTGGCTCGCCCGTCCGGACGCGACGACGATGGCAATGATCGGCACCGGCTCGCAGGCCGAGTTCCAGGCGCTCGGGTTCCGCGCCGCTCTGGGCATCAGCAGGCTGCACGTGTGGGACACGGACCCGGCGGCGATGGCCAAGCTGGTCCGCAACCTCGAGCCGCTCGGATTCGAGATCACCGTCGCCACCAGCGCCGCGGACGCCGTCCTCGGAGCGGACGTGATCACGACCTGCACCGCCGACAAGACGAACGCCACCGTCCTGCGTGACGTCGACGTCGTTCCCGGCGTCCACATCAACGCGATCGGCGGCGACTGCCCCGGCAAGACCGAGCTCGACCAGGCGATCCTCGAGCGGGCCACGGTCTTCGTCGAGTACCCCGAGCAGACCCGTGTCGAGGGCGAGATCCAGGCGTTCGGTCCGGAGTTCGAGGTCACCGAGCTGTGGCGCGTGGTCGCCGGCGACGCACCCGGACGCGCGTCGATCGACGAGATCACCGTCTTCGACTCCGTCGGGTTCGCGATCGAGGACTTCATGGCGCTGCGTTTCGTCCGCGACGCCGTGCGCGGCACCTCGTACGAGGCGTCGCTCGACCTCGTCGCCGAGCCGAGCGACCCCAAGAACCTCTTCGCGATGGTCGCTCCCGTGCGGGCTGAGACGCTCGTCGCGCACTAGGTCGCCACACCCGCGCGGGTACCGTCGAGAGATGGTCCGTCGCGCGGCTCTCGGTGTGGCGGGCGCCATCGCCTTGCTGGTCGCAGGGTGTGGCGGCCCGCCTGTCGAACGTGCGCCCGAGCCACCCGCCGAGAGCAGCTCGTCACGTCCTGCCCCCACGTCGCCGACACCGGCACCGACCACCGCGGTGACCACCCGGTCACCTGAGCCCGTCGCGGTGCATCCCGCCCCTCATCGCGACGCGCTCCTCGACATCCCGTCCCTCGGGGTCGAGGACCTGCGTGTCGTCGCGTACCGCGGCAGGACCGACGACGCTGCCGGCACACGGATCCAGAACCGCGGGCGGGCCGCCAGTCCGCACGGACCTCGTGGAGGTTCCGGACCCGGCGGTGTCGGCAACTACCAGGTCACCGCGCACCGGCTCTCGTCGACACGGGCCTTCCTCGACCTGCCCGAGCTGCGGCGCGGCGATCGCGTGCACGTGAGCGCCGGGGGGACGCGGTGGACGTACGAGATCGTGCGTACGCGGTCGACCTCGTTCCGGTCGGCCCGCTCGCTCAGCGAGCAGCGCGCTGCCGTCCCGGGTCAGCCCGGTCGCACGCCCGACCGCGCGTACATCACGCTCTCGACCTGCGCCACGCCCGAGGACCATGCGCGGGGGAACTTCTGGGCCGACGAGTTCGACAACCCCGAGCACCGCATCGACAAGATCGGGGTCCTCGTCCGCACCGAACCGGCCTGACCGTCGCCGTCGTCACCCGAGCACGATCACCAGGACGCCGACCCCGAGCAGCAGGTCGAGCGTGCCGCACCACTCGGCGAACGCCCGGCTCACGACGGCGTCCTCGTGCCAGTGGACAGCGTCCCAGACGGCGTGCCCGATCAGCGCGGTGCCGACGATCGTGGCCGCGAGCACGGGGTCGGCGTACGCACCGACGAGTCCGGCGACGAGGAAGAGGGCGGTGAACCAGGGGTACAGCCGCTCGAAGCGCGACGGCCCCCACCGGTGTCGTACGGCGCCGAGAAGTGCCAGGGCGACGGCGACGACCGCCAGCACCGGGACGGGGTCGACGTCGACGACCCGCAGGACCACGACCGCGACCATCTCGGCCGCGACGACCGCCCAGATCAGGCCCTGCCGGTCGAGGACCGCGGTCGCGATGTATCCCAGCGCCGCAACGACGAGGACGAGCGCGGCCTCCGACCCCTCGGTCATGTCGGACACGATGTACGCGCCGGTCGCGACGCCGAGCATGGTCGGCCACCGCCTCACGAGCCAAGGCGCACGGCCACGCCGCCCGGTTCCGGTCTCTCGTCCCTCGGTCGCACTGGGCATGCGACGACGGTACGAACGTCCCACCGACCAGGACCCCGCGCGACGGGTCGTGTCCGAGATCCTGGGGTTCCTGTCCATTCCGCCGTGCAGTACGCGGCGTCGTACGCCTGACGGTCATCGACTAGCGTCGTCTGGTGACCTCCCCCGACCAGACGCTCCGCCGTGCGCGGGTCGCCGTGGCCGTGCTTTTCCTGACCAACGGCGCGATCTTCGCGAACGTCCTCCCCCGCTATCCGGAGATCAAGGCCGACCTGGACCTGACCAACGCCTCGTACGGATTCGCGATCGCCGCGCTCCCGGTCGGTGCGCTGGTGGCCGGGCTGGCCGCAGGGGTGCTGATCCGCCGCTTCCGCTCGTCGCGGGTGGCGGTCGTCGGCACGATCCTCACCGGCCTCGGCGCGTTCATGATCGGCGTCGCCCCGACGCTCGGTGCGTTCGCTGCCGGACTGTTCGTGCTCGGCGCCATGGACGCGATCACCGACGTCGCCCAGAACGCGCACGGACTGCGCGTCCAGCGCCGGTACGGGCGGTCGATCCTCAACGCCTTCCACGCCGTCTGGTCGGCGGGCGCGGTGCTCGGTGGCTTGATGGGGGCGGGCGCGGTCGCGCTGGGGCTCTCGACCGCGGTGCACCTCGGTCTGTCGTCGGCGCTGTTCTCCCTCGTCGCGATCGCTGCGTTCCCGTTCCTGCTGCGCGGCCCCGAAGCCGACCCGGTCGAGGACGTGGAGCCCGACGGCACCCCTGCGCGACGCGTCAACCGCTCCGGCGGGCCGACCCCTCGGACGATCCTCGTCCTCGGCGCCCTCGTGCTCCTGGGCATCGCCGGCGCTCTCGTCGAGGACGCGGGCAGCACGTGGGCTGCGGTCTACCTCAACGACTCGCTCGGCGCGGCGGCCTCGATCGCGGCGTTCGGGTACGTCGCGCTGGTCGGCGCGCAGTTCGTCGGCCGTGTGCTGGGCGACCGTCTCGTCGACCGGTTCGGGCAGCGAGCGGTCGTCCGCGTGGGTGGCCTGATCACGGCCTCCGGCATGGGGGCTGCGCTCGCCTTCCCGACCGTGCCGGGGACCATCGCCGGCTTCGCGGCCGCCGGCTTCGGTGTGGCGACCGTCATCCCGGCCGCGATGCACGCGGCGGACGAGCTGCCCGGCTTCAAGGCCGGCAGCGGCCTCACCCTGCTCACGTGGCTCATGCGCATCGGCTTCCTCGCGTCGCCGCCGATCGTGGGTCTCGTCGCCGACGCGACGAGCCTGCGGGTCGGCCTGCTCGCCGTTCCTCTTGCGGGCATCACGTTGGTCGCGCTCGCGGGTGTCCTGGACGGACGGCGACGCGTCTAACGATCCCCTGGGCGGAGGTGCCGCCACTCCACGTCGGCCACGACGCGTTGGATCTCGGCGTGGTACTGCTCGGCCGCGAAGGCGAGATCCGGGAGGTCCAAGGGGCTCGGCCTCACCGCCAGCTCGAACTCGTCGAGATCAGCCTCCGGGGGGAGCGCCCCGGCGTACCAGGATGCCGAGGCAGCATCCTTCCAGCGCACGCGACCGTGGCGTTCGCTGATCACCCACGAGACGTTGCCGCAGCCGACGCCGCCGCCGCACGCACACTCGTACAGCGCGATCCTGCGCGGCGGGTCGGCCGGCAGCAGCGCACCGGTGGCAAGGACCTCGTCGGCGGGCAGGGGCTCGTGTCCGTCGAGGAGCCGGGCGATCGGGACGCCGTCGGCGTGGAGGACGGCGAGGTCACGCCCACGCTCACTGCGCATCTCGATCGTGAACGTGCTGACGTGGGCCATGCGGGGAGCATAGGGTGACGCTCCGCCGGCAGCTCAGGAGCGTGACTCGACCACGTGACCGCGACCGATCGAGCCCACGTCTCTCGTCCCGCTGAGCGCCATCGTGAGGTCGAGCTCGGCGACGACGTTGCGGATGACGTCCTCGACACCGCGCTGACCCGCGAGCGCGAGGCCGTAGACGTACGGCCTGCCCAGCAGCACGGCGTCCGCCCCGAGCGCGAGTGCGGTGAAGACGTCGGCTCCGGTCCTGATGCCGCTGTCCAGCAGCACGGTCGGCTCGGGCCCGATCTCCGCGCGGACGTCCAGCAGCGCGTCGAGCGAGGCGATCGAGGAGTCGATCTGGCGTCCGCCGTGGTTGGACACCACGATCGCGTCGACGCCGAGCTCGAGTGCGCGGCGAGCGTCGTCGGGACGCAGGATCCCTTTGAGCACCACCGGCAGCGACGTCCGCTCGCGCAGGGTGGCCAGGTGGTCCCAGCTGAGGCCGGGGTTGGAGTAGATGTCGAGGAACGTCTCGACGGACGCGCGGGGCTGCGGTGAGCGGACGTTGTCCCAGAAGTCGCCGGGGTGGTTGCGCGACATGTCGAGCAGGGTGCGGACGGCGCCGAGCGTGACCTCGACGGACGGTTTCTCGGACGGCGACGCCAGCCGCTCGCGCACGATCTCCTGGAACCGCGGGTCGGAGGTGTACTGCGCGATCCCGATGCCCCGGCTGAAGGGGAGCGAGCCGAGGTTGAGGTCCTGCGGACGCCAGCCGAGGACGGTGGTGTCGAGGGTGACCACGAGGGCACCGGCGCCGATCGCCTCGGCGCGCTGGATCAGACTGTCGACGAGCCCCTCGTCCTTGCTCCAGTAGAGCTGGAACCACCGGGACGCGTCGCCCATCTCGGCGGCGCACTCCTCCATCGGGCTGCAGCCCTGGTTGGACATGACGTACGTGCTGGCGGTCGCCGCGGCGGCGCGAGCGATGTGGAGGTCGCTGTCGTCCTTCATGAGCGCCGCGGCACCGACCGGCGCGAGCAGGAGCGGGCTCGCGTGCCGGGCGCCGAGAAGCTCGACGGAGAGATCGCGGTCGCCGGGCGCCGAGGCCATCGCGGGGACGATGGCCCACTGGTCGAAGGCCGCACGGTTGCGGCGGACGGTCCGTCCCTCGCCGGCGCCACCCGCCACGTACGCCCACGCCTTGGCGCTGCTCACCTTCTTGGCACGCCGCTCGAGCTCACCGAAGTCGGCCGGCACGGCGGGGCGGCGGCCGAGCACGCCCGCGCGGTAGATCGCATTGAGCCGGTCGATGCCGGCACCTCGTGCGGGGGTCGTGGTCATGGCGCCTCCTCCTGCTGCGGCGCCCGTCCGGCGCCGGAGAACACGCTAGATCACGTCAGGACGCCGGGGCTGCGGACGGCGGGATGTTCTGGTTCAGGTGGAAGACGTTGTCGGGGTCGAACATGTCCTTGAGGGCGGTGAGCCGGGCGAGCTTCGCCGGCGGGTACGCCCTTCGCACGCCGGCCGCGCCGTCGTCGCTGAGCACGTTGACATAGACGCCGCTCGCGAAGTGCTCCAGGCGGGCCCCCGCTGCTCGGGCCGCCGCGATGCGCGACTCGTCCTCGTCCGGATCCGTCCAGCGGACTGCAGCGACGTACTCGAAGGTCGTGCCGCGCTGGCTGTAGGCCGTCTCGTCGTCCGGCACGTCGGCGATCGCGCCGCCGTAGGCCTGGAGGCTCGACGCGACCGAAGGGTCCTGGGCGACGAGCACCTCGATCGCGGCGTCCGTGAGGTCCCGGAAGTAGTGACCCTTCCAGTAGCGCCTCAGCGCATGGCCTTCAGCGCTGTCCTCGCGTCGCTGGAGGTCGACGTACGACAGCTCGACGACGCGCTCGGCGACAGGGTGCCCGAGCGCTTCCAGCTGGCGCGCGTGCTCGCGCCCCTCGTCGGGATCACCGATCCAGACGAACCCGAGCGTGACCACCCCCGCCCAGATGCTGGCGGCGTACGTCGCCCGTCGCGGCGCCATGGCGCTCAGGTCGCGCCAACGCGCGACGGCCGGTGCTGCCTCGTCCGCCGGAAAGTCGAGCTCGACGCTCAGCGTGCGGGTTCCCGTGTCGTGCAGCCGGAGCTCGAACTCCGTCACCACCCCGAAGTTGCCACCGCCGCCCCGCAGGCCCCAGTACAGCTCCGGGTTCTCATCCGCCGCCGCGCGCACGACGTCGCCCGTCGCCGTGACCACCTCGAAGGAGACGACGTTGTCGCAGGTCAGCCCGTACTGGCGGGCGAGCCACCCCATCCCGCCGCCGAGGGCCAGCCCGCCCACACCGGTGTGCGAGACGTTGCCGGCCGTGGTGGCCAGCCCGTACGGCTGGGTGGCCGCGTCGAGCGCGCCGAGGAGGGCGCCGCCCTGGACCCAAGCGCGCCGCCGTCGCGGGTCGACGCGGACGCCTCCCATCGGCGTCAGGTCGATCATCAGGCCGCCGTCCGGCACCGCGTGCCCGATGACGCTGTGGCCGCCGGACCGCACCCCGATCTCGAGCCCGTCGCGTCGGGCCGTCTGCACGGCAGCCGCCACGTCGCCGACGTCTCGGCAGCGCACGATCATCGCCGGCCGGTGGTCCACCATCGCGTTCCACACCTGGCGGGCACGGTCGTACCCGTCGTCGCCCGGGCGAAGGATCCTGGTGTCCGGGATCGTCCGCGGCTCTCGCGCCTCGCCTTTGTCTGCATTCTCGACTGGTCGCCCCATGGCAGGAGTGACCGCCCACCTGCGCCGAACTCATCGCGTGAGAGTGTCGGAGGCGTGGAAGACGACGCGCTGATCCTCGACCTCCAACCCCTGCCGGACGGCATCGACGAACGACTCGCCGCTCAGCTGACGTTCATCGCCGAGGCCGACCGGCTCAAGACGGTGCTCCGCGCATCGCCGCTGGCTGCCGCGGACCGGCGCGAGAACGATGCCGAGCACTCGTGGCACCTCGCCCTGATGGTCGTGCTGCTCGCCGAGTACGCGGACGCCCCGATCGACGTCGGGCACGCCGTGAAGCTCGTGGTCGTGCACGACCTGGTCGAGGTGTACGCCGGCGACAGCCCTGTCTACGACCCGCAGGCCGTCCTGGACCAGCAGGCGCGCGAGGAGGCTGCGGCCGACCGGCTCTTCTCGCTGCTCCCTGCGGACCAGGCACGCGAGATCCGGGAGCTGTGGGACGAGTTCGAGGCCGGCGCGACACCCGAGGCACGGTTCGGCAAGGGGATCGACCGCTTGCAGCCGATGCTGCTCAACTGGCTCGCGGGTGGCGGGACCTGGTCGATGCCGGGCGCGACCGAGGCACGGGTCCGAGCCCGCGAGGCCGGCGTCGTCGCCGCGTCCGCCGCACTCGGCGACGCAGCGGGTCTGATGGTGGACGAGGGCGTCCGCCGCGGCTGGATCCGCACGTCCGAGGGCTGACCCTCAACCCAGGGCGCGCGAGAGCCGGTGCGCCTCGTCCAGCAGCAGCCGCCCCAGCTCGGCCTGTCGCTCGGGACGGAACCGCGACTCGATCCCGGTGAGCGTGAGCGCCCCGCGCGGTGCGCCCGCCGTGTCGAACACCGCGGCGGCCATCCCCCAGCTGCCCTCGACGACCAGACCGGGGTTGACCGCCCACCCCGCCTCGCGCGTCCGGGCGATCCGTTCCCGCACGGACGCCGGCTCGTGGGCGGCGCCCCACTGGGTCGTGAGGTCCGCCCGCCTCAGGTAGTCGTCGATGTCGTCGTCGCTCAGGTACGACAGCACCACGAGACCTGCGGATACCACCCCGAGCGGGAACCGCGCTCCCTCGTACAGCACGAAGGAGCGGATGGGGAACGCCCCGTCCTCGCGCAGCAGGACCACTGTCTCGTCGCCGCGGCGGACCGAGAAGAACGCGCTCTCACCGGTCGCCTCGGCCAGCCGGCGTACGCTGCCCCGCGCCTCGCGCGTCACGTCGAACCGCGACGCGGCTCGGGTGCCGAGCACGTAGAGCTCAGGGCCGAGGAACCAGCGGCCGGTGGCGCCGTCGCGGTCCAGCATGCCTTCCGCGGCGAGCGACTCCAGGAGGCGGTGCGTCGTCGCACGGGGCAGCTCGGTGTCGCGCGCGAGGTCGCTCGTCGTCACGCCGTCGCTCGACCCGGCAGCAACGGCGCGCAGGATCCGGCCGACGCGACCGACGAGCTGGGAGGACTGCGCCATGCCACGATCGTACGAGGTATCCGCTGAGTGGACGCTGGAGGCGGAGGTTGACCGCCGACCGAGAGGAATCCCAGGGACAAGTCCGGGATCATTGACGAGAAGACCCGCATCGCGTTCACTCGACGTGACCACTGGATGGACGGAGGCACATCGATGAGGAAGCTCCGCGACGACGCTCAGGCGGCGCTCGACGGCATGTTGCACGACGGCATGACGATCGCTGTCGGAGGGTTCGGCCTGTCGGGCAACCCGTTCGACCTGATCGAGGCCGTCCGCGACTCGGGTGTCCAGGACCTCACCGTGGTGTCCAACAACATGGGCGTGGACGGCAAGGGCCTCGGGATCCTCCTCGAGAGCAGCCAGGTCACCAAGGTCATCGCGTCGTACGTCGGCGAGAACGCGCTGTTCGCGAGGCAGTTCCTCGACGGGGCGCTCGAGGTCGAGTTCACGCCGCAGGGCACGCTCGCTGAGCGCATGCGCGCCGGGGGCGCGGGGATCGCCGCGTTCTACACCCGGACCGGCGTCGGCACGCCGGTCGCCGAGGGCAAGCCGACCGAGGAGTTCGACGGCGAGACGTGCGTGCTCGAGCGCGGCATCGTCGCCGACCTCGCGCTCGTCCACGCGCACACCGTCGACCCCGAGGGCAACCTCCGCTACCGGCTGACGGCGCGCAACTTCAACCCGATCGTCGCGACCTGCGGACGCACGACCGTCGTCGATGCCCAGCACGTGCTCGACACCTATCTCGATCCCGACGACGTGCACACCCCTGGGATCTACGTCGACCGCGTCATTGCGTCGAGCCCCCGCGAGTACCCGATCGAGCAGCGTACGACGCGCCCCCGCCCCGCCAGCACGACCGAGGAGGCCTGACCATGGCTTGGACCCGTGACGAGATGGCCGCTATCGCGGCACTCGAGCTGAGCGACGGCGACTACGTGAACCTCGGCATCGGCATCCCGACCCTCGTGGCCAACCACCTGCCGGAGGGTGTCTCGGTGTCGCTGCAGAGCGAGAACGGCCTCCTCGGGATCGGCCCGTTCCCCTACGAGGGCGAGGAGGACGCTGACCTGATCAACGCCGGCAAGCAGACCGTCACCGCAGCACCGGGCGCGAGCATCTTCGACTCGGCGACGTCGTTCGCGATGATCCGCGGCGGCCACGTCGACGTGGCGATCCTCGGGGCGCTGCAGGTCGGCGCGAACGGCGACCTCGCCAACTGGACCGTGCCCGGCAAGCTCGTCAAGGGCATGGGCGGCGCGATGGACCTCGTGGCCGGCACCCGCCGCGTCGTCGTGATCACCGACCACGTCGCGAAGGACGGCACGCCCAAGATCGTCGAGGAGTGCACGCTGCCGCTCACCGGTGCGGGAGTCGTCGACCGGATCATCACCGACCTGGCCGTCCTGGACGTCACGCCGGACGGGCTGAAGCTCGTCCAGGTGTGTCCGGGCATGACCGCCGACGACATCCGCGCGAAGACCGACGCACCGGTGCGCGACTGACGGCTACGCGACTGGTGCGGGGACCCGGACCAGCGCGAGCGGCACGTGGTGCTGCCCGGCGTGCATGTCGCGGTCGCGGAGCGACCCTTGGCTGATGGGCCGTGGGAACGAGATCTTGACGACGTTGAGCGACGGGATCCTGAACAGCTGGACGGCGCCCGCCTCGACGCCGTACAGCGCAGCGACGACCTCCTCGTTGACGTACGACGCGTCGGCCGCGAGCGCGTACGACACCTCGTCGCGCATGAAGAGCTCCATCGTGACCCAGAACGGTCCGGCGTTCTTCGAGCGGACCTCCAGCGCGACCTCGCCGAGCGTGATCGTGTCGTGCGTCATGCGAGGACCTCCTTCGTCTCGATCCGGAACATGCTGGTCGGGGTCGTCGAGTCGACGACGTGGTTCAGGACGAACTCGTACGCGGCTCCGCGCTCGATCTCGGCCGGCGACGTCGCGAACGCGAAGCTCGGCAGGTAGTCCATGTCCGGGGTGGGCAGGTGCAGCATCAGCGGGTTCGCGACCTTGGCGACGGCCGTCGCGGTGGCCTGGTCGGCGGCGCTGACGAGCAGCATCACGCCGACCTCACGGGGTGGTCCCGTGGCCGGCTCGAGGTTGTCGAGCACCGCGTTGTGGCCGTACAGGCGGATGTCGAACTCGTAGTCGTCCGGGCCGAGCCCGAGCGTCTGCGAGACGCGCTGCTCCAGGATCGTACGGAGCAGGTCCGCCCAGCCGTCGATGTCCGCGAGCACGAGCGGGTCGCGGATCGCGGCGAAGGAGAGCGTCTCGTAGCCCGTGAGGCGCGCACCCTCGAGCTTGATCGTGTGCTGGTCAGCCACGTGGAACTGCGAGCCCTCGACCCGGACGCGTCGCTCGTCCAGCGCCTCGTACGTCGCCTCGCTGACGTCGATCGTGCCGTCCGGCTCGCGCATCTGGAACGGGTTGACGGTCTCGTACAGCATGTGCGCGGAGACCGAGGTCGGCGTGCAGGCGGCGTCGAGGTCGAGGGGCTCGATGGTGAAGCCGTCTGCGTCGATCGTCGCGATCACGCCACCGGAGCGCGGGTTCGTGGTGCACTGGCCGCCGCACTCGACGATCTTCGAGACGTGCCAGGTGGGTCCTGCCGGCATCCCCTTCATGAGCGGGAAGGCCGCCGCTACGGCCGTGTCGGTGGCGCGTCCGGCCAGCACGACCTGCGCACCGGCTTCCAGGGCCGCGACGATCGGTTCGTGACCCATCATGCCGACGATGTGGGTGCAGCTCTGGAGGACCTCGACGCTGAGCTCGCCCATCGGCGGCAGCGGGTGCGTACGCCCGGCGTCGAGGTGCTCCTTGAGGTCGGCGGCGGACTGCTCGCTGTAGATCCGGGCGACGGTGAGATCGAGCCCCTCCTCGCGCATCACCTGCGCGGCGATGCCCGCCACCCAGTCGACACCGGCGTCCGTGCCGCTCGTGCCGCACGACCCGACGATCACCGGGATGCCGGCGCCTGCGGCCGCCGTGAGCATGATGCGCAGGTCGCGAGCGACCGCTGCGGCGGTCGTCTTGGGCTTGGACGCGCCCAGGTAGGCGGGCCCGGAGTCGGTCGAGCCTCCGTCGATGGAGATGACGTCGGCACCGAGCGCGATGCCCCGCTCCACCGTCGACTCCGCGAAGCCCGCACCGAGCATGCCGGCCGGGACGAGGATGCGTACCGACTCCGTCTGCTGCGGGTCCTTGGTCGTGGTCATGGTCGTCCTCTGGTCGGGGTCTGCTGGTCGTGGTGAGACGTGGAGGTCACAGGGAGATCGCCTCCTGCACGGCGGCGGCGAAGTCGGTCGTCGTCGCGGTGCCGCCGAGGTCGGGCGTGCGGACCTCGGCCGCTGCGAGCGTCGTCCGTATCGCGCCGAGCAGCGCCGCGGCCGAGTCCTTCTCACCGAGGTGGTCGAGCATCATCGACGCCGACCACAGCGCGCCGATCGGGTTCGCGATGCCCTTGCCGGCGATGTCGGGCGCGGAGCCGTGCACCGGCTCGAACATCGACGGGAACTCGCCCTCGGGGTTGAGGTTCGCTGACGGGGCGATGCCGATACTGCCGGCGACTGCGGCGGCGAGGTCGCTGAGGATGTCGCCGAACAGGTTCGACCCGACGATCACGTCGAAGGACGAGGGCTGCAGCACCAGCTTCGCGGCGAGCGCGTCGATGTGCTCCTGACGCCACTCCACCCGCGGGTGGCGCTCGGCCCGCTCACGCACGATCTCGTCCCAGAACGGCATGGTGTGGACGATGCCGTTGGACTTCGTCGCCGAGGTGACGTGGCCGCGACGAGTCGACGCGAGGTCGAACGCGTAGTCGACGACGCGGGTGACGCCGGCCCGCGTGAACACCGCCTCCTGGACCGCCATCTCCTGCGGGGTGCCGCTGGCGAACCGGCCGCCGATCTCGGAGTACTCGCCCTCGACGTTCTCCCGGACGACGACGAAGTCCACCTCTCCGGGGGCGCTGAGCGGCCCCGGCAGACCTGGCATCACGCTGATCGGCCGGAGGTTCACGTACTGCTGGAACCGGCGCCGGATCGGGATGAGCAGCCCCCACAGCGAGACGTGGTCGGGAACTCCCGGCCACCCGACGGCACCGAGCAGGATCGCGTCGTGCTCGCGGATCTGGTCGAGCCCGTCGGCCGGCATCATCGCGCCGGTCTCCTGGTAGCGGGCGCAGGACCAGTCGAGCTGGTCGAACGCGATCTCGAAGCCCGCGAGGTCGGCGAGGTGCCGGAGCACGTCCACGGTCGGGGCCGTGACCTCGCCTCCGATGCCGTCGCCGGGGATCACCGCGATGCGGTAGCCGTTCATGCTGACACTCCTCTCGCGTCGAGCAGGTGAGCGTTGACGCGGTGCTGGGCGCGGCCGGCGAGCGCGGCGACGAGCTCCTCCGCTCCTCGGATGCCGGCGGCGGCGCGCGCCTCGGCGGTCTGGCCGGCCATGTGTGACGTGATGACGATCCCGTCGATCCCCCGGAGCACGCTGTCGGCGGGGAGCGGCTCGGCGGCGACCACGTCGAGTGCGGCGCCCGCGATCACGCCGCGTCGTACGGCGTCGGCCAGGGCGGGCTCGTCGACGATGCCGCCGCGCGCCGTGTTGAGGAGGACGGCGGTCGGCTTCATGCGTGCCAGGGCTGCGGCGTCGATGAGCCCGCGGGTGGTCTCGTCGAGCGCGGTGTGGATCGAGACGTAGTCGGAGCGGGCCAGGAGCTCGTCGAGGCCGACGACCGTGGCCGCCACGTCCGTGCGCTCGTCGGCCGGCACGCGCGTCGTGCACAGCACTTCCATGCCGAACGCGCGAGCCAGCGGGACGACGGCGCGGGCCGAGGCGCCCAGGCCGATCAAGCCGAGGGTTGATCCGCGCAGCTCGTGGCCGTCACCGCGCGGCCAGCCGCCCGCGGCGACACCGGCGCTCAGCTGCACGAGGCGTCGCGCCGACGTGAGGAGCAACCCGAGCGTGAACTCCGCGACCGCGTTCGCGTTGATCCCCGGCAGGTTGCTGACGCTGATGCCGTGCTGAGCGGCGGCCACGACGTCGACCGAGTCGTAGCCGACACCCGTCCGGACGACGACGCGGAGGCGGTCGGCGTGACGGAGCACGCCGTCCGTCATCGGCTCGTTCGCGATCAGCGCGGCATCGACGCCGGCGAGGGCGGCGACGAGCTCCCGCGGGTCACGCGCGCCGTGCATCGGAAGATGGAGGGTCTGCATCCCTGCGTCGCGGAGGTAGTCGTCGACCGCGTCGCCCGGCCGCAGGTAGTCGGTGGTGATCAGGACCCGCGTGGTCACAGTGCCACCCCGTCCGTCCGGCGCCGCTGGAGCATGCTGACCCGGCTGACGACGAGCAGGGCGAACGCGGTGAGCACAGCGATGTCGAACAGCATGCTCGACCAGCTCGTGAGGTCGACGGCGCCGCCGACGATCGCCGGGCCGAGGAAGCCGCCGGAGGCCCAGCCCACGGTGTAGATCCCGGCGTACGTCCCCAGGACCCGGGCCGAGGGTGCGAGGTTCCAGAGGACGACCACGGCGTTGATCATGAACCCCGCCGCACCCGCCGCTCCGACGCAGAACGCGACGACCGTCGCGGTCGGTGTCTGGACGATGCCGCCGAACACCATCGCTCCTGCGAACACCGCCATTCCCCAGAGCATCACTCTGATCCGGCCGACCTTCTCGGCGATCAGCGCCGCGGGGTAGGCCGCCACGATGTAGGCCACGCCCGCCGGGAGGGTGAGCCCACCGGCGTCGCCACGGGACAGGCCGAGCACCTCCTGGCCGTACGGCGTGAGGAGCGCCCGCGATGCGGCCCAGGCGCAGCCGAAGAGGAAGATCGACGCGACCAGGAGGAGCCGGCTGCGGTCCTCGTCTCGGACGATGTCGCGGATGACGTCACGGACGAGGACACGCGGCGCCTTCCCGTTCTCGCCGGCGGCGTCCTCCTCGAGAGCGGCCTGGTAGCCCGCGGACCTGCTGTCGCGCACCTTCCACGCGAGCACGGCGATCGAGACCAGCATCAGCGCCGCCGGGATCGCGAACGCTCCCTTCGGATGCTCGTCCACGACGAGGATGCTGATGAGCGCCGCGACGATGACGGTCAGCGCAGAGGCGATCTTGACGGCCGCGTTGGCGCGGCTGCGTCGCTCCGGCGCGATGAAGTCCGGCATGAGCGACTCGGCGATCGGCTTGAACGAGTTGGCGACCAGGGCGTACGCGAAGATCACGGCGAGCAGCATCGGCAGCGAGGCGTCGGCGTGCGGGATGACGACGAAGAGGATCGCAGCGAGCGGCATGCCGACGACCAGGTAAGGCATGCGCCGACCCCACGACGTCCGGGTGTTGTCGGACCGGTTGCCCATCCACGGCTGGATGAAGATGCCGAAGAGGTTGTCCATGCCCATGCACAGGCCGACGATCGCGGCGCTGGTGATGTGCTCGCGCAGGAGGGGCGGCACCTGGCTGTCGTAGAAGTTCCACGTGGACTCCTGCGCGAACACCGCGAGCGCGACGAAGAACGTGATGCGTCGTTCTGTCGAACGCTGGGACCTTGGTGTCTTTGACGCCGTTGTCGACATGCGGTGGCTCCTCAACGGAAACAGTAGGGGGACGCCCGTACGTGGCTCGCGTCACACTATTTTGCTATAGCAAGACTGTCAAGAGTTGCAAAGCCACATGCGATGGCGTATCCGGCTAGGCTGACCTCGTGCCCTCCGAGCTCTCCACCCACCTCGCTTCCGACACGCTGGCCGACCGTGCGTACCGGTCCATCCGCGCTGCTGTGACGACGGGCGAGCTGCGCCCCGGACAGAAGGTCACCGAGCGGGGTCTCGCCGAGCGCCTGTCCGTCAGCCCGACGCCGATCCGCGAGGCGATCCGCCGGCTCGAGCAGGACGGCCTCCTCGAACGGACCGGCCCGCGCACGGTCGAGGTCGCGCAGATCGGCGACGGAGCCATCTCGGACCTCGCCGAGGTGGAGGTCGCCCTACGCGGGATGGTGGCGCGGTTCGCCGCACGGCACGCGACGCCCGACCAGCTCGACGCCCTCGACAGGATCCTCGACGAGGCCGACGACCTGCTGATCCTCCTCGTCCAGAGGAATCGCAACGGCGAGCCGCTCGACCGCTACGTCGACCTGCTCCTGGACGCGATGCAGCGCTTCAACGACGCGCTCGACGCGTGCGCCGGGAACCCCGTCCTCGTACGCCTCCTCGACCAGGCACGCGTCTTCTCCCGTCCCGAACGCCACGCCCGGATCCTCGAGGCGATCGACCACGACCCCGACTTCGGGCGCGACCGGTACGACAGCCACCGGGCGCTGGTCGTCGCGCTCCGCGGGGGCGACGGCGCCGAGGCAGAGCGGCTCATGACCGAGGATGCGCGCGGCGGGCTCGCCGACCTGCTGGCCGAAGGTCGCCGCTGATCCTGCGGCTGAGCGGCCGTCAGCGCGCCGAGAGCTGACCCGTCAAGCGGCGATGACGCTCGGCGCTCGCCCGGTTGAGGCCGGTGATCGTGACGGACTTGCCCTTGCGTGCGTACTTGGTCGCGATCGCGTCGAGCGAGGCGACCGTCGACGCGTCCCACACGTGTGCGCCGGAGAGGTCGATGACGACCGTGTCCGGGTCGCCGGCGTAGTCGAACTGGGTGTAGAGGTCGTTGCTGGAGGCGAAGAACAGCTCGCCCGTGACCCGGTAGACCGCCGTCGCGGCGCCGTGCCCGTCCTCGACGAGGTCTCGCTCCGTCTCGGTCAGGCGAGCGACGCGTCGAGCGAAGAGGGTCATCGCGACCAGGACCCCCACCACCACCCCGATCGCGAGGTTGTGCGTGAAGACAGTGACGAGGACGGTGACGACCATGACCGCGGTCTCGGACTTCGGCATCCGCCGCAGGGTGGCGGGGCGGACGGAGTGCCAGTCGAAGGTGCCGACCGAGACCATGATCATCACCGCCACCAGGGCCGCCATCGGGATGAGCGCGACCACGTCGCCGAACCCCACGACCAGGATGAGGAGGAGCACGCCCGCGAGGAACGTGGAGATCCGGGTGCGAGCACCGGACGCCTTCACGTTGATCATGGTCTGGCCGATCATGGCGCAGCCGCCCATACCGCCGAAGAATCCGGTGATGACGTTGGCCGCACCCTGACCGAGGGCCTCGCGGGTCTTGTCGGAGCGGGTGTCGGTGATGTCGTCGACGAGCTTGGCGGTGAGCAGCGACTCGAGGAGGCCGACCAGCGCCATCGCGAGGGCGTACGGCGCGACGATCTGCAGGGTCTCGAGGCTGAACGGGACGTCGGGGACGAACCATGACGGCAGGCTGTCGGGCAAGTCGCCCTCGTCACCGACGTTCGGGACGTTGACCGCGGCCAGCAGCGTGAAGGCAGTGAGGGCGACGATCGCGACGAGCGGGGCGGGGATGACCTTGTTGACGCGGGGGAAGCCGACGATGACGGCGATCCCGACCGCGATCATCGGGTAGACCATCCACGGCACGTCGATCAGGTGGTCGATCTGTGCCTCGAAGATCAGGATCGCCAGGGCGTTCACGAACCCGACCATCACCGAGCGCGGGATGAACCGCATCAGCCTCGCGACCCCGCCGAGCGCGAGGACGACCTGGATGAGGCCGCCCAGCAGCACGGTGGCGATCAGGTAGTCGTAGCCGTGGTCCCGCATCACCGGTGCGATGACGAGCGCGACGGCACCGGTCGCCGCGGAGATCATGGCTGGACGCCCACCGAGGAACGAGATCGCGACCGCCATCGTGAACGAGGCGAACAGCCCGACCCGCGGGTCGACCCCGGCGATGATGGAGAAGGAGATCGCCTCGGGGATCAAGGCCAGGGCGACGACGAGGCCGGCGAGCACCTCCGTACGGAGCAGCCTCGGGGACCGCAGGGCCTCGCGCACGGTCGGCTCAGGGCCGGTCGTGCGGCTGGTGAGCGTGGTCAAGAAGTGCTCCGTTCGGACTGGTCGGCCGCGCCAACCCTACCCTCACGTAAGGGTAGAGTTGGAATCGTCGCCCAGTGAAAGAGGTCACCATGGGATCCGCCATGCACATCGGCGAGGTCGCCGCACGCACCGAGCTCTCGCTCCGGTCGCTGCGTCACTGGGACGAGGTCGGGCTGCTACGTCCGTCCGGCCGCACCGAGGGCGGGTTCCGGCTGTACACCGAGGACGACGTCGAGAAGATCCTCGCGATCCGCCGGATGAAGCCGCTCGGGTTCAGTCTCGACCAGATGAGCGTTGCCATGCGCGACATCGAGACCCTGGCCGATCCCGCGGCCGACACCGACGCGGCCGACGAGGCGACGCGCCGGCTGGTCGCCGTCCTCGAAGACGCTGCCGAGCGGCGCGCCCGGCTCGAGGCACAGCTCGCGATGGCGGACGAGTTCATCAGCAGCCTAGAGAGCCGCCTCAGCCGGCCGGCTCGGTGAGATCTCCCCCGCGCGCTTCACGACTAGTGTGGCGAGATGTCGCGCGAGCAAGATCCCGAAGACCGTTTCGCCGAGCTGGCGCGATCCCTCCGCGACCAGAGCAACGAGTCCGACACGATCGATCAGGCACTCGCCATGGCGCTGGAGACCATCGCCGGCTGCAGCGAGGCCACGGTCAGCCTCATCCTGCGGGGCGGCCGGATCGAGACTCTCAACACCACCGGCCCGCGGGCCCGTGACGCAGATCTGCTGCAGTACGAGGTCGGCGAGGGCCCCTCTCTTGACACGATCGTCGATCAGGAGACCACGTTGGTACGCGACCTGGCCCACGAGGAACGATGGCCGTCCTGGAGCCGGCGCGTCCACCACGACCTGGGGTTCGGCAGCGTCCTCTGTTTCCAGCTATTCACCACCGCCGACGACTACGGGGCGCTCACCATGTACTCCGAACGCGTCGACGCCTTCGACGAGCACGACCAGGTGGTCGGTATCGCCATGGCCGCACACGTCGCGGTCGCCCTCGCGTCCTCACGCGAGATCGAGCACCGCAGCCGGTCAGCACACACCCGCACGACCATCGGCCAGGCGATGGGGATCGTGATGGAGAGATACGGCCTTGACACCACCCGCGCCTTCCAGTTCCTCCAGCGCGTCTCGTCGATCACCAACACGCGACTCCTCACTGTGGCCGAGCACGTCGTCGCCACCCGACGGATCCCCGACCGGCACGGGACTGGGCCGTGACGCGGCTCAGCCCGCCAAGTTGTCGATCACCGCGCCGGTGACCGTTTCGGTCGACGCGTCGCCCCCGACGTCACGGGTGAGGACGCCCTGGGCGCAGGTGGCCTCGATCGCGCGCTGGACCCGCTTCGCCTCGTCGTGCAGCCCGAGGTGGTCGAGCATCAGCGCAGCACTGCCGATCGCACCGATCGGGTTGCAGATGCCCTGGCCCGCGATGTCCGGGGCGGACCCGTGGACGGGTTCGAACATGCTCGGATAACGGCGCTCCGGATTGAGGTTCGCGCTCGCTGCGAGGCCGAGACTGCCTGCGAGAGCACTGCCGAGATCGGACAAGATGTCGGCGTTGAGGTTCGAGGCGACGACGACGGACAGGTCCTCCGGGCGCAGGACGAACTTCGCCGACATCGCGTCGACGAGCACGCTCTCCGTCTCGACGTCCGGGTAGTCCCTCGAGACGTCGGCGAAGACCTCGTCCCACAGCACCATCCCGTACTGCTGGGCGTTGCTCTTGGTCACGCTCGAGACCTTCTTGTGCGCCCGGGTGCGTGCCAGCTCGAAGGCGAAGCGCATGATCCGATCGCATCCGACCTCGGTGAACACCGCCGACTGGGTCGCGATCTGGCCCCGCCCGTCACGACCCGCGAAGTTGCGGCCTCCGAACCCCGCGTACTCACCCTCGGAGTTCTCTCGTACGACGACCCAGTCGAGGTCGGTGCTGTCCGCCTTGCGGAGCGGACTCGTGATGCCGGGGAGGAAGTTGACGGGGCGGACGTTGGCCCACTGGTCGAAGCCCTGGCACAGGCGTAGGCGCAGGCCCCAGAGGCTGATGTGGTCAGGGACCGTCGGCCAGCCGACTGCACCGAAGTAGATCGCGTCGAACGACTCGAGCTGCTCGGGCCCGTCGTCGGCGATCATCTTGCCGGTCTTCGTGTAGTACCCGCAGCCCCATGGGAACTCCTCCCAGGCGAACCGGTACGCGCCGCCGGACGCGGACTCGAGCGCGTCTAGGACACTGTGGCCGGCAGCGACGACTTCTGCGCCGACGCCGTCGGCGGGGATCGAGGCAATGCGGAAAGTCTGGGTCTCAGTCATGTCTCTCCCCTGGGAAATGTCTGACCTCTGAAGACGACCCTTCCACAGGTTCACCTAGGCGACCGACTGCGCCTGCGTGGGCAGGGTCAGGATCTCGGCTCCGTCCCCGGTGATCGCGATGGTGTGCTCGCTGTGCGCCGTCCGGCATCCGGTCGCGCTCCTGAGCGTCCAGCCGTCGGAGTCGGTGACGAGCTCAGCGGTGTCTGCCATGATCCAGGGCTCCAGCGCCAGCAGGAGCCCCGGCCGAAGCTTGTATCCACGACCAGGGCGGCCGGTGTTCGCGACGTGCGGATCCTGATGCATCGTGGATCCGACGCCGTGACCGCCGAACTCGGTGTTGATCGGATAACCGGCCTCGCTGAGGACCTCCCCGATGGCGTACGAGATGTCGCCGATGCGAGCTCCTGGCTGAGCAGCGGTGATCCCTGCATGCAGCGCGCGCTCGGTGGCGTCGATCATCGCGACGCTCTCGGGAGGCCGCAGGTCTCCCACGATGAAGCTGATGGCGGAGTCCGCAACGAGGCCTGCCTTGGAGACCGCGAGGTCGAGCGTCAGGAGGTCGCCGTCGGCGAGCGTGTAGTCGTGCGGCAGGCCGTGGAGCACGGCGTCGTTGACCGACGTACAGATGTAGTGCCCGAAAGGCCCGCGGCCGAAAGAGGGTTCGTAGTCGACGTAGCAGGACAGCCCGCCGGCGTCGACGATCATCGCCTGGACCCATCGGTCGATGTCGAGGAGGTTGGTGCCGACTGCGGTGCGGCTCTTCACCGACTGCAGGATGTCGGCGACCAGAGTCCCTGCCTCCTTCGCTCGAGGGAGTTCGTGGGGGTTCAGGATCTCGATCATGCAGCGCCTCCTCGCCGGCCAATAACTATCCCGGCCATATTATCCCGGTACTAGAATCCCTCCATGGTCAGGTTGCCCCTCACCCCCGCGGAGGTCGAGCGCGGGCAGCGCCTCGGGGCCCTGCTACGTCTGGCCAGAGGGGACCGCTCGATCCTGGAGACCGCTCTCGACGCCCGCGTCTCACCGGAGACTCTCCGCAAGATCGAGTCGGGTCGCGTCGCCACTCCTGCCTTCCCGACCATCGCAGCGATCGCCGGGGTCCTGGGCCTCTCCCTGGACGCGGTGTGGGCCGAGATCAGCCAGCCCACCCGAGGTGCCGAGCTCACCAGCTCCGCCCACGGCACAGGTGAGCGGCTCCCCTCGTAGCGGCGCCAACGGCCGACCCAGGCCGATACCTTCTGCACATGTCACCCAGCTCGCGCTCTCTGCCGCTGGTCACGTTCTTCGTGGCGGTGTTGATGTTGTCAGGCTGTTCGTTGATGTCGACACAGCAGGACGGCGGCGAGGGCGAGGTCGTCTATTCCGCCGAAGAGTCCGACTACACGGACCGGCTCCATGATGTGACGGAACGCTTCGACTCCTTCGGCTACATCGAACGCACCTCTCGCTGGAAGCTCGACGTGGCGTTTGCCGGAACGATCCCGCCAGCCGTTCGTGCGGTCGTCAACGATGCACCCGACTACTTGACGGTGACCGTGCGTACGTGCCGCTACAGCCAGGCCGAGCTGGAAGCAGCGATCGAGCGTGCCATCGGCCATCCGGCCGTCATCTCGGCCGGCACGCATGGCGACAACGATGCGCTGGAGGTAGGGACCCAGTCACCGCTTCTGATGCTGTCACCGGATCCGGCGGAAGTGCTCGGCATCGATGTCGCTGTCGTCGTCGTGTGGGGCGAGCTCTTGCAGACGGTGCGGGGCAATCTGGGCACCATCAGGGGCGCCCGCGACCTAGGATCGGCAGATGGATGAGAAGGCAGCGCTGCAGGCGAGCCGGATCGCGGGGCTCGTCACCCTCGTCACCGGCTCGGCACTCGTGGTCGATCCCCGTCGCGCGGGAGCGCTGACCGGCATCGGTGATCCGGGGACTGCGCGCAAGATCGGCCTGCTCGATCTTGCACTGGCGCCGGGCCTGCTCGTCGGTACGCCCAGATGGCCCTGGCTGGCGGCGCGGGCCGTTGCCAACGTGGGGACCGCGGTCGTCGTCGGTCGCGGTGGCCGGGCGGGTCGAGTGACGGCCGCGAGCTTGCTCGCCGTGACGCTGGTCGACAGCCGCGCCGCCAGGACCCTGCACGCGCGCGGCCGCTAGACCGTCGCTGAGGCTCGTGTCGCGCGGTGCCGGCGTACGGCTTCGCGGTTGGCGCAGGTCGTGCTGCAGTAGCGCTGGCGGCCGTTGCGGGAGATGTCGGCGTACGCCTTCGAGCACTCGCCTGCCGCGCAGATGCCCAGACGGTCCATGCCGAGCCCGCTGAGGTGAAGGGCGGTCCCCACGCTGATGAGCGCGGCGATCTGACGCGGCACATCCACGTCCGGCTCCCTGAAGTGCAGGTGCCAGCCCGTCCCGGCATGGTCGGTGAGCCAGGGAGCGGAGGCGTACTCGAGCATCAACGCATTCAACGTCGCCGCACGCGGTTCGTGCTCCGAGCACGCGACCACGCGCCGCCACTGCGCCATGAACGCACCCACCGCCTCGAGGTCGGACGACGTCGGCGCGGCCGCGAGGTCGAGGCCCGCCTCCTCACAACGATCCGCCAGCTCGGCCGGGGTGGCGCACGGGTCGTTCAACAGGCTCACGCCGAGCAGGATCGGATCTCGTCCGTAATGGTTGAACTGCACAAGGCCATTACATCACGGTAGAGGCATGGACACCACGCACGTACACGTCTGGACCACCGATTCACGTCACGTCACGAGCGAGGGCTTGATCGTCTACCAGCGGTGTGCCTGCGGCGCCCGCCGCATCGTGACAGGCCAGCCGGCCGCCGGCGTTGGCGCACGACCGATCGCGGAGTTCACCCCGACGCAGCCTCCGGCAGTGCCGCCCCCGGCCTTGTGAATGCCTTCCGCACGATCGGGTACGGGACAGATATCCGAGTGAAGGGAGCAGCAACCGACATGAGCACCATCCAGAAGACAGTCGACGTCTCCGTCCCCGTGCGCACCGCGTACGACCAGTGGACGCAGTTCGAGTCATTCCCCCGGTTCATGGAAGGAGTGGAGTCGGTCACGCAGCTGGACGACAAGCGTCTGCACTGGAAGGCCGACATCGCCGGTGTCACCCGCGAGTGGGACGCCGAGATCGTCGACCAGACGCCTGACGAGCGCGTCACCTGGCGTGCTGTGGAAGGAACGAAGAACGCCGGCACGGTGTCGTTCGCGTCCGACGACCTGGGCCGTTCGACGCGCGTGACGCTGCGGTTGGACTACGAGCCCGAAGGCATCGTCGAGAAGACCGGTGACGCACTGAACATCGTCGAGCGGCGGGTCGAGGGAGACCTCGAGCGCTTCAAGGAGTTCATCGAGTCCCGCGGCGCGGAGACCGGTGCGTGGCGTGGCGACGTCAAGCCCACGGGCGAGGTCGAGCGCTGACATCAGGCCCTTCGGCCTGTCAGTTTGAGCGCCCCCTCGGGCGGGAGCACCGTACGGTGACGTCCTGCCCGAGGGGTCCGCGCGCGTCGGCGTCGACCTAGGGTGCTGGCATGACACGCGAACGTGCTGCGCTCCTGGCTCACCTCGACGCCGAACGCAGGCACGTCCTGTCGGCTGTCGCCGGCCTGAGCGAGTCCGACCTGGTACGCCCTGCTGCGCCTTCCGGCTGGTCGATCGCGCAGCTGCTCAACCCCCTCTCGTACGACGTCGAAATTTTCTGGGCGGGCGCGATCCTCGGTGGCGACGAGGAGTGCATCGAGCTGATCCGAGACGGGTGGAGCGTCCCCGTCACGACCGGTGCGGATGCCGTGGCACGCTATCGTCGCTGGGTCCGGCGCAGCGACTCCGTACTCACCGAGACAGATCTCGATGCGCCTCCTCGCTGGTGGCCTCCCGAGGAGATCTTCCCCTTCCCGCCGTTCGCCGACGCACGCGGCTGCGTGCTGAGGCTGCTGGTGGAGACGGCCACCCATGCAGGCCATCTCGACCTCGCTCGGGAACGGATCGACGGACGGCAGCACCTCGTGGTCTAGCGCTCGGGTTCCATGAGTTCGGGAGTGCGACCGCGGCGTCTCGCCTCAACCGAAGGCCGGGTCGAGCTCGTCCCGTGGCTTCCCCGGGATGAGGATGCCCGCCATGACGGCGGCAGCGACGGCAACGGCGGCAGCGACCAGGTAGCCGCGCTCGAAGCCGTTCACGTCACCCGCGATCAGGCTTGTCGCCACCACCCCTGAGACGACCGCTGCTCCAAGAGAGGAGCCGAGCTCGTGGCTGGTGCTCAGAACGCCCGAAGCGATCCCAGCCTCTTCGGGCGAGACTTGCCCGAGGGCCGTGGCAGCCGCGACCACGAACATCGCACCGAGCCCGGCTGAGCCGAAGCTCACAGCGATGACACTCGCTTCCGTGGTGAGGCTGAGCGCGAAGACTGCCAAGCCGGCGGCCGCGGTCAGCAGTCCGAGGACCCCCAGGGTGCGCGGACCCACGGAGGCAAGCAGCCGTCCGCCGATCTGCGCTCCCGCCATGGTCGCCAGTGCGACCGGCAGGAAGAGCAGTCCGGTGGCCATCGGACCGTGGCCACGGACCTCCTGGAAGTAGAACGTGCCGAGGAAGAACACTGCCACCATCAAACCGGTGGTCACGAAGAGGACGAAGGTCCCGGCCACCACAGGCCGTCGGGACAGCAGAGCCGGGTCGACGAGAGGCGCCCGGCCGCGACGCCGGCTGAGGAGGAGCCACGCGATGAACCCTGCGTACGTCGCGAGACCGGCGGCCAGCAGCCCCAGTGTCCGGGCGCTGGACCAGCCGTGGGCGCCCGCGCCGATGAAGGCGTAGGTCACCAACAGGGTCGCGGCGGTCACCAGCACCGCGCCGACCACGTCGAGCCTCCCGCCTGCAGACCAAGGCGGCATCGGGGGCAGCAGACGGGCCAGCCCGATCAGCAGCACAGCGCCGACGGGCACATTGACCAGGAACACCCACTCCCACCCGGGCCCGGCGGTGAGGAGACCACCGAGCAGCACACCAACGGCAGCACCGACGCCGCCGAGCGACGACCAGATCGCGAGCGCCTTGTTGCGTTCCTCGCCCTCGAAGAGCCGGACCACGACCGACAGCGCCGCAGGCGACAGCATGGCGGCCCCGATGCCCTGCGCCACCCGCCCGGCGATCACCATCCCGCCCGAGGACGCCAGAGGGATGAGCAGCGAGGCGAGTGTGAACAGTCCGAGCCCGCTGAACATCAGGAGGCGCGGGCCGACCATGTCAGCGGCCCGGCCGGCGAGCAGCAAGAAGCCGCCGAAGCTCAGCGTGTAGGCGCTCATGACCCAGGTCAGTGCCTCGCGACCCATGTCAAGGTCCGCGCCCAGGTCGGGCATCGCCACGGTCACGACCGTGATGTCGAGGATGAGCATGAACTGCGCAACGGCAAGCAGCGCCAGAGCCTGCCACCGGCGCGGGAGTGCGGTCGAGTCGGCCTGCTGGGAGTCCCTCTGCGTCATCGGCCCCTCCTGGTCACTTCGTCTGATCCGTCTCAGCACGACGGGTTGGTGATACCGATCGAGCCACGGGGCGCGTCAGGCGTCGTCAGCATTCGTCGGACGTGTCCGGAAACGTGAGGTACATGGCGGGATTCCGGGCAAGGCGGAGCACCGGAACGGACACGCTGTCCCAAGCCGTCCGATGGGGCGTTCGAGACATCTCGGCCAGGAACTCGGACACGACCGCGCGTTGACGTGGCCGCGCGTCCCCGTGGCCGGGAGCGTCATCGGGGACCGCTCCAAACAGGAGGCTCCACTGTGTTCACGCGTCTGGGCCACGTCACCGTCAAGCACGCACGCACGATCCTGCTGCTCACCGCCATCCTCATGGTGGGCGCGACCGCTGCTGGCGTGACGGTGTTCACCAAGCTCCAGACCGAAGGTTTCACCGACCCGCGAGCGGAGTCGAGCGTCGCGGAACAGCTCATCGACGAGCGCCTGGGCGGGACCACGAACCTCGTCTTCGTCGCCGAGATCCCCTCCGACGACATGGACTCCAGAGAAGTCGTGGGTGCTGGCGTCGAGCTGACCGAGTCGCTGCGTGCCGATCCCGCGATCGACGAGGTCACCTCCTGGTTCGAGACCCGCTCTCCAGCCCTGCTGTCGACCGACGGCCGCCACGCACTGGTTCTCGCGCACGCCTCCGACGACAGCAACGAGACGATCACGGACCTTCGCAGCCGGTTCTCCGGCGACCGTGGACCGTTCCACATCACCATGGGGGGCGCTGCCGCAGTCGGGGTCGACATCACCGAACAGGTCGGCAAGGACCTGGCTCTCGCCGAATCCATCGCCGTCCCACTCATCATGGTTCTGCTCCTCCTTGCGTTTCGCACGGTGGCCGCGGCGCTCGTTCCCCTCGTCATCGGCGGGATCGCCGTACTCGGTACCTTCGCCGTGCTCACGGTGATCGGATCGGTCACCGACGTCTCTGTCTTCGCGCTCAACCTGACGACCGCGCTGGGCCTCGGTCTCGCGGTCGACTACGCGCTGCTGATGGTCAGCCGCTTCCGAGAGGAGCTCGGCGCCGGGCACTCAGCACCAGAAGCCGTGAGGCGATGCGTGTCGTCCGCCGGCCGCACGATCGCGTTCAGCGCGATCACCGTTGCCGCTGCGCTCGCCGTTCTTCTCGTGTTCCCGTTGTACTTCCTGAGGTCCTTCGCCTATGCCGGCGTCGCCGTCGTGCTGATCGCCATGGCAGCGGCCCTGGTGGTGCTCCCTGCGGCGCTCGCACTCCTGGGACCGCGAATCGAACGGGGCCGCCTTCCCTGGCTGGCGCCTCCGCCGCCGACCTCGAGGTTCTGGGGCCGCGTCGGCGGCACGGCCATGCGACACCCGTTGGCGACAGCCGCACCGGTCCTTGCCCTGCTGCTTCTGGCTGCAACCCCGCTGCTGTCGGTCCAGTTCGGCATGCCCGACGACCGGGTCCTGACCAGCGAGAACGATGCTCGAGTGGTGGGCGACCTCATGCGCGAGGAGTTCCCCGCCAACGAGGCGACCTCCCTGCAGGCGGTGCTCAGCGGTGACCTGACCGACGCCGAGCTCGACGACTACGCGGCGTCGGTGTCCCAGACGTCTGGCGTTGCACTCGTCCGCTCACGCGCCGGTGTCTACGTCGACGGGACTGTCACCGATCGCACCGAGACTCCGGCCCTGGGCGCAGAGGACACGGAGCTGCTGCTGATCGGCGCAGACGTCCACGCCGATTCGACCGACAGCCAAGCGCTGGTCGGTGACGTGCGGGCGGTTCCTTCCCCCGCGGCGACCGATGTCTACGTCGGCGGCGCGTCGGCACGGCTCGTCGACACCAAGGACACCGTCGGAAGCCGGCTGCCCCTTGCTGTGGGTCTCATCACCGGGATGACCCTTGTCCTGCTCTTCCTGTTCACCGGCAGCGTCGTGCAACCGGTCCGAGCACTGCTGCTGAACGCCGTCAGTCTGTCTGCGACGTTGGGCCTCATGGTCATGGTGTTTCAAGAAGGATGGTTCGACCAGGTCCTGGGATTCACTGCGCGACCGCTCGACCTCGCCATGCTCGTACTCCTGCTGTGCATCACCTTCGGCCTGTCGATGGACTACGAGCTCTTCGTGATCAGCCGCATCAAGGAGCTGAGTGACGCTGGCGCTTCTCTTCAGGAATCCGTGTCCGACGGTCTGGCGCGCACCGGCCGGATCGTGACGACCGCGGCGGCCCTGCTCGCCGTCAACTTCTTCGCCTTCATGACCAGCGGCGTGAGCTTCATCCAGATGTTCGGACTCGGGACCGGTCTGGCGATCCTCATCGACGCCACGCTCGTCCGAGGGGTTCTCCTCCCCGCCGCGATGCGCGTGACAGGTCGCTTCACGTGGTGGGCCCCGCGCCCCCTGCGACGTCTTCATCGAACCGTGGGCGTACGGGAGAGATAGGCGGTAGTCACCTGGTCACAAGCGCGAACCACCATGGTCCTGTCCTGGAATCCTGCCTACTCGTCCAGCGGGACACTGGTCATCGCCCACTGCGCCTTCTTAGGTTCAGGGGGTGAACGCAACTCGGACATTCGTCGTCGTCGGCTATCCCGGCGCTGAGCTTCTCGACATTGCTTCCGTCACGACGACGCTGGCACTGGCCAACCATGTCGCGGGCAGGCATCTGTACGCGTCCCGCGTCGTCACTCAGGGCGGCGCCCCGGTCACCAGCCCGTCGGGACTGTCGGTGAACGCTCACGACCTCCTGGAGCGGGAGAAAGGTCCTGTGGACACACTGGTCGTCTCGGGGGGATTCGGGCACGATCGCGCGGCGGAGGACATCCACCTCGTCGCCCACGTCAGGCGGCTGTCCCGCGACAGCACCCGGGTCGCGTCATTGTGCACGGGCGCGGGGGTGCTTGCCGCGGCGGGCCTCCTCGACGGGCGACGCGTAGCGACGCACTGGCAGTACGCCCGGACCCTCGCTCACCGCTATCCGGCAGTCGTCTTCGATCCCAGACCGATCTATGTCCGCGACGGAAAGGTCGCCACATCAGCGGGAGTCACGGCGTCGTTGGACCTCAGCCTCGCCCTGCTGGAGGAGGACCACGGCCCAGCCCTGGCGCGCGATGTGGCGCGCCAGCTGGTCACCTACATGCAGCGTCCGGGCAACCAAGCACAGATGAGCGTGTTCACCTCTGCGCCGGCACCCACGGCATCGGTCGCTCAACAGGCAAGCAACTATGTCGTGACCCATCTCGACGACGACTTGTCCGCCTCCCGCATCGCCGAAGCCGTCGGGCTGAGCGAACGGCACCTCAGCAGGCTCTTCCTGCGGGAGTTCGACCAGACCCCGGCCCGATTCGTCCGGCAAGCACGCGCCCAGGCGGCCGCGCACCTGCTCACCAGCACGACCCTCACGCTCGCAGCCGTCGCCACGCGTTGTGGTTTCAGCGGCGCGGAGTCGCTGCGTCAGGTCTTCGTCGCCATCTACGGCACCGCGCCCTCGCACTACCGACGGACCCAGTCGCAAGCAATCTCCTGCCAAGCCCGCGCGTGACACGGCGCCAGATACAATGTGAGGTGGGTCACACCGGACCAGCGGGGTGAAGATTGACCGAGCCAGACTCCAGCGTCGTCGTCGTGGCGTACCCCGATGCCGAGATCGCCGACATCGCCTGCGTCACGAGCGCGTTGTCGATCGCTGCCACGTGGGCGCATCCTCCGTACGAGGTCGTGCTCGCCTCGATCGACGGCGAGGTCGTGCGCTGCTCGAACGGCCTCGAGCTCGTCGCGCAGGCTGCTCTGCCGGACGTCGAGCGCTGCGACACGATCATCGTCGCGGGCGGGTCGGGGCACGAGGACGCCTCGAACGACGCCGGCTTGGTGGAGCAGGTTCGCCGCCTCGCGAAGACAGCGCGACGGGTGGTCTCCGTGTGCACGGGAGCTACCGTCCTTGCCGCGGCCGGCCTGCTTGACGGTCGTCGCGCCACCACGCACTGGAACTATGCGGCCGGCCTGGCCGATCGGTTCCCGAAGGTGCTTGTCGACGCTGGACCGATCTACATCAAGGACGGACCGGTGGCCACCTCCGGTGGGCTCATGGCATCGCTCGATCTGACGCTCGCTCTGATCGAGGACGATCACGGCGCCGAGACCGCTCGTCTGGTGGCCAAGGCGATGGTCACCTACCTGCAACGGCCAGGGTCGCAGCCCCAGGTGAGCATGTTCACCGCCTCTCCACGGCAGGGCGATCACCTGATGCGCCAGCTCATCGACCACATCCTGGCCAATCCGGGCGGCGACCTGCGACCAGCCGCGTTGGCAGCGAGGGCGAACGTGTCCCAGCGTCAGCTCACGCGGGTCTTCCGCGAGCACCTGGGCCAACCTCCGGCCATGGCGGTTCGAAACGTACGCCTGGAGCTCGCCGTCCGCATGCTGCGCTCGACCGACCGGGACATCGGGCAGATCGCCGATCGATGCGGGTTCTCGGGGGTCGAGCACATGAGACAAGCGTTCGTCTCGAGGTTCGGGATGAGCCCGAGGCAGTACCGCCTGGAGGGTCCCGGGTCTCAGCCCACGGACGGGTCGGAGCACACTCCCGTCGCCGGTTAGGTCGCTGTCCGCGTCATATCGGCCGTCTTGCCCCGCGCAACGGACACCGTCTCTCGTCGACCCGTTGCGTCCCGGCCTGAGGGGTAGAACGTCAGCTGTGACCCTCCCCAGCTCCACCCGTACCTTGGGCGTCCTCTTCGTGGGTGCCTTCGTGATGGGCAGCTCGGAGCTGCTCGTCGTCGGCGTGCTGACTCTCGTCGCCGACGACCTCGCCGTATCCGTCTCTTCGGCCGGAAGCCTCGTCACCGGGTACGCGCTGGGGCTGGCCTTCGGCGGCCCGCTCCTCACCGCCCTGACCATCCGGCTGGACAGACGGACGATCCTTTGCGCCATCCTCGCCGTGGCCGTCGCGTGCAATCTCGTCGTGACGATGAGCACCAGCTACGAGGTCGTTCTTGTCGCTCGCATCCTCACCGGTGCGCTCGCGGGACTGTTCGACGCGGCAGCCTTCGCCGTGGCCGTGGCCGTCGTCCCACCGGAGCGGACCGGACGAGCCTTGGCTGTCGTCATCTCAGGCGTCGCGGTGTCCACAGCGGTCGGTGTCCCCCTCGGCACCCTCCTCGGTCAGGCAGTGGGCTGGCGCGGGGCGTACGCCGCGGTCGTCGTACTCATGGCGATCGCGCTCGCCATGACGGCTGCACTCGTGCCGGGTGTGCCGAGCACCGGCGGCGGCGCCGGGGACCAGGCAAGGTACGCCTTCGCCCCGAGGGTGCTCTCCGTGCTGCTCCTGTGCGCCCTGGTCTTCGCCTCGACGTACGCTGCGCTGACCTACATCGTGCCGTTCCTCAGTGAGGTCACCGGCGTACCCGACGCCTTGATCAGCGTCTTTCTTCTCGCCTACGGCATCGCGACGGCAGTGGGGGCGTTCGCGGGGGGCCGGTACGCCGACCGTCATGCCGGCCGAACGCTGATCGCGGGGAGCATCGCGGCTGCAGGATCGCTGGGTGCCCTCTACGTCTTCGGCGACAGCGCGGTCCTCGTCGCCGTGTTCCTCCTGCTGCTCGGTGTCTGCGCCATGGGGATGGGCCCGTCGCTCCAGCATCGCGTCGTGGCGCTCGCCGGTCGCGGGGGGCAGCTGGCCCAGTCCCTTCCCGCCTCTGCCATCAATCTGGGTGTCGCGCTCGGATCCGCCGTCGGAGGGATCTCGCTCGCGGAGCTCGGCCCGTCCGCGGCGATCCTCAGCGGGCTCGTGCTCGCCGCCGTCGCCATTCCCGTCGCGTGGGCGACGAATCGGCTTCAGCCGCCCCGACACGCGGCGGTCGGCCTGTGCGGGTAGGCCGACCGCCGCCTTGTGTCATGCGCGGATGAACTCCAGGATGTCGGCGTTGATGACGCTGGCATGGGTGGTGGGCATGCCGTGCGGGAAGCCCGGGTAGGTCTTCAACGTCCCGTCGGGCAGGATCTTCGCCGACAGCTCCGCGGAGTCGGCGATGGGCACGACCTGGTCGTCCTCACCGTGAAGGACGAGAGTCGGGAGGGTCACGGCCTTCAGGTCAGCGGTGAAGTCGGTCTGCGAGAAGGCGACGACACCGTCGTAGTGGGCCTTGGCGCCGCCCTGCATGCCCTGGCGCCACCAGTTGGCGATGATGCCCTCCTTGGGCTCGGCGTCGGGGCGGTTGTAGCCGTAGAACGGCCCCTCGGCGAACTCGCGGAAGAAGTCCGCCCGGCGGGTGGCGACCTCGTGCTGGACGCCGTCGAAGAACTCCTTCGGCAGCCCGCCGGGGTTGTTCTCGGTCTTGACCATGATCGGCGGGACGGCGCTGACCAGGACGGCCTTGGCGGCGCGGTCCTGGCCGTGGCGGGCGAGGTAGTGCACCACTTCGCCGCCACCGGTGGAGTGGCCGACGTGGATGGCGTCGCGAAGGTCGAGGTGCTGGACGACGGCCGCGAGGTCGTCGGCGTAGTGGTCCATGTCGTGACCCGTGGCGACCTGCTCGGACCGACCGTGTCCGCGGCGGTCATGAGCGACGACGCGGAAGCCCTCGTTGAGGAAGAACATCATCTGGGCATCCCAGTCGTCGGACGACAGGGGCCAGCCGTGGCTGAAGACGACAGGCTGCCCGCTGCCCCAGTCCTTGTAGAAGATCTCGACGCCGTCGGAGGTGGTGAGCACGGGCATGGGTTCTCCTGGGAAGCTCGGAAGGGTGACACGCCGATCGGGCGTGGTGGTTCGATTCTCTATCGAACGGGCGAACTCGCACCTGCACCTCGTACGACAGGAATCCCTCGGTTTGCGTCACCGCCGGGGTGGACCGGCCGTTGCCCGCGAGCTGACCGTCCGAGACGGGTCGCGTCTGCGGCGCGGGCCTCGTTGCGGAAGGCGCGAGGCGAGCAACCCAGCCGGGCCAGGAAGGCTCGGCGCATCATCTCGCTGCTGGAGAAGCCCGCCGCCGCGGCGGCCTCCGCGACCGATGAGCCTGCGCGGAGCCAGTCGCAGGCGATGCCGAAGCGCACGTCGGCCACGTACGAGGCCGGAGTGTTGGCGAGCTCGTCTCGGAAGAGGCGGGTCAGCTGCCGCTCGCTGACGTTGGCGAAGGACGCCATCGACCTGACCGTGTGAGACAGCTGCGGGTTGGCGCGCACGTGATCGGTGACGCGGCGCACCACGTGCGACTCGGTGACCTTGACCCTCGCGGAGGGCGAGAACTGCGACTGACCGCCTCCTCGCTGGAGGTAGACCAACAGGTCGCGGGCGACGGCCTGCGCGACCTCGACACCGTGGTCCTCCTCGACCAGCGCGAGGGCCAGATCGATGCCGGCGGAGGCACCCCCGGAGCTGTAGGTCAGCTCGTCCCGTACGTAGATCGCGTCGTGCTTGACCGAGATGCGGGGGTAGCGACGGGCCAGGTCCTCGGTGTACTTCCAGTGCGTCGTCGCAACGCGTCCGTCGAGCAGGCCCGCCTCCGCGAGGACGAACGCGCCGGTGCAGATAGACGCGAGGCGGCGGGTTCGGCGTGACAGGTCGAGCGTTGCCGCGACAAGCTCGGGTGTGACGAACCGGATGGCAGGCAACGCGCTCCCGACCACGATGACTGTGTCGTAGCTCCCGGAGCCGAGCACCGGCTGCGCTTCCATCCGGGCACCCACCGACGTCTCGAAGTAGCCGCCGGCCGCGGTGAGAACCGCGGTCTCGTACGCGCCGGGAACCTGACGGTTCGCGGCGACGAAGACCTCCGCCGGCCCGCTCAGGTCGAGGAGCATCACGCCGTCGAATGCCAGCAACCCGACTCGACGACCGGAACTCGAGGGCCTCATTCCGGAAATGATGCCTCCGGAGCTCGTCGTGCTCCGACCCGCGTCGCAAGGCGGTCGTTCACATGTGACCACGGCCACCGTCGATGTGAGCAGCGCAGGCCGCACGACTGCGGACTCCCGAGCGACGCTCATGGTCGGGTTCGTCGTGCCAGCGGTGTCAGCGGGGTGGCATGCGGAGGGCGCCGTCCATGCGGATGACTTCGCCGTTGAGGTAGTCGTGGTCGATGATCATGGTGACGAGGTCGGCGAACTCGGAGGGGTGGGCGAGTCGTTGGGGGAACGGCACGCCGGCGGCGAGGCCGGCGCGGAAGTCATCGGAGACAGTGGCGAGCATCGGGGTGTCGACGATGCCGGGTGCGATGGCGCACACGCGGATCCCGTACTGGGCGAGGTCGCGGGCGGCAGGCAGGGTGAGTCCGACGATGCCGCCCTTGGAGGAGGCGTAGGCGACCTGACCGACCTGGCCGTCGTATGCGGCGATGGAGGCGGTGTTGACGACGACGCCGCGTTGGCCGTCAGTGTCAGGGTCGGTCGCGACGATCGCTTCGGCGGCAAGCGTCATGACGTTGAAGGTGCCGATCAGGTTGACCTGGACGACCTTCGCGTACAGGTCGAGGTCGTGGGTGCCGCGCTTGGACAGGATCCGAGCCGAGGGTCCGATGCCGGCGCAGGACACGACGGTACGCAGCGGCGCGCCGCCGGAGGTGGCCGCCGTGATGGCATTGCGGACCGAGGCGGGGTCGGTGACGTCGGTCTCGACGTAGGTCACCCCGGCCACGTCGGCCGCCTTGTCGATCGCACCGGCGAGGTCGAGCGCGTAGACGGCCGCTCCGCGGGCGGCGAGCGCGGCGGCGGTGGCGGCGCCGAGGCCGGAGGCGCCTCCGGTGACGACGGCAGCGGTGTGGGCGAGTTCCATGATGCTCCTAGCGGGCGAGTGTGCGGCTGATCACGAGCCGCTGGATCTGGTTGGTCCCCTCGAAGATCTGCATGACCTTCACCTCGCGCATGTAGCGCTCGACGGGGAAGTCCTTGGTGTAGCCGGCGCCGCCGAGGACCTGCACCGCGTCGGTCGTCACTCGCATCGCGTTGTCGGTCGCGACCAGCTTCGCGATCGCCGCCTGCCGGCCGAACGGTCGCCCGGCGTCCTTGAGCCGGGCCGCGGCCAGGTAGGTCGCCCGGGCCGACTCGACCGCAGCAGCCATGTCGGCGAGCAGGAACGCCAGTCCCTGGTGCTCGATGATCGGCCTGCCGAACGACTCACGCTCGCGGGCATAGGCGACGGCGACGTCCAGCGCCCCCTGGGCGACCCCGGTCGCGACGGCGGCGATGCCCAGCCGCCCGGAGTCCAACCCCGCCAGCGCGATCGGCAGACCCTGACCCTCGTCGCCGAGGCGACGCTCGAGCGGCACTCGGACGCCGTCGAACAGCATCGTGGTCGTGGTCGAGCCCATCAGGCCCATCTTGTCCTCGGGGTTGTCCGCGACCAGCCCCGGCGTGTCGGCCGGGACCAGGAAGCACGAGATCCCGCGGCCGCCGTCGTCGCTGGTGCGCGCCATCACCTTGTAGAAGTCGGCCTGCCCGCCGTGGGTGGTCCAGGCCTTCGCACCGTCGATCACGTACTCGTCACCATGGCGTACCGCGCGGGTCCGCATCGCCGCCGGGTCCGAACCGGCGTGCGCCTCCGACAAGCAGTACGCACCCAGCAGCTCGCCTCCGAGCATGTCGGGCAGCCACTGCTGCTTCTGTCCCTCGGTGCCTGCGGTGAACAGGCCGAAGCACGACAACGCATGCACGCTCGTGCCGACCCCCACCGACGCCCACGCCGACGCGATCTCCTCGACGACCTGCAGATACACCTCGTACGGCTGACCACCACCGCCGTACTCCTCCGGATACGGCAACCCCAGCAGGCCCGCCCGACCCAGAGTCCGGAACACCTCACGCGGGAACGATGCCGTGCGCTCCGCCTCGTCCACCCGCGGACGCAGCTCCCGCGCCACGATGTCACGCGTCAACGCGATCAGGTCTGCCGACTCCTCCGTCGGCATCAACCGCTCAACAGGCATGACGTCCTCCACGGTGGTGTACCAGATCGGATAACTTGGTACAGTCTAGAGTATGGCCAAACCTGCTGTCACCCGCGGCCGCCGTCGCGAGGCGGTCATGGACGGCCTCGTGGACCTGTTCCTTGCCGAGGGATTCCTCGGGTTCAACATCGGTGATCTCGCCAGCCGGCTCCAGTGCTCGAAGTCCACGCTGTACGAGATCGCTCCGAGCAAGGAGCAGCTGATCACTGCGGTGGTTCGAGCCTTCTTCAAGCGCGCCACGGCGCGGGTGGAGGCCGAGGTCGCACAAGAGTCCGATCCGGTCGCCAGGATCGGCACCTATCTCGACGCGATCGCGCGCGAGCTGGCACCCGCAACGGACGAGTTCTTCGCCAACCTCCAGCAGTTCGCTCCGGCACGCGACCTCTACTCAGAGAACACTGCGATCGCCGCTCGGCGCGTCCAGGGTCTCGTCCGGGAGGCCACGGTGCCCGACACACCGGTCAACGCTGCCTTCGTCGGGATGGTGACCGCACAAGTCATGGAGAGCATCCAGCGAGGCGAGATGGAGGCCATGACCGGACTTGACGACGCGACCGCCTACCACCTCCTTGCCGACCTGATCGTCAAGGGCATCGCGGCTCAGCCCGACCGGAAGTCACGGTGACCCGAGTCCGGAACGCAGCACGCCGGCCATCACGAACGTCGAGAGCTCGTCGACCACCTCCGCCGTCGCCTCCGCCGAGCGGAGCCGGAACCACTCCGGGACGTAGGCAAGGACGCCGATGATCGAGTACTGGATCATCGTGACGTCCATCTCCCGCAGCTCTCCTGCGACGGCCCCTTCGCTCAGCAACCCCTCGGTGATGTCGCGATAGGTGTCGATCCGCTGACGAAGGTCCTTGACCTGTTCGTCCGAGAGGTTCTTCTCGATCCACGGAATCTCGTGAAAGAAGACCGCCAGCTCGTCAGAGACACCTGCCACGCGCTCAACCTGCAGCCGGATGAGCTCGCGCAGGCGCTCGTACGGCCGCGCGTCGGAGGACACTCGGGCAGCGAGGGCGATCGTCTCGTCGACCTGATCAGACAGCAGCTCGTAGAGGATCGCACTCTTCGACGGGTAGTAGTGGTAGAGCGTGCCCTTGTTCAGGCCCACGGCGTCAGCGATCAGGTCCATGGTCGCGGAGCTGTAGCCGTACTCGCGAAAGATCCGGGCAGCGGTCGCGCGCACGTCGTCACGCCGGGAGATCCTGGGCATCTGCTTGCACCTGGTCGTCTGGTGACGGGCAGGTCCACCGCGCCACTCCGTGAAACCAACCGACTGTTCGGCTGGTACAAATACCCTACCAAGACTTGAGACCAGGATGGGCGGCGTCAGACTGTCGAGACGACGGCTCCCCAATCCGGCGATACGATCGCGGACGGCGGCGACGCGGCCAACCCGCGCAACGTGGCAGCTCGCACATCCGCAGTGACCCCGAGGAAAGGAACGACATGCCGAGAGTTTCACGACGTGCCGATGTGCGCTCGACCGCTGCCCAGCTGTTTCGTGAGCACGGCTACAGCTCCGCGACCATGGACCTGATCGCCGACACGGTCGGGCTGAACAAGGGCACGCTCTACCACTACTACCCCTCGAAGAGCGCGATTCTGTTCGAGCTGCTGGCCGACCAGCTCGACACGACGATGGAGCTGCTCGCGAAGGTCCCCGCGACAGGCACGCCGACGGAGCGGTTCCGCGAGCTCATCCGGCTGGAGGTGACTCAAGCGGCAGGAGCGTCGGACGAGCTCGTGGTGTTCTTCCAAGAGCTGCCCTGGGTGGAGCGGAATCTCCCTGCCGAGCAAGCGAGCGACGTCCTCCGGCGGGTCGACAAGTACCGCAGCTTCTCCCAGAAGCTTCTGAAGGAGGGCATCGACGCGGGCGAGTTCCGGCCCGTCAACGTCAGCATCGTGCACTACTCGATCGTCGGCGTGCTGGCCTACATCCCCAACTGGTTCCGCCCGCGCTCCGGACGAGGCAAGGCCGCGCTCGTCGAGGAGCTGACCGAGTTCGTCCTGGCCGGGGTGCTCGCGACCCGAGACTGACCGGCTGACCGCGCAACCTCAGAGAGTCTCGCCGCCGTCGATCGCGATCACCTCGCCGGTGACGAAGCCGGCCGTCTCGCTGCACAGGTAGGCGACGAGGTCAGCGAACTCCTCCAGCTCGCCGGTCCGCCGCACGGCGACCCGTTGGATCATCTTCTCGTGAGCACGTACGTTCTCGAACTGCTCGCGGGTCATCTCGGTCTTGAAGTGCCCGGCGGCCACCGCGTTGACGGTGACGCCATATCGCCCCCACTCTCGCGCGAGCGAACGCGTCAGCTGGACGAGCGCACCCTTCGCGGTGTCGTACCCGACCGTGAACGGCACGGATCGACGCACGACGTTGCTGACGACGTTGACGACCCGCCCAGTCCTTCGTTCGAGCATCCCCGGGCCGAACGCACGAAGCATCCGCATCGCGCCGCCCAGGTGGACCTCCATGACGCTCGCCCACTCGTCATCGCCGATCGGCGAGTCGAATCCGGGGTATGCCCCCTCTTGGCCCGGAAGCGGGACGAAAGGTTTGTAGAGCAGGTTGCCCGCGTTGTTCACGAGGATGACGACCCGGCCGAGATCGCGTTCGATCTCGTCGCGCGCAGCGTCGACCGCCTCCGTCGACGTGACGTCGACGGACAGACCACGAGCCCGCACGCCGCAGGACTTCGCTTCGTCGGCCACCGCCGAGACCTCGTCGAGCGAGCGGGCGACCACGGCGACGTCGATCCCTTCGCGCGCAAGCCGGAGGGCCGTGGCTCGACCGAGTCCTCTGCCGCCTCCCGTGACCACGGCCACGCGCGCAGTCGTCACCACAAGCTCCCTTCGACGCCTTCTTTGCGCACGACCAGTGCATGGTGAAGCTCCCGCAGGCGAGCAGACCGCTGACCCGACCGCAGCTGCATCGCCTTTGCGCGCCTGAAGTGGTGGTGAAGGATGTGCTCGACGGTCGTCCCGACGCCGCCGTGCACCTGCGCTGCTGTCAGCACCACGTCGACGTACGCCCTGCCGGCAGCAAAGACCGCCGCCTGCGCGATGGCCGTCTCGTCAGCCCCAGGCTGCGCCCGGTCCAACGCATCGTCGCAGAGCAGCTGAGCACCGTCGGCGGCGATCACCATCCGCGCGAGGTGGTGGCGAACCGCCTGGAACCTGCCGAGCGGCTGACCGAACTGGTGACGCTCGAGCGCGTACTTCGCCGTACGCTCGACGACGTCCTGCGCACCGCCGACCATCGCACTGGCCCGCAGCAGGTCCGCACGCGCGAGAGCGTACGCGGCCTCCGTCGCCGAGACGTTCGTCGACCGCACGACATCCTCCGGGAGCTCCAGTCCGTCGAGGTCGAGCCTGACGATCCGCTCGTTGTCGATGCTCGGGACTTCGACGGCTCGGTCGCCGAGGAAGTCCGCCGGCACGACTGCGCCGATACAGTCCTGCCCGACGGTCGGGAGTACGAGCACGACCCAGTCCGCCTGCGCGAGCCACTCGACGACAACCGGACGCCCACTGAGGACGAAGCCGCCTGCGGCCACGTCAGCGACGACCGCCCGGTCAGGGGGCGCGACCAAAGTCGCGATCTCTCCGTCGCCGATGCGCGACAGCACGTCGTCGTACGTCTTGTCAGCGCCGAGGGCGGACATGGTGGTCGCCGCACGCAGCGTCTGGAGCAGCGGGCTCGCGTACGCGGCCCTGCCGCACTCGCGAGTGATGAGCGCCGCATCGACGAGGCTGCCGTCGGCGCCACCGACACGGTCGGGCAGATGCACACTGCTCCAACCCAGGTCGCGCATCCGGACCCACCGGAGCGGCTCGAATCCCGTCGCGGACTCCTCCTGCTCGTTCAGGTAGCTGTTGTCGACGAAGTCGCGCAGGAAGGCACGCGCGGTCGCCTGGACCTGAGCCTCCTCCGGCGAGAGCGTGAACGCGGTCATCGCGGCATCCCCAGCCCGTGGTTGGCAATGATGTCGAGCTGGATCTCGTTGGTCCCGCCCCCGAAGCGCCACACCGGCGACGACTGGAGGCCGTGCTCGAGGTGGCCACCCGCGGGCGCGTAGGGCGAGCCCGTCGCGATCGTCCCGTCCTCCCCGACGAGGTCCAGTCCGGTGTTGCAGATCCGCTGCCGCAGCTCGCCCCACCAGATCTTGTTGGCCGAAGCCTCGGCTCTCGGCACCTGGCCTGCGGCAAGCATGCCTGCGCCCCGCAGCGCGAACAGCCGGCAGATCTCCACGTCGACGGCGTGCTCACCCATCCGCTCCTGCAGGGCGTACGCCTGCGGGGTCTCGCCTTCCAGCAGCCCTTGCGCGTCCGCCCAGCCCGCGAGCTGCTCGAGCTCCCAGCGGGGCTCGTTGTGAAAGAACATCCGCTCGAAGTTGAGCGCGCAGACGATCGCCGCCCAGCCTTCGTTCTCCTCGCCGATGCGCTGGCTGGCGGGGATGCGAACGTCGTCGAGGAAGACCGAGGTGGTCCGCTCGCCTCCCTGGGTGATGATCGGTGTGATGGAGATTCCGGGCGCGTCCATCGGGACGATGAAGAGGCTGACGCCGCGGTGCTTGTCCTCGGGCCTGCCCGTGCGAGCCGCCAGCCAGTAGTGCGTGGCGACGTCGCCCCCGGTCGTCCAGATCTTCTGCCCGTTCACCACGTACTCGTCGCCGTCGCGCACGGCTCGCGTCCGCAACGACGCGAGATCGCTCCCTGCGTCGGGCTCGCTGTAGCCGATCGCGAACACCTGATCGCCGTTGATGATCCTGGGGAGATAGTCCGCCTTCTGCGCCTCGCTCCCCATCAGCATCAGCGTCGGACCGATCACGTTGAGGGTGAGGAGGCCGTTCGGCAGCCGGCGGCTGTAGAGCTCCTCGGCGAAGAGCCAGTGCTCGATCTCGGTACGACCCTGGCCGCCGTACTCGGTGGGCCAGGACACCCCGAGCCATCCGTCTGCGGCGAGCCGGCGCAGGAACCGACGGCCGTTCTCGCGCGGCTGCATGGGGTCTTCGATGTTCTCCGCCCGCGTGGCCGCGACCAGCTCTGGGTCGAGCCCGTCGAGATAGGACCTGAGGTCAGCGAGGAACTGCCGCTGCGTCGGACCGATGACCGTCTTCAAGTGCGCCTCCACGACTGCTCGATACACGTCAGGCTAGAGGGGGGATGCAGCCCTAGTCAACCAACTGGTCGGTTGTGTAGCCTCGGCCGCGTGAGAGACCGCGGGTTCCACCACATCACTCCAGCCGAGATCGCCTGGCAGCTCGACCTCGGAGCGAACGACCCCGACTTCGTCGAACTGTTCTGGCTCGATGCGGCCCTGGACAACGGCTGGCAGGTCGGCATCGGCTTCTACCGCAGCCGACCTCACGACGACGGCCGGCCGGCGATCACCGTCAACGTCGTACGGCCGGGCAAGGAGTACGTGGAGGTCCATGAGACGTACGACGCAGGCGCCTTCACACCGACGGAGTTCGGCGGGCAGTGGGGCGACGGCAACGTCCTGGTGGGTGAGCTCGACTCCCTCGGGAGGCCCGAGTCCGTACGCCTGTCGGTCGCGATCGACGGCGTACAGATCGAGCTCGCCGGCCCGGTGGTCTGCTCTGGCGTGAAGTTCACGTCCGCGACGCCTGGCTACACGCACCACCGCGCGGAGACCGGCACGGCGGTCGGCTGGTGGCCCGTCGCACCTCGTACCGACGTCACCGGGCGGCTCGCCGTCGGCGGCGAGGAGGTGGAGGTGACCGGCGCCGCCCACCTGGAGAAGCAGCTGTCGTCGCTGCCGCTGGCGGGCAGGCCGGGCGCCCCCTCAGCCCAGTCCGTATGGACGTGGGGCCACTTCACCTGCGGTGACTACACGGGGATCTGGACGGACTCGGCGGCCTCGGCCCAGCTCGGCTACCGGCACTTCACACCCTTCGTTCTTTACCGCGGGAGCGAGCCCGTCCTGAGCACGTTCGCGTTCTCCAGCAGCGTCGAGCGCTTCGTGACGCAGCCGAGCACGGGGCTCCCGCTCCCGCAGGTCGTGACTCTGAAGGCGTCGGACGGACAGCGCGACTTCTTCGCACGCCTCGTCGACGGCCAGGTCAGCGACCAGTTCGAGCTGAACGGCGTCGCCGGGGCGTACTACTGCCGCCAGGCCGGACGCATCGAGGCAGAGATCCACCACTGGGGCGCGCTCACCCGCCTCGAGGGCGAGGCCGTCCACGAGTGGGGAACCCAGGCAGGCAACTTCCCGTTCGTACGACTGTGAGCGCGATCACACACTGATATTGACCATCCAGTTGGTTGGTTGTACGGTCGCGCCAGGCATCGCGCGAGCGGTTCGACGCACGACTGGAGGCGGGATCAGAGATGACGGCCGTACGACCGGAACAGCGAGACTCCTACGACGACATCGTCTGGGACGGAGTCCAGCACAGCTACCGGCCCGCCCCGGACTGGCAGACCCGGGTCTCCCCCTCCCTCGTCTTCGACACCCGGGTGGACGAGGACCTCGACCCGGTGACGTTCGAGGTCCTCCGCAACCGGCTATGGACGATCAACCTCGCCCACGCTGACACCCTCACACGGATGTCGGGGTCCCCGATCTTCCAGGCGTACGACTTCAACATGTCGATCCTCACCGAGGACGGCGAGAACCTGATGAGCGGGCCGTTCATCCAGTACCTGAACACGGGCTCCCCACTCCTCGTGCGCTACCTCATGGAGCGGCTGAGCGACAGCCCCGGGATCGAGGAGGGCGACATCTTCCTCGCGAGCGACCCCTGGATCGGCGCGTCGCACCAGATGGACGTGTGCATCGCAGCGCCGGTGTTCGTCGACGGGAAGCTGTTCGCCTGGGTGTCGAACGCGGCGCAGCAGTACGACCTCGGCGGCATCGTGCCCGGCGGCTGGCCGCAGAACGCTCCGGACATCTTCAGCGACCCGATCATCTTCCGACCGTTCAAGCTCGTCGAGCGCGGCGTCCTGCGCCCCGACCTCGAGGAGATGTACCGGCGGCAGTCGCGCCTGCCCGACATGGTGGCGCTGGACCTGCGTGCGCAGCTCGCCGGGTGCCGGTTCGCGGCCCAGCGTCTCCAGGAGACCTGCGAGGAGTTCGGTGCGCCGACGGTCAAGGCCGCCATGCGCAAGATCCTGGACAACGCCCAGTCCGCGTTCGCGCGCAAGCTGGAGCGGATCCCGGACTGCACGTTGAGCGATGTCCTGTACTTCGACGAGAAGCTGCCGGGTGACCGGACGACCCACCGCGTGCAGTTCAACATCACCAAGCAGGGCTCTCGCCTGATCATCGACAACGTCGGCACGGAGGACCAGAGCGAGGGCCCGAACGGGTTCACCTACATGAACTTCGCCGGGATCGTGCTGGGGGTGATCGCCCAGACGACGCTCTACGAGCAGACGTTCGCCATCGGCGGCGCCGAGCGCCAGATCGACTTCCGCCCGATCCCCGGCACGCTCAGCTGTTGCGACTACCCCGCGGCTGTCAGCGGCAGCGTCCTCAACGTCAGCAGCGCCTACATGCGACTGATGAACATGTTCTCCCGCCTCATGGCCTGCGACCCCGACCTCGTGGGCGACGTCGTCGTGTCCGGCCCTGACATCCCGTTGACGGTCATCTCGGGCAGCGACGAACGCGGCTACCCGTTCGGCACGGCCCTGACGGAGGCGTCCGGCTTCGGTGGCGGCGCCCGGTCGTACACCGACGGGGTCGAGACCAGCGGCGCGTCGTACATCCCGCTCATCCGCATGCCCAACATCGAGTCGAGCGAGCAGTTCTACCCGTTCCTCGTGATGTACCGGAAGGAGGCGCCCGACACCGGTGGTGCCGGGCGGTGGCGCGGCGGCGTCGGCATGGAGGTCGCGATCACGCCGTACCGGTCGCACGCGATCGACATCGTGACGAACGCCGGCGGCCAGGGAGTCTCGACCAATCAGGCGGTCGGGGTCTTCGGTGGCCTTCCGTCGCCGACGGCCTCCTACCAGGTACTCGTCGGCACGGACGTCCGTGACCACTGGGCGCAGCAGCAGGTGCCGAGAGACGTCGCCGACCTGTCCCGTCGCGAGACCCTCCGCCTGCGCGGCAAGTCCAACGGCACGCCGCTGAACGCCGAAGACGTGCTCCTGCTCATCGTCTGCGGCGGCGGTGGCTACGGCGACCCGCTCGACCGCGAGCCCGAACGCGTCGCCGACGACGTGGCTCAGGGATACGTGTCCCGGGCCGCGGCGTCCGAGCTGTACGGCGTCGCAGTCGATGACAGCGCGGCGCTCGACGCCGCCGCGACGGCGGCTCGGCGCGAGGCGATCCGGGCGGAGCGGGCGCGGTGGCGGACGGTCGCGGACGTCTTCGGCCCCGGGACGAGCGCAGACACCTCGCCGTCGACCGGGGAGCCGACCAGGCTCGTCCACGAGTCCGTCGCCGTACGCGACGAGGGCGAACGGCGGGTGCTGGCCTGCGCGAGGTGCGATCGCGTCCTCACCGACTACCGCGACAACTACAAGCTGGGGCTGCTGGTCGACCAGGCCGAGCTCACGACGCTTCCGCGGGTCGAGGACCCACGGGTGCTGCTCGACGAGGACATGGTCCTGCGTCGGTACTGCTGCCCGGGATGCCAGACCCTGATGACCGTCGAGGTCGCGCGCGCGACCGAGCCGGTGCTGGCCGAGATGGTGTTCACCCAGGAGGGATCACGATGAAGGACCGCTATGTGATCGGCGTCGACATCGGCGGCACGTTCACCGACTGCGTCGTCGTCGACGACGACGGCCGGATCACGATCGGCAAGGCGGCGTCCACGCCTCCGGACTTCCACGAGGGCTTCATCAACGCCATCGGCGTCGCGGCGACGCGCATCGGGATCAGCGCCGACGAGCTGATCGCGCGTGCCCGAGCGATCGTGCACGGATGCACGGTCGCCACGAACGCGCTGGTCGAGAAGCGGACGTCGAAGACCGCGCTCCTGACGACGGCAGGCCACGGCGACACGCTCTTCTTCATGCAGGCAGGTCATCGCCTCGCGAGCCTCGACGCCCGCGAGATCGCGCACCTCGCGGGCCACACCAAGCCCGAGTCCCTCGTCCCGAAGTCGTTGGTGGTCGAGGTCGACGAGCGCGTCGCCGCCGACGGCACGGTCGTCGTCGAGCTCGACGAGTCACGCGCGAGAGAGCTCGTCCGCGACCTGGTCGCCCAGGGCGTCGAGTCGTTCGCCGTCACGCTCCTGTGGGCGACGGCCAACGACCGGCACGAACGGCTCCTCGGGCAGATCATCGCCGAGGAGGCGCCGGACGCGTTCCTGTCGCTCAGCTGCGACGTCAGTCCCCGCCCCGGCGAGTACCAGCGCACTGTCGCGACGGTGATCAACGCCATGATCGGTCCTGTCACAAGCACCTATCTCAAGCAGCTCGACGCGCGCCTGCAGGCGCACGGGTACGACGGCGCACTGTCGGTGATGAGCTGCACGGGCGGCCTGATCGACGCCGACCTGGCAAGCTCCCTGCCCCTGCTCACGATCGGATCGGGGCCCGTGGCCGGGCTGATCGGAGCCGGCCGTCTGGCCCGCGCCTCGGCCGACGGTCGGGACGAGAGCCAGATCAACGTCATCACCGGCGACATGGGCGGCACCACCTTCGACGTCGGCGTCATCCGCCGAGGCCAGCCCGTCAGCCGGGCGGAGACCCGCCACGGCCAGTACGAGTACTTCGTGCCCACGCTGGACGTCCGCTCGGTCGGCTCGGGCGGGGGCAGCATCGTCGCGTTCGACGACGCCACGCAGAGCCTGCGCGTCGGTCCGCAGAGCGCCGGCGCCGTCCCCGGGCCCGCCGCGTACCTCCGCGGCGGGGAACAGGCCACGGTCACGGATGCGGACCTGGTGCTCGGCTACCTCAACCCCGAGTACTTCCTCGGAGGTGATCTCGCGCTGGGGGTGCAGGCGGCACGCGACGCACTCGAGAGCGCCGGCCGACCGCTCGGCTTCTCCGTCGAGCAGACGGCCGCGGCGGCCGCCCGCATCGTCGACGACCAGATGGCCGACGCGATCCGGCTGTCTAGCATCCAGCAGGGATACGATCCGCGCTCCTGCGTGATGTACGCGTACGGCGGAGCCGGCGCCGTCCACGGTCCGCAGGTCGCCCGCAGCCTCGGGATCCGTACGTTGGTGGTCCCGCTGGGCGACCTGGCTGCCGGCTGGTCGGCGTTCGGGGTCGCCGCCTCCGACGCCGTGCTCGTTCAGGACATGCCCCTGACGCTCGCGTCGCCGTTCGACCCCGACGCCCTGAACAAGGCGTGGAAGCAGCTCGAGGACGACGTCCGCTCAGCGATGCCGGCGGCGATGCGGGAGTCGGACCCGATCCTCGAACGCTCGGTCGAGCTGCGCTTCACGATGCAGGTCAACCAGCTGCGCATCCCGGCGCCCGACGGCGTCTACGGCCCGGACGAGGTCGCCCAGGTGCTGAGGACGTTCGAGGAGGAGTACGAGCGGCTCTACGGTCAGGGAAGCGGATATCCCCTCGCCGGCTTCATGATCACTTCCCTGCGCGTGAGCGCGAGGGCCCGGCTCACCGCGGTCGAGCTGACCGCGGCAGAGGCGGGTACGCCGCACGACGCGGCGCCGGAGGGCGTACGCGACGTCATCTGGTACGAGCTCGGTCCGCAGCCGGTCCCGACGCCGGTCTATCGCGGCGACGCCCTCGTGAAGGGGTCGTGCGTCACCGGGCCGGCGATCGTGGAGTTCGTCGACACGACGCTCGTCCTCCGCCAGGGTCAGCGGGCGATGGTCGACCCGTACGACAGCATCGTCATCGCGACGTGAGCAGGGCGGCCGCCCTCTCACGCCTGCCAGCGTGGAGGGCGCCGCTCCGCGAACGCGACCGGACCCTCGCTGGAGTCCGGGTGGTCCCAGTGGGCCTGTACGGCGGTCCACCCGCGTTCCATGAACGGCCCCAGGAGCGCGGCCTCGACGTCGCGGATCGCGCGCCGCGTCGCGGCGACGGCCGCGGGCGACGCTGCGACGATCTGCGCGGCGAGCTCGCGCGCGCGGACGTCCAGGTCGTCGGCCGCGACGACCTCGGTGACCAGGTCGATGCTCAGCGCGTCCTTCGCGGTGAGCCGCTCGGTCTTGCCCAGGAGCGCCAGCCGTAGCAGCCGCGGGACCGGCACCCGGAACGCGAGGGAGACGGGCTCGAGGGCGCTGACCTGGCCGACGCTGACGTGGGGGTCGACGAACGACGCCGCTTCGCTCGCGATCACGATGTCCCCGTCCGCGACGAAGTGCAGACCGCCACCCGCGCACACGCCGTTCACGGCGACGATCACCGGGACGTCGAGGTGCGGCCCGGGAAGGAACGCCAGCTCGTCGCCGACGCCGTCGCCGCGCGGTCGCCGCGCACCGGCGAGGTCGGAGACGTCCGCGCCGGCGCAGAACGCGCGCCCCGCCCCGGTCAGGACCACCACGCGCACCGAACGGTCCTGCGCCGTCTGCTTCCACAGCTCAGTCAGCTCGCCGGTCATCTCCCAGTCGAACGCGTTCAGCTGCGCCGGCCGGTTCAGCCGCACCTCCAGCACCGCACCGTCGCGTACGACCTCCATCGTCTGCCAGGTCACCCGTCGCCCTCTCGTCGTCCGAACGTGCTCAGCGGTCACGCGGAAGCCCGAGCACGCGCTCGCCGATGATGTTGCGCTGCACCTCGGAGGTGCCGCCGTAGATCGTCGCGGCCAGCGACTCGATCCTGTCCTCCATCAGCTGCGGCTCGCACAGTCCCGCGAGACCGGACGTCTCCATCGCGAACCGCGTCGCCCGCTGCGCCGCCTCGGATCCGAGCAGCTTCAGGAGGAAGAACTCGGCCGGTTCGTTGCCCTCGAGCCGCTCGAACACCGTGCGCAGGCCGGTGAAGCGTACGGCCTCGGCGTCGGCCAGGAGCCGGCCCAACGCCGTCATCTCCTCGTCGTCGAGATCGGTCCGCCGCAGCGATGGATCGACCACCTGAGCGATCTCGACCCAGTTGTTCACCCAGATCATGTCGCGCTCGTGCTCCAGGCTCTCCGACGCGACCCGCCAGCCGCCGTTCAGCGGACCGAGCAGGTTCTCGACGGGGATCTCGACGTCGTCGAGGAAGACCTCGCAGAAGGCGTCGACCGACTCCGCGGCACGCCTGATCGGGCGGACCTCGACCCCGGGACTCTGCAGGTCCAGGATCAGGCAGGAGATGCCGGCATGGCGGCGCGCCTCGGGGTCGGTCCGCACGTACAGCGTCGCCCAGCGGGACTCCTTCGCCTGCGTCGTCCAGATCTTCGACCCGTTGACGATGAACCGGTCACCGTCTCGTCGGGCCTGCGTCCGCAGCGAGGCGAGGTCGGACCCCGCGCCGGGCTCGGACATCCCGAGCGCCCACCACTCGTCTCCGCGCAGCACAGGCCGGAGCAAGCGGTCCTGCTGAGCGGGCGTACCGAACCGGCGCAGGCCCGGCGCGACGACGCCGACGCCCTGCACGTTGTGGATCACGGGGACACGTCGGCGCGCACCCTCGATGCGCACCGCCAGAGAGTCACCGGCGGACAGGCTCTGCCCGCCCAGCCCCGGCTCCCAGTCGGGGACGAGCCAGCCCGCCTCGAAGGCCGCGACCTGGAAGTCGGTACGCAGTCGGTCGTCGTGCCGATAGTGGTTCGTACGGCCGGCGTAGTCCTCGGGGAGCACGTTCCGGAGGAACGCGTCGTACGCCTGGAGCACGTCGTTCATCGCAGTGCCTCTCGCCGGGTGGCCGCCGCGCGGCGGTAGCAGGCGGCAGCCGATCCCAGGACCGGCGCGGTCTGCTGCGCCCGCCGGAAGTAGAGATGGGCGTCGGCCTCGAACGTCATCCCCATCGCCCCGAGCACCTGCACGTACGCCCGCGTGGCCTCGACCGCTGCGTCCGTGGCTGCGGCCTTGGCGAGCAGGGAGAGCTCGGCGCCCGAGACGTCGTCGGCGGCCCCGTCCGCGAGCGTCACGGCGGCCGCTCTCGTCAATGAGCGCGCCCGCTCTACGGCGACGTACACGTCGGCGAGCCGGTGCTTGACACCCTGGAAGGCACCGATCTTCTTGCCGAACTGCTCACGCTCCACCGCGTGCTCGACTGCCCGGTCGAGCGCTGCCGCAGCCACGCCGGTCAGGTCGGCGCCGAGCACCGTCCGAGCACGCGCCAGGACGTCGTCGGTGGGGATCGCCAGCTCGGTGACGACCTCCACCGCCACGTCGTCGCGACGGAATACCGCCAGCGGACGGCTCGGGTCGACGTGGCGGTGAGCGACGGCGGCGTGGGCCGTGAGGTCGCCGCGTGCGACCACGACCCCGGCTCCCGTGACGTCGACGAGCACGAGGTCTTGAGCGACGACGCCGTCCAAGACGGTCACCGTGCGGTCGGCAGCCCGCTCGAGGGTCGGGTCGCCGACGACGGCCAGCGCGGCCATCCGCTCGCGGTTGATCTCGCCTGCGCCGGCGGCTGCGAGCGTCTGCCACGCCATCACCGTGCTCAGCAACGGCAGCGGAAGCAGCTCACGGCCGGCCGCCTCCATCAAGGCCACGGTGTCGACGAAGGTGCCCGCTCCGCCCATGGACTCGGGCAGTCCGATGAGCGGGTAGTCCGCCCCCGCGAGCTCCTTCCACGACGTGATCGGCTGCTCCGCGTCGTAGCAGGCACGGACGGAGTCGAGGCCGAACCGCGACGAGAGGTGCCCACGAGCCGCCGCCACGAACTCACGCCGGTCCGAAGAGTGCACGAGCTCGTGCCACCGGCTCGGGTCGGCGACGTCGGGCGACGACGCGACGGCCGCGCTCACCGGGTCAACCTCTCGGCCAGTCGACCGAGCGCCGCATGCGTCTCGGGATGATCGAACAGCACGAGGTGCGTGGCGTGCTCGGCCCGCAGCTGTTCTGCCATCAGGCTCGTCATCGATCGCCGTAGGAGACGCTTGGTCGCCCTGAGCCCCATCGGCGGCATCGCCGCCACCCGGTCGGCGAGCTCGAGCGTACGGTCGAGCAACGTGTCCTCGGGCGCGACCTCGTTGACCAGGCCGAGAGAGAGAGCCTCGTCGGCGCCGACCACGCGTCCCGTGTACAGGAGGTCTGACGCGGCCGACAGCCCCACGAGCCTCGGAAGGAGCAGGCTGATGCCGAGCTCGGGGGCCAGCCCGAGAGGGGCGAAGCCGGCACCCAGACGCGCCTGCTGCGACGCGACCCTCAGGTCGTGCAGCAGTGCGATGCCGAACCCACCGCCGACCGCGGCACCGTTGACGGCTGCGATCGTGGGCTTCTCCAGCCGCCACATCAGGTCGGTCCAGCGTCCGGCGTTGCCCAGATCGTCCAGGTCTCGCTCGTACGCCGTCAGCTGCGGCAGGCCCTTCTTGCCGCCGAGCTCGGTGCCGGAGAGGAGCTCGCGAGCACCCGTCTCACCCATGTCACCGAGATCGGCCGCATCGGCACCGACACAGAAGCTCGCTCCTGTGGCCGCGGTGACGACCACGTGCACCGAGTCGTCGTTCGCCGCCTCCGTGAACGCGGCCGCCAGCTCCTGGAGCATCGTCCCGCCGATCGCGTTGTGCCGCTCGGGGCGATTGAGCGTGAGCAGCATGATCGACCCGCGCCGTTCGACCAGGACGTCACCGTGCGTGCTCACGAACCCACCTGCTCCCGGCGCCCGCGGCGGGTCGCCACCAGCCCTCGGGCGTGCAGGTCCCACATCGCGTCCGTCACCCCTTCGTCGCGCAGCACGTGCTTCATCACGCGGCTCAGCGCGTTGACGGGGAGGTCGGTGCGCAGGTCGACGTAGCGAGGCACAGCGAAGTACGGCAGCTTGGAGGTCGCGAAGGCGAAGAACTCCTCGGGCGTGAGCGTCGCCTCGTCCTCGAGGACGAGGCTCGCCTTGATCTCGTCGTCACCCACGTCGGCGGGGACCCCGGAGATGGCGACGTCCCTGACGGCTGGATGGCTCCGGAAGACTCCTTCGAGTGCGAGGGCGGACACGTTCTCTCCCCGCCGACGCAGGACGTCCTTCTTCCGGTCGACGAAGGTCACACATCCGTTCTCGTCCAGGCGACCGTGGTCTCCGGTGTGGTGCCACAGGTTCGCCCAGGTGCTGACGGTGATCTCGGGCTTGTTCCAGTAGCCGCTGTACATCGCGTGGGGCACGCGCGGTCGTACCGCGATCTCACCGGCCTCACCGAGTGGCACCTCGTTGTCGTCGTCGTCGACGATGCGGACCTCCAGGAGGGGTGAGACCTGGCCGGACGTCGCCCTGTCACGGAAACCGTCCGGTGCGCTGTTCGTGATCGGGACGCACTCGGTCTGCCCGTACCCCTCTGACATGACCGGGGTCGCGAACCGCTGCTCGAACGCACGCTGCTCCGACTCTCCCAGCGGCACCCACACCGCCAGCCGGAACGGGTGAGCCGCGTCCTCGGGCCGCTCAGGCTGCGCGAGAAGCATGTGCGCCATCGGGCCGACGCCGACGAGCATCGATGCGTCGTCGGCAGCCGCCTCGGCGATGAAGGTCGAGGGGTGGAACTCTGGCGCGATGCTGATCGACGCGTCGTTGACCAGCACGGACATGAACGCGACCATCTGGCCGCTGGTGTGGAACATCGGAAAACCGGTGAACATCCGGTCGCCTGGAACGACCCAGCCACGCATGCCGTACGCCTGCCCGACCGACACGTAGTAGCCGGTGCTGAGCATGCAACCCTTTGCCGCAGCCGTGGTTCCGGAGGTGTACATGATCGAGACGAGGTCGCCGGGCGTCGAAGGCGCACGCGTGACCTCGCGCCTGCCGAACAGCTCCTCGTACGCGACCGTCCCCGTCCGTGCGTCGTCGACGAGCACCTGGTGTCTGACGGGCGTCGCGTCCAGCAGGCTGCGCGCCGCCTCGTCGCCGCTCGCGTCGGCGACGAGCACCTCGGCACCGCAGTCGGCCAGCTGGTACTCGAGGAAGTCGCCCTTGAGGTAGTAGTTCAGCGGCACCTGGACGGCGCCGAGCTTCGCGACCGCGAGCAGGATCTCCACCGTCTCGATCCGGTTCGGCAGGATCGTGGCGACCTTGTCTCCTCGCCCGATCCCCAGGTCCGCGAAGCCGGCCGCCAGCCGATCGGTCCTGTCGTCAAGACTGGCGAGACTCATCCACGCGCCACCGCACCGGACGAATTCGGCGTCGGGGTCAGCGTCCAGCCGCCGCTGGAATGCCTCGACCACGGTCATCGGTGTCGTCATGCCACGTCCCCTGTCGCCTTCAACCTGAAGATCTCCTCAGGGGCAACGCCCCATTCGGTGAGCACGGTCTCGGTGTGCTCCCCCGGCTGGGGCGGCGGTCCGGCGATGCGTGCGGGTGTCCGCCCGAACCGTGGTGCGGGGCTCGGCTGCACCACGCCGAAGCTCTCCGTGAACGTCTCGCGTGCGACGTGGTGCGGATGGTTCGGCGCCTCCCACGGCGAGAGCACTGGCGCGAAGCATGCTTCGGCAGACTCGAGGACCTTGCACCACTCATCACGCGCACGCGTGATGAACGTGGCGGCGAGGTCCGCCCGCAGGCCTGTCCAGGTCTGCTCGTCCGCCTGGTCGCTGGGGTCGAAGTCGAGGCCCAGCGCCGCGACGAGGTTGGCGAAGAACTTCGGTTCCATCGCGCCGACGGCGATCCACTTCCCGTCCGCGGTCTCGTACGCCTCGTAGTACGGCGTACCCGTGTCGAGCAGGTTGTTGCCCCGCTCCTCGCCCCAGAGGCCCGCCGCACGCATCCCGTACAGGAACGCGTTGAGCGTCGCGGATCCGTCGATCATCGCCGCGTCGACCACCTGCCCCCGTCCGGAGGCAGCACGTTCGGTCAGGGCGGCGCAGACCCCGAGTGCGAGGAACATGCCACCGCCGCCGAAGTCTCCGACGTACGTCAGCGGCGGCACGGGCGCCTCGCCGTCACGTCCGATCGACCACAGCGCCCCGGACAGTGCGATGTAGTTGATGTCGTGGCCGGCGTACGACGCCCAGGGGCCCTCCTGTCCGTAGCCCGTGACCCGGCCGTACACGAGGCGCGGGTTGCGCGCGAGACACACGTCGGGTCCGAGACCGAGGCGCTCCATCACGCCGGGCCGGAAGCCCTCGATCAGCACGTCGGCCTGCTCGACCATCTTCAGGACGAGCGCGACGCCTTCGTCGCTCTTGAGATTCACCCCGACCGAGCGCCGGCCCCGGCTCAGCACGTCGACGGCGGCCGATGGCGGGGTCTCGGACGTCACGTTCTCGACCCGCTCGACCCGCACGACGTCGGCGCCGAAGTCGCTGAGGATCATCCCGCAGAACGGCCCCGGACCAAGACCCTGGACCTCCAGGACCTTGACTCCGCCCAGCGGGCCCGCTGCAACGGCGCTCATCGCCGATCACCCCGGCCGAGCGTCAAGCCGAGGGCATCGAAGTCGATCGTCGCCTCGGTGTCCCACTCCTCACGCAGCTTGTGCTTGAGGATGCGGCCCACAGCGTTGACCGGGAGGGCGTCGATCACCTCCACGTAGCGCGGGATGGCGTAGTACGGCAGGTGCTCGCGCAGGTACGCGAACAGCTCTGCCGCGTCGAGGTCGTAGCCGTCGGCGAGGACCAGACAGGCCTTGATGTCGTCTTCCGAAAGGGCGGAGGGGACAGCGTGGACCGCGACCTGGGCGATGCCCGGGTGCGCCACGATCGCCAGCTCGAGCTCGACCGACGAGACGTTCTCACCACGCCGGCGCAGGGCGTCCTTCTTGCGGTCGACGAAGTAGAGCATCCCGTCATCGTCGAAACGCCCCAGGTCACCGGTGTGGTGCCACAGGTTGCGCCATGCGTGGAGAGTCTCTGCCTCCTTGCGCCAGTAGCCGGAGAACAGCGAGTACGGCTCCCGCGGACGCACGACGATCTCACCGGACTCGCCCGCCGGGAGCACCGTGTCGGTGTCGTCGACGACCTCGACGTCGAGCCACGGGAGTCCCTTGCCGCAGCTCGGCTGGTCGCGACCTGGACGAACGCCCCCCATCGTCGCCGGGAGCACCTCGGTCTGACCGTAGCCCTCGGCAAGGACGTCCACGCCGAAGCGCTGCTCGAACGCGTGCTGTGCCTGAGGTGCCATCGGGATGAACACGGCCCGCTCCAGCCGGTGACGGCGGTCGTCCTCGCTCGGCGGCGTGGCCAGCAGGGCTGCACCGATCGCGCCGACCGCCCACAGCTGAGTCGCCTCGATCTCACGTGCACGAGCGATCAGCGTCGAGGCACTGAACGCAGCCTCGAAGTTCACGCGGCACTCGGCGACGAGCGCGTCCATGAGCGCGCTCATGCCGAACCCGTGGTAGATCGGAAGGGTCGTGATCGAGGTGTCGGTCGGCTTGAACCAGTCGAACATCATGTGGGCCTTGGGCATGTGCAGGAAGTAGCCCTGGTTGATCATGCAGCCCTTCGGCAGGCCCGTCGTGCCGGAGGTGTAGAGGATGCTCAGCAACGAGTCGGGAGTCGGGCTGTCCCAACGTCGGTCACCGTCGGTGTAGAGCTCAGTCAGTCGCGCGACGTCGGCGTCGGTCTCGTCGAGCGCCACGACGGTGGTCGACATCCCCGAGTCCGCGATGAGCTTGCGCGCCATCTCGAAGGCGGCGGCATCGACGACCAGGACCGACGGGTCGGCGTCGGTGAGCTGGTAGCGCAGGAACTCTCCCTTGAGAAAGACGTTCAGCGGCACCTGGATCGCCCCGAGCTCGGCGCACGCGAAGAAGAGGTCGATCGCCTCGGCACGGTTGGCCATGATCGAGGCCACGCGGTCGCCCGCCCGGACGCCCAGGCCGTACAACCCGTTCGCCAGCCGCTGGGCGTTGGTCTGCACCTGGCCGACCGAGATCCACCGGCCGTCGATCCCCACCAGGTGGGCAGCGGGATCGGCGTCGACCCGCTCCGACAGTCGCGCTGCGACGATGCCCGCTCCGGAATGACTCACAGATCCTCCTCGTACACCAACCGGTTGGTGGGGTACGCTACCGCAACCGGCGAGATCAGCCAACCAGCCAGCCCGGAAAGAGGCGCCCATGGACGTCCGGCACACCGGCAGGGTCGCCCTCGTGACCGGCGGATCGCGAGGGATCGGCCGCGCCGTCGCGCAAGAGCTCGTCACGAGCGGCGCACACGTCACCATCACGGGCCGCAGACCAGAGGCGCTCCAGGAGACCGCGGACGCCCTCGGCGAGGACTGCACCGCGATTGTGTGCCATGTGGCGGACCAGGGTGCGGCGCAGGAATGCGTCCGCTCGGTGGTTGCGCAGCACGGACGCATCGACCTGCTGGTCAACAACGTGGCCGTCAACCCGCAGTGGGGGCCGACGCTGGGCGTCGACGTCGGCATGGCCGCGAAGATGGCCGAGGTCAACCTGTGGGCACCGCTGTGGTGGTCCCGGCTCGTCCACGAGGCGAGCATGCGCGAGCACGGCGGAGCCATCGTCAACGTGACGTCGCTCGGTGCACTCGTCACCACACCGAGCACCGGCTACTACAACGCCACCAAGGCGGCGCTCAACCATCTCTCCGATGCACTCGCCGTCGAGATGTCACCGAAGGTCCGTGTCAACGCGGTGGCGCCTGGGCTGATCGACACCGAGATGGCAAGCCGGATCCCGGCCGACGACCGAGCCGCGCTGACGGGCCAGGTCCCGCTCGGTCGGCTGGGACGACCGGAGGACGTCGCGGCCGCGGTGTCGTTCCTGCTGTCGGAGAGCGCCGCGTGGATCACCGGGACGATGCTTGTCGTCGACGGCGGCGCACGCCACTACCGGGGAGGCGCCCCGTGAGGTTCGGACTCGCGCCGCCGAACTACGCGCGCTGGTTCGACCGGACCGCGATCGCCGACGTCTGCACCCACGCGGAGCAGGTCGGCTTCGACAGTCTCTGGTTCGGCGACCACGTCGTCCTGCCGCGGGCCGAAGCCGACGTCTTCGGAAACGCCTACCTCGACGTCTTCCCCCTCCTCGGCCACGTGGCCGCGCTCACCGACCGGATCACCCTCGGCACCAACGTCCTCGTGACCCCGTACCGGAACCCGATCGTGACGGCGAAGGAGGTCGCGACCGTGGACCAGCTGTCGGCCGGACGGCTCGTCCTGGGCATCGGTGTCGGGCACGTCCGCGGTGAGTTCGACGCGCTCGGCGTCCCGTTCGACGAACGCGGACGACGCACCGACGAGTACCTGGAGGCGATGCGTGTCCTGTGGGAGCAGGACTGCGCCACCTACCAGGGCAGATGGGTCAGCTTCCGCGACGTCTGCCCGCTGACCCGCCCCGTCCAGCAGCCCCTTCCCATCCTCGTCGGCGGTGACGGGCCTCGTTCGATGCGGCGCGCGCTCCAGCACGGAGCCGGTTGGGCGCCCGGGCAAGGCACGGTCGACCAGCTCGAGCACAAGATCGACCAGCTTCGCGCCATGGCGAGCGACGCCGGCGCACCGTGTCCCCCGGTCGTCGCGCGATGGCTGATCCACCCGATCGTGGCCGGTGCCCCACGCCCGCCGATCCCGCACCGCGGCGAGCTGCGCCGACCTCGGCTGGATCCCGCCGAGGCGCGTGAGCAGCTCGACCGCATCAATGCCCTCGGTGTCAGCGAGGTGATCGTGGACATTCCCGCGCACCGCGAGTCCTACCGAGCAACCATCGATCTGCTCGCCGAGCAGATCCTCCGCTGAGAGCACCGTCGAGAGAGAGCGAGACCGCTCATGGCCCGCACCGATCCGTACCGCGTGGTGGTCTGGGGACCCGGATACACCGGCTCTCAGGCGCTGCGTGAGATCTCGCGCCGCCCAGAGCTGGAGCTCGTCGGATGCCTCGGCTACTCCGCGTCGAAGGTGGGCAAGGACGCGATGGCCTACATCGGGGAGGAGCCGTGCGGCATCACCATCACCGACGACAAGGAAGCGGTGTACGCCCTCGATGCCGACATCGTCCTGTACGCGGGCGCCTCGCTGCCCGACCAGTCGTCCCTCCACGACGAGATCACCCGGCTTCTGCGTTCGGGCAAGAACGTCGTCACCACCACCGCGTTCTTCTTTCCCTGGCAGCACGGCGAGGAGTACGTCCGCCCGCTGGAGGAGGCGTGCACACAGAGCGGCACGACACTGCACGGCACTGGCGTCCACCCCGGGTGGTTCGTCGAACGCTTCGCGCTCACCAGCGCCAGCCTCTGCACCTCGGTCTCGTCGATCAGCGTGCGGGAGATCTGCGACCTGAGCCACCACGCCGGGGAGATCATCGCCGCCATCGGGTTCGGCCGAGACCCGCGCACGTTGGGCTCGCGCACGCGCAAGGAGATCCTGAGCCGCTACTACTTCGAGTGCATCGCAGGTCTCGCCCACCAGCTCGGTCTCGCGCTCGACCAGCTCACTGCCGACATCTCGTACGTCCCCAGCACCCGCGCGTTCGAGACCGCGGGAGTCGTCGTAGCCGAGGGCACCGTCGGCGCGGTCGACGGCACGTGGGCCGGCGTGGTCGACGGGGAGCCCGTGATCTCGATCCGCGAGCTCTGGTACCTCGACCCGGCGCTGGTCGATCCGGACATCACGCTGGTGTCGCCCGACATGTACGAGGTGGAGGTGAAGGGCCTTCCTGTCGACGTCCGAACCAGGGCCGACCTGTTCACCTCCGAGCTTCACGACGTCTTCGGGGTCGACGACCGCCAGTCTGCGGCCAACCTGGCCACCGCGGTCCAGCTGGTTCAGGCCGTCCCTTCGGTGGTCGAGGCGCCACCTGGGATTCTGCTGGCACCGGGGTTCGCCTACCCGGCGGCAGACCTCCGCACGATCAGCGACCCGCTCGCGCGTCGACCGCGCCCGGTTCCTACCAGCATCAGGTGACGAGCTGTCAGTACGACCGTGGCAGGCCGAGCGTGTGTTGCGCGACGTAGTTCAGCACCATCTCGCGGCTCACCGGCGCCGAGCGCATGAGCCGCGTCAGGCCCCAGAGGTCGGCGATGCCGTACTCGCTGGCGAAGGCGTTGCCGCCGTGGACCTGCACCGCCTGGTCGAAGGCGAAGAGCACGGCGTCAGCCGCGGCGAGCTTCGCGACCGAGGCCGACTCGCCCACGCTCGCCTCGCCGTTGTCGAACTCCCAGGCCGCCTTGTACGCCATCAGGCGCGAGAGCTCGAGGCCGATCTTGGCCTCGGCCAGTGGGTGGGACACGCCCTGGTGCGCGCCGATCGGCTGCCCCCACACCTCGCGACCCTTCGCGTACGCGACGGCCTTGCCCATGAAGTAACGGCCCAGCCCGACCGCCTGCGCAGCCACGTTGATCCGCTCGGGGTTGAGACCGGAGAAGATCTGGAGCATCCCGCGCCCGGGCTCGCCTCCGACGATGCTCTGCTCGGGGACCTCTACGGAGTCGAGGAGCACCGAGAACTGGCGATCAGGTTCCTTGATCTCCATCGGGATCGGCTGGTACTCCAGACCCGGCCGATCGGTCTCCACGATGAAGAGGCCGAGCTCTGCTCGCCCATTCGCACCGGTCCCGGTCCGTGCGACGACCAGCACGGCGTCAGCGACGTCGATGCCGGTGATGTACTGCTTCTCCCCCGACAACCGCCAGGAGCCGCCTTCGAGCCGTGCTGTGGTCGCGAGGTTCGGAGCGTTCGATCCCGATCCGGACTCGGTGATCGCGAACGACATCTTCTCTCTGCCCGAGGCGAGTGTGGGCAACCAGCGGGCCTTCTGTGCGTCGGTCCCGAAGTCGTTGATGATCGGACCGCACATCCCGGCGACGATCAGGAAGATCAACGGGCATCCCTGGGCAGCCAGCTCCTCGATGACGATCGCCATCTCATAGATGCCACCACCACCGCCGCCGTACTCCTCGGGCAGGTTGACACCGCCGAAGCCCTGTCCGAAGACGGTGTCCCACAGCTCGTCGACGAACACTCCCTTCGTGCTGCACTCGACGAAGTAGTCGTGGCCGAAGCTCGCGCCGATCTCCGACACCGCCTGACGGATCGCTGCGTGCTCCTGTGATTCCCGGAAGTCCATGTCCACCTCTTCTGACCGGCGTTGACGCCCTCCACCTTGCCAGCCAACCAGTCGGTTGACTAGGGTGTCACGAGAGGGATTGCTCACGGAGGGCGGGAGAAGCCATGAGTGACATCGCATTCGCCCTCGAGAACCACGTCGCGACCATCACGCTGTCGCGTCCCGACCGGCTCAACGCGCTGACCGACACGATGATCGACGACATCGTCGCGGCCTTCGACCGGTGCGACGCCGACGACGAGGTGCGCTGCGTCGTGATCACGGGTGCCGGTCGGGCGTTCTGCGCCGGCGCGGACCTCAGCGCGGGAGCAGACACGTTCGCGGACTGGTTCGGCACGAGTGGCGCGTCCCGGCCGGATGCGGCTCCTCCGGCCCCTCCACGTCGAGACGCGAACGGGATCCTCGCGCTGCGGATCTACGACTCTCTCAAGCCCGTGATCGTCGCCCTCAACGGCCACGCCGTCGGTGGAGGCATCTCGTTCACGTTGGCGGCGGATCTCCGCCTGTCGACGGACACCGCACAGATCGGTTTCGTCTTCACCGCCCGCGGGCTTGTCCCAGAAGCGTGCTCGAGCTGGTTCCTGCCCCGGCTCGTCGGCATGTCCACCGCCCAGGAGTGGGTGCTCACAGCACGCATGATCACCGCGCAGGAAGCCCAGGCCAAGGGACTGCTGCACGCCGTGCACCCCGCAGACCGACTGATGGAGGAGACGTACGCGATCGCCCGTCGTCTCAGTGCGAGCGTGGCCCCCGTCTCCGTCGCACTCTCGCGCCGCATGCTGTGGCGGTCGCTCGAGCTCGCCCACCCGATGCAGGCGCACGAGATCGAGACGCATGCCCTCGCGTCTCGCAGCGCGAGCCTGGACGTCCAGGAAGGCGTCGCCTCGTTCTTCGAGAAGCGCGCTCCACAGTTCCCGGACCGCGTGAGCACCGACCTCCCCGACGTCTTCGCCGCCGTGCCGGCACCGGCCTACGCGGCCCCGACGATCACAGGACGCTGAGGCGGCGATGTCCAGCAAGGTGATGTCAGCGGAGGACGCCGTCGGTCTCATCCGTGACGGCGACGTCGTCGGTCTCCAGTCCGGGCCCACCCAGTGCGCCCCGATGAGTCTGGTGCGTGCGGTCATCGCCGCGGGCCTGCGCAACCTGCAGGTCGTCTCGCTCAGCGGTTCGATGGCGCTGGACTGGTTGGCGACCGCCGGCGCCCTCGACCGGGCCACCTTCGCCGCGGCCACCATGGAGAGCCATGGGATGTGCCAGAGGTTCCGGCGTGCTGTCGAGGCCGGCGACATCACGGTCGAGGAGCTGTCCGAGACAGCGTTGCTCGCACGGCTCGGCGCCGCTGCGCGAGGGCTGCCGTTCCTGCCGACGCGCGGCATGCTCGGTACGGACCTGCTGAAGGTCGGCAACCCCAACGTCGCCGTGATCGAGGATCCCTTCGGCGGCGGCCCCGTGGTCGCGTGCAAGGCGCTTCGTCCCGATGTCGCGATCCTTCACGCGCACCGCGGGGACGTACGAGGCAACATCGCGGTCGAGCACGGACCACGGCATCCGATGACGGTCCTGCTGCCGCGTGCCTCGCAGCGCGTCGTCGTGAGTGTCGAAGAGATCGTCGACACCGAGCAGCTCCGGCGCACGCCCCAGCAGACGATCTTGCCGAGCTTCGCGGTCGACGCCGTCGTCGAGGCCCCGAACGGGGCTCATCCGACCTCGCTGTTCCCGGTCTACGACTACGACACCGCGTTCTTCGAGTCGTGGACCGCGGCCGCGTCCGACCAGGCGAGCGCCGCGGAGTTTCTCGCGCGCTGGGTGATCTCACCGGCGTCCCACGACGACTACCTGGCCCTCGTCGGTGAGCGCCGCCTCGCCGACCTCACCATCGGGCGGTGAATCGATGACCACTCTCGTGCCCGATCCGGCCGACTACACCGTCGACGAGCTCGTGGTGAGCAGGATGGCGGCCGAGTTCCGCAACGACGACCAGGTGCTCAACGGGCTCTCGTCGTTCGTACCGGTGTGTGCCATCGAGCTCGCCCGGCGAACGCATGCACCGGATCTTGCGTGGGTCGCCGGCGGATCGGGCGTGGACCCTTCGAGTCCACGCCTGACGGCGTCAACCTTCGAGTGGCCCATGTGGGACAGCGCGCTGATGTACGTCGATGTCGCCGACGAGCTGTGGGACTGGGTCTCCGACGTACGGCGGTTCCGTACGTTCTGTGTCGGTGCGGCACAGCTCGATGCGTTCGGCAACGCCAACAGCTCAGTCATCGGCGACTTCCATCAACCCCGCGTACGGCTGCCCGGCTCGGCGGGTCTGGCCGACATGGGGTCTCTGAGCAAGCGGTTGATCTACTTCGTGCCCGACCACTCTCCCCGCAGCCTCGTCGAGCGCGTCGACTTCCGGTCAGCGATCGGCTATCTCGACGGGCACGGCGAGCGCGCCCAGCTCGGGCTCGCGGGCGGACCCGAGATCGTGATCACCAACCTCGCAGTGTTCGACTTCGAGCCGACCTCGCAGCGGATGCGGCTGCGCACCCTCCATCCTGGGGTCGGGCTCGAGGACGTCCTCGACGCGACCGGGTTCGAGCCAGTGGTCGCGGCCGATCTGGGTGAGACTCCCCCGCCCTCATCCGCAGAGGTCAGCCTGCTCCGGACCACCATCGACCCGCACGGCTACCGCAAGCGCGGCTTCCGGTAGCCGGCGAGTCTCACTCCTCGGCGGCCGCCTCGCGAAGCAGGAACCGGCGAACCTTGCCCGAGGCCGTCATCGGGAACTCGTCGACGAACCTCCACGACGTCGGGATCTTGAACCGCGCCAGCTCGCCAGCGAGATACTCCGACAGCGCCTCGCCGGTCACCGAGCTCCCTGGACGGCGTACGACGACGCCGACCGGGCGCTCTCCGTACCGCTCGTCAGGTGCTCCGACGACCACGACACCTGCCACGTCGGGATGCTGCGCGACGATCTCCTCCACCTCGGCGGGATAGATGTTCTCGCCGCCTCGGATGATCACGTCTCGCGCGCGACCGCGGAACGAGATGTTGCCGAACTCGTCCATCGAGGCGAGGTCGCCGGTCTTGAGGTAGCCGTCCGCCGTGGACGCAGCGGCAGTCTGCTCGGGCATGTCCCAGTACCCCATCATCACGTACGGCGACTTCACGACGATCTCTCCCGGCTCGCCCACGGGGACGACCTCACCGCTGTCAGGGGCGACGATCCTGAGGCTGACTCCACCTGCGGGCCGCCCCACCGTCGTCGAGATGATCGAAGCCTCGTCGGTCGACGACGTGGTGGTGATCATCGGGCTCTCCGACTGCGCGTAGGTGTTCACGACCGGAGCTCCGAACAGCTGGGCGACCTCCTCGATGAGGTACTCCGGGACCTGGGCGCCCCCCACCGAGACAGATGCCAGGCCGTACTGCTGCCCGCCACCCTCCTTCAGTCGCGCGACAAGGTCGATCATCATCGTCGGCACGCCGCCGACCCGGGTGGCGACTCCTGACTCGAGGAGCCGTACGACGTCCTCGGGGATCCAACGCTGGAGCAGGACGATCGCTCCGCCGTCCGAGACGCCGCCCAGGATCACCGAGCACGAGCCGCCGACGTGGTGGTACGGCACCGGGTTGCAGTAGCAGTCGTCGTCGACGATCACCTCGGCACGGTTCCGCTGATAGGCGCAGTTGAGGGCGGACCGCTGCGAGAGCACCGCGCCCTTGGCGCGGCCAGTCGTCCCCGAGGTGAACTGGATCAGGAACGGATCCTCGGCAGAGACCTCGGGAAGCGGGTGCTCCGGCTGGCCGGCTACCCACTCGTCCAGCTCGCCCATGGCGACGACGTCGATGCCTCCGGCGAGCGGCTTGACGCGCTCCGAAAGGTCGTCACCGCGCGCATCTGTCCCCGCGAAGACGAGGGTCGGGGTCGTCAAGGCGATCGCGTGGCGCACCTCGCCGTCCGACCATGCAGTGTTGAACGGCGTGAGGATGACACCAGCGAGTGCAGCCGCGTACTCGAGAACGATCCACGAGAGCTCGTTGCGAGACCAGATCGCCATCCGCTCGCCCTTGTCGACGCACCCGGCGATCGCATGGGCGGCCCGGGTCGCCTGCGCAGCGAGATCGGCATAGCTGAGCGAGCGCACCTGGCCGTCGACGAGCCAGTGCACAGCCGGGCGTTCACCCTGTTCGGCCGCACGGCGCAGGAGAATCTCACCGATCGACTCCTCGAGAAGGTCCGGGCTCTCGTCGGCGTCCCATTGCGAGAGCGGCCCCACGCGTCGCCGCTCCGACTGCATCGTTCCCGTCATCGTCGTCTCCCTGGTCGTGTGACTCGTCAGCGCCCGCTGAAGACAGCGGAGCGCTTCTGGGCAAATGCTGCAAACGCCTCGGCGACGTCGGCGGTGCCGGTCGCCACCGCGGCCGCGCTCGCCTCGGCATCGAGCTGGTCGTCGAACCCCCTGCTGAACGAGGCGTTCAGGAGCTGCTTGGTCAGCCGTTGCGCGATCGGCGGGCCGGCGGCCAGCTGTCGCGCGAGCGCGCGTGCCCTTTCGAGGAGCTCGCTCTCGTCGAGCACCTCCGTGGCGATGCCGAGATCCAGCGCCGCGACCGCGTCGACGGGCTCGCCGAGCAGCGCAAGCCGCTTGGCGGCGTGAAGGCCGACGATCCGCGGCAGCAGCCACGAGCTGCCGAAGTCCGGAACGAGCCCACGCTTCACGAAGACCTGGCAGAACGTGGCCCGGCTTGACGCCAGCACCAGGTCAGCAGCGAGCGCGATGCTCATCCCGGCGCCGTACGCAGGCCCGTCGACTGCGGCGACCACGGGCTGCGGAATTCGGTGGAGCGCGAGCGCGGCCTCATGGATCCGACCCATGATCGCCACCGTGGACTCGTCCGGCACCTCCTCGGCGAGGTACGCGCCCGCGCAGAAGGCACCGCCAGCCCCGGTGATCAGTACCGCACGATCGGCTGAGGTGCTGGCGATCCGTCGCAGGACCTCACCCAGGTCGGCGAACTCCGCCGGCGAGAGGGCGTTGCGCCGCTCGGGCGCGCTGAGAGTGATCTCGACGAGACCATCGTCCCTCACCACTTCGACACTCATGGTGCTTCCTCCTCGGCGGTCAGGACGATCTCGCCGCCCGTCAGCGCCGGTGCGTCGTCCCGGCTGGCGACCTTGGTCGCGAACAGTATCCGGTCCGACTGCACCCAGACCGCCGTTCGCAGAGTCTCGCCGGGAAAGACGACACCTGCGAAGCGCGCTTCCATCGAGCGCACGGACGCGACGCGTCCGCCAAGCACTCGATCGACGATCGCGCGACAGACCAGTCCATAGGTGCACAAGCCGTGCAGGATCGGCTGCGGGAACCCTGCCGCCGCGGCGACAGCCGGGACGCTGTGCAGGGGATTGCGGTCGCCGAGCAGGCGGTACAGCAGCGCCTGCTGTGGCAAGGTGCTCGTCTCGATGCACTGGTCAGGCGCGCGGTCCGGCGGTCCGGGGGGCCCCGAGGGCCCGCGATCGCCACCGAACCCACCCTCGCCTCGCGAGTACATCCGCATGCTCGAGGTCCACAGCGGCTCGCCTTCGGCGTCGACGGCCTGGCTGTCGACGACGATGACCGCGGCCGAACCCTTGTCGTGCAGAGCCGTCACGCCGGTCGACACCTCAGCCTTGCCGTCGCGCGGGATCGGGTGATGGACTTCCACACGCTGGCTCGCGTGCAGGATCGTACGCAGATCCACGTCGACCCCAGGGAACCGAATCAACGGTGGAGCGGTGGCTCGCAAGGTGGGCGCCACGACGGCGAACGTCGGGAGCACCGCGTCCCCGCTCTCGGTCGCGTACGCGAGCTGACGCTCGTCAGTCGGGTCCGACCCGGCTCCGAGGGCGAGATGGTAGAGCAGGACGTCGGACTCCTGCCAGCTGATCTGTTCGACCGTGGGTGCAGCGTCGAGGGCTGCGGCGGGGTCGATCGGCATGCGCTTGGCTCCTTGGGTGGATCGGATCAGGGGGTGGGTGCAGCTTCTGACGCAGCGGAGTTCGTCTCCTGCCGGACGACGAACCTGCGGACCTTTCCCGAGACGGTCATGGGCAGCTGGTCGACGAACCGCCAGGCGACCGGGATCTTGAACCGCGCGACCTTGTCGGAGAGGTAGTCGGCGAGGTCGTCACCGGAGGCGCTGCTGTCTGGCGCGAGCACGACGGCGGCACCCACCCGCTCGCCGAGTCGTTCGTCGTCGATGCCGACGAGCACCGCGTTGAGCACCTGCGGATGCTGGACCAAGAGGTCCTCGATCTCGGCGGGGTAGATGTTCTCACCGCCTCGGATGATCACGTCGCGCGCACGGTCTCGGAACTCGAGGTAACCCCATTCGTCCATGACGGCGAGGTCGCCCGTGCGCAGGAAGCCGTCGGCCGTCATGGTCTTCGAGGTCTGCTCGGGATCGTCCCAGTAGCCGCTCATCACGTTGGGCGACTGGACCTGGATCTCCCCTGGGACACCGATCGGGCAGATCTCACCGGTCTCGACGTCGGCGATCCGGACGGTCGCTCCCGGAAGCGGCCGACCGACGGTCCGCGCGATCGTCTCTGGGTTGTCGGCCAGCGAGGTCGACGAGATCAGCGGACACTCGGACTGGCCGTACGAGATCACGGTCGGTGCATCCAAGGTCTTGCGGATCCGCTCGACCAGCGAGCGTCGGACCGTGGCCCCTCCCAGCGAGACCGACACCACCCCGGTCTGTGAGGCCTCGTCGCCGAGTCGGTCGAGGAGGTCGACCAACATCGTCGGCACACCGCCGACGCGGGTGACCACTCCCGTACGAAGCAGCGCAGTTGCCGCGACAGGGTCCCAGCGGTCGACCATCACGAACGCGCCACCGGTCATCAACCCGCCGAGGATGACGAAGCATGAGCCACCGACGTGGTGGTACGGCACGGGATTGAGCCACACGTCGTTCGGGGGGGTCACGTCGTGCAGGTTGCGCTGAAGCGCACCGTTGATCGCGCCGCGGTGGCTGACGACCGCACCCTTCGCCCTCCCGGTCGTACCCGAGGTGAACTGGATCAGGAACGGATCCGTGGGACGAAGCTCGGGGAGCGGACCCGGAGGTTGATCGCGCGCCCACGACAGCAGCCCGTCGAGACTGTGCACCGGGATCGCGCCTGCCAACGCCGACGCCCTCGGGAGGACCTCGTCACCGTTCGCGAACCTCCCAGCAAACATCAGCCCGGGCGTCGTGAGCTGGAGCCCGTGGACTGCCTCGTCGTCGCTCCACCCGGTGTTGAGCGGCGTGAGCACGGCGCCGGCGAGGGCGCACCCGTACAGCAGGACCACGTAGGGCACGGAGTTGCGCCCCCACACGGCGACACGACTTCCTGGTTCGACCGACCCGGCGATCGCCCGCGCCACGAGCTCGGCGTCATCTGCCAGCTGGGCGAAGGACATCTGCTGCCACGCGTCGTTCGCCCACCACGTGACGGCCGGGGTGTCCGCAAGCTCGGGGAGGCGACGGGCGAGGACGCCGGGAATGGTGTCCTCGGCCACCTCCCCCAGGAGGTCGGCGGTCCACAAGGACGTCGGGCCGACCTGTCGTTGATCAGCGAGGCTCGTGCGGGGTCTGCTCGGGCCCATGGCTCACTCCGGGATCTCGACGGCTTGGCCCGGGATGCTCCACTCCGACAGGTCCATGATCGTGTCGACGTGCTCGGCGATGTCATCGATCGACGCATCCGGGTTCTCGTAGCCCTTGGTGACCGCGATGAAGTTCCTGGCGAAGCTCCCGGCAACCGCGAAGAAGATCTCGCCCGACACCGAGCACGACTCGTGGCACAGATAGCCGACCATCGGCGCGACACGGTCGGGCGACATCTTGTCGTGGAGGTTCTCGGGAAGCATTGCTCTGGTCATGTCCGTCGCAGCTCCCGGGGAGATCACGTTGACCTTGATCCCCTTGCGCGCCCCCTCGACCGCGAGCGTCCGCGCGAGCCCGACGACCGCCGCCTTCGCGGAGGAGTAGTTGGCCTGGCCGAGGTTGCCGAACAGCCCCGCGACCGACGTCGTGAGGACGACCCGTCCGTACTCCTGCTGGCGCAGGTGCGGCCATGCAGCCTGCGTGAGGTCGAACGCACCATGGAAGTGGACAGCCAGGACCTCTGACAGCTCGTCGGCCGACATCTTGGCGAAGGAGCGGTCTCGTACGACCCCGGCGTTGTTCACGACGATGTCGACGCGACCGAATGCGTCCAGGGCGGTCTGGACCATCGCCTCGCCCGCACCAGGCGAACCAGCGGCCGCGTTGTGGGCGACCGCCGTTCCCCCTGCAGACTCGATCGCCTCGACCACGACCCCGGCGGGCGTCTGACCACTGTCGTTCTTGACGTCCAGGTCGTTGACCACGACCTTCGCGCCACGGTCGGCGAGCAGTCTCGCGTAGGCGTTCCCCAGGCCTCCGCCGGCGCCGGTCACGATCGCCACTCGGTCGTCGAAGCGAAGCTCTGACATCACACTCTCCTCGGCACTGCTGCGGTCAGGTCACCGCGAGTTGGCCCGAGTATAGCCAACCAACTGGTCGGCAGGTAAGGTCCTGGGACATGAAGAACGCAGTCGTCGTCGACACGGTCAGAACCCCCCGAGGGAAAGGCAGGCCCGGAGGGGCGCTCAGCGAGATCCATCCGCAGGAGCTGCTCGCCGGAGTGCTGCGCGAGCTGGAGCAGCGGAGCTCGCTCGACACCTCCGCCGTCGCCGACGTGATCACCGGCTGCGCCAACGCGCTCGGGAGCCACGGCGACAACGTCGGCCGCTTGGCCGCTCTGGCCGCGGGCTGGCCGGTCACCGTTCCTGGCATCACGCTCAACCGTGCGTGCGGTTCGGGCCAGCAAGCCATCAACGACGCCGCGATGATGATCGAGGCCGGCCAGGCCGACGTGGTCGTGGCGGCCGGCGTCGAGATGATGTCGCACTACCCGCCGCCGACACGTCTGACTCTCGACGGCGGCAACGAGCGCCTGCGTGAGCGCTATCCGATCATCCCTCAGGGCATCTCCGCCGACCTCATCGCGACGATCGAGGGGTTCAGCCGTACCGACGTCGACGACCTTGCTGTCGAGTCCCATCGCCGCGCGGCCGAGGCCATCGCCGGCGACCGGTTCGCGCGCTCCATGATCCCGGTGATCGCGCCGGACGGCTCAGTCGTCCTCGACCACGAGGAGCTCCCCCGTGCCACGACGGCCGAAGGGCTCGCCAAGCTCAAGGCATCGTTCGGCGAGCTCGGGAGCCAGACCTTCGAGGGGTACGGCGAACCGTTCGACACCATGGCCGCTCGGGTCTATCCGGAGGTCGGCGGCATCGAGCACGTCCACCACGCAGGAAACTCCTCCGGCCTCGCCGACGGGGCTGCCGCCGTGCTCGTCACCAGCGAGGCGTACGCGCGAGCACAGGGCTGGAGTCCTCGTGCCCGGATCGTCTCTGCGGCGAGCGCCGGCGCTGAGCCCGTCATCATGCTCACCGCGCCCGGCCCGGCGGCCGAGCGGTGCGCCTCGCTCGCGGGCATGTCGTTGCACGACGTCGACCTGTTCGAGGTCAACGAGGCGTTCGCGTCCGTCGTGCTGCGCTTCAGCCGGGAGACCAAGGTCGACCTCGACCGCATCAACGTCAACGGCGGCGCGATCGCCCTCGGCCACCCGATCGGCGCGAGCGGACCGACCCTGATGGCGACCCTTCTCGACGAGCTCGAGCGCACCGACCGGGAGACGGGGCTGGTCACGATGTGCACCGGCGGCGGCATGGGCACCGCCACCGTCATCGAGCGGATCTGAAGTGCGCCCGACGGCGCGCCCACCGACGACATGAGAGCAGTCCTCGTCACGGACCGGACCGGACCGTCCGGCGTGCGCGTGCACGACGTACCCGAGCCCGAGCTCCAGCCGGGCCACGTCCTCGTCGAGGTCAAGGCGGCGGGTGTGACCTTCCCCGACCTGTTGCTCACCCACGGGCGCTACCAGGAAGTCCCGGACCTTCCCTTCGTGCTCGGCGGTGAGTTCGCCGGCGTCGTCCGGAAGGCGTCGTACGGATCCGGGCACAAGGTTGGTGACCGGGTGGTCTGCTCCAGCTATCGCGGATTCGCCGAGCTCGTGTCGGTGCCGAGCGGGCGCGTCATGCCGCTGCCGGCCGAGGTGCCGTACGAGATCGGGGCCTGCCTGCCGGCGAACTACCTCACGATGGTCTTCGCGCTGCTCCACCGAGGTCGCCTGCAACGCGGCGAGCGGGTTCTGGTGCACGGCGCGTCGGGCGGTGTCGGTGTGGCCGCGATCCAGCTGGCGCTGGCGCTGGGCGCGTCGCAGGTCATCGCCGTCACGTCCAACCTGCCCTCGGCGCTCGACCCGCGCGTTCACGTGGTGCCGGCCGAGTCGTTCGCGGCGCACACGGACGCGCTCACCGTCGGAGCCGGCGTCGACGTGGTCGTCGATCCGGTCGGCGGGGAACGACTGGCGCGGTCGCTCGCCTGCATGTCTGCCGGCGGCCGTGCGCTGGTCATCGGTTTCGCCGCAGGCACGATCCCGACGATCTCGGTCGACGCTGCCCTCGAGCGCAACATCGACCTCGTCGGGGTCGGCTGGGGCAGCTACCTCGAAGGGAATCCCGACGAGCTGCATCGGGTATGGGACCAGCTGATGGGCCTCATGCGTGAGGACCGGACGATCCGGCCGGTCATCGACCGGATACTCCCCCTCGAGGGCGCCGAGGAAGCGCTAAGAATGCTCGAGGCACGTCAGGCGCGCGGGCGGGTGGTTCTTCGCCCGTCACCGGCCGCGACCAGGTCACACGGCATCGCCGACTCGTGATCCGCCACCCAGCGTCGGTGCGAGCGAGCTCGTCGTCGTACCAGGCGTTCCCCTCGCGTCCCCGCCATCCGTCGTCCGAGAGGGACGCCAGACGCCACGACACGTACGAGAAAGCGCCCGCCACGTCCCCGTCGACCGTGATCACGTGGTTCGACACGGCGTGCAGGGTGTGGTCGTACCGCTCGTGCAGGCGGGCAAAGTCCGACACGAAAGTCTCCCGAAGGTCCCAGACCCCACCCTCGCCGTAGTCCGCGCGCACGTCCTCGGCGAAGATGTCGGCGAACAGGTCCCACCTCCGACCGTCGACCGCGAGCCCGTACAGGTTGAGGAGCTGCTGGATCAGCAGCTCGTCGCTCGGCACAGTGCCGATCCCCCTGACCTACGCCGGCGCCACCTGCCGGGACTCCTCTGCGATCCGGCGCGCCTCCGCGTAGACCGCCTTGCCGTTCGGACCGCGCGGCACCGTCTCCACGATCGCGATGTGCCGCGGTGCCTTGTAGCTCGCCAGGCGATGCTTCACATGGCTGATCAGGTCGTCGAGGCCAGCCACGGGGGCGTCGGGATCAAGGCTGACGACCGCCGCCACCGTCTGCCCCCATTCCGGATCCGGAAGCCCGATCACCAGGACGTCGGCGACGCTCTCGTGGTCGAGAATGACTCCCTCGACCTCCTCGGTGAAGATCTTCTCCCCACCTGACGTGATGCACAGCGAGTCGCGGCCCATCAGCTGGATCGTGCCGTCCTCGAGCACGATGGCGCGGTCACCGGGCACAGATGCGCGCTCGCCGTTGACGAGGGGGAACGTCCGCTGGGTCTTCTCCGGGTCCTTGTAGTAGCCCAGCGGCAGCCGTCCGGTGACGACGAGCGTCCCCACGACGGAGGAACCGGGCTCGACCGCCACGCCGTCATCGTCGAGCACCGTCGTGTTCGCCCCCGGGCTGAACCGACCGGTTGGCGGGATGTTGCCCTTGGTCGCCATCGACCATCCCATGCCGAAGCCCTCTGACGACGAGAATCCGTCAAGGATCGCCGCCTCCGGCCAGAGCTCGAGCAGGCCTTCCTTGCTCGCCTCGCTGAGCATGCCTCCCGAGGAGAGGAGGTGACGGACCGAGGACACGTCCCAGCGGTCGGGATCCTCCGCGCGCGTGGCGAGGATCCGTCGCGCGAAGACCTCGCCGGCGATGGTGAGACTCTGCACTCGGTGCCGGTCGATCGTGTCGAGCAGCTCCACGGGATCCAACGTGGGCGAGACCAACGACGCCACAGCACCGCCCTTGTGCATGGCCATCGTCGCGCCGAACCAGCCACTGCCGTGCATCATCGGGCTGCACGAGATGTGGACCGGACCGGGCTCGACGAGCGTGCGCCGGATACTCGCCTCGAGGTCATCGAGGTCGAACGAGATGCCCGCGACGTCGTTGATCTGCCGGAGCATGTCGATCACCCGCCACATGACACCCTTCGGCATGCCGGTCGTCCCGCCGGTGTAGAGGAGGAACAAGTCGGCACCCGAGCGACCCCACGACGACCGGACCTGCCCCGCATCGGCCGCAGCCGCCTGCTCGTAGGGGACCGCCCACGGGGGACACTCCTCGGTGCCGTCGTCGACGTGGAGGTACTGACGGACCTTGCCCAGCCGCCCTCGCAGCGCCGCCATCGTCTCCGTGAAGGCGCCGTGAAAGACCACCGACGTCACGTCGGCGTCCTCGAACAGGTACTGCAGCTCCTCGTCGCGATAGCGGTAGTTGGTATTGATCGCCGGGATGCCGATCTTGAAGGCCGCGTGCTGGACCTCCAGGTACTCGGGGCTGTTGCGGAGATAGAGCGCGACGCGGTCGTCATGGCTCGCACTGCTGTCGAGCAGCGTGCGTGCGACGCCGTTCGCGCGGGTCTCGAACTCGGACCACGTGAACGTCCGGTCGCCATGCGCTTGGGCCAACGCGTCGGGCAGGTGTGCGGCGATCGTCTCCCAGACGGTCGCGATGTTCTCGAGCTCGGGCGAAACCATGGTGAATCCTCCTGCGAGATGGGGCCGATCGGTCCGTCAGCGCGACGACGTCCGTGGCGGGCGGGGTAGTCCCAGGCGTTGCTGGGCGATCACGGTCTTGAGCACCTCGGAGGTGCCGCCGTAGATCGTGGCGATCTGCGACTCGCGGTAGAGGTGCTGCAGCGCAGCGGCCGCAGACTCACGAGTGCTGTCTGGGTTCGCGAGACCGTCGACCCCCGCTGCGTCGAGCAGGGATCCGCTCGCGCGCTGGAGAGCCTCCGTGCCGTAGACCTTGGCGATGGTCCCCTCGACCGCGCCGGCCTCCACCGACTGTCGCGACCACGACGCGTACGCACCGAGGAGCCGGGCGACCTCCGACGACGTCGCCGCGCGCCCGAGTCGGGCCAGAACGCTGGGATCGTCAGACCGTCCCGCGTCGCGGGCCCACTGCACGCCCGCGGTCACGAGGCGGCGTAGCTGCGCGGCGAACTCGCCTCCGCGTTCGAAGGCGAGAGCGACGTTGACGATCTCCCAACCCTGACCCTCGTCCCCGAGCCGGGCAGAGTCGTCGATGCGGAGGTCGGAGTAGTACGTCACGTTCGTTCGCTGTCCGCTGAGCGTGAAGATCGGTGAAGCGGAGAAGCCGGGCGAGTCGGTCGGCACGAGGAACAAGGTCAGGCCGGCATGCTTCGGCGCGTCCGGGTCGGTCCGCGCCAGGAGGAAGACGTAGTCGGCGGCGCTGCCCATCGTCGTGAAGATCTTCTGGCCGTTCACGACCCACTGGTCTCCGTCACGGACGGCGCGGGTTCGTACCGACGCGAGGTCCGAACCTGCACCTGGCTCGCTGTAGCCGAGCGCAAGCACGATCTCGCCCCGGCAGATCGGCCGCAGGAACGCGGCTCTCTGCTCGGGAGTCCCGACTCGTCGGATCGCCTCACCGATGATCTGTGTGATCGCAAGGCCCTCGACCGGCGCGCCAGCGGCTGCCAGCTCCTCGTAGACGACGTCGCTGAGCGCGCGGGGCCACGCCTGGCCACCCTCCTCCCGCGCCCAGTGAGCACCCACCCATCCGCGCTCGGCCATCGCCTGATGGAACTCGTCGTCGTGGTAGTTGCCGGACTCGGCGACACGCGCCTTGACCGCCGGTGTGAGGTGCCCAGCGACGAAGTCCCGCGCCTCGGCGCGCAGCCGATCTGCGCGTGTGTCGGTTCCGAAGTGCATCACGCCACCCCTGCCAGGGCCGCCGCGCCGACCGACGCCCACAGCGTTTCAGGATCGCCGCCATGCAGGGACAACCCCTTCGCGCGCCGCAGGTAGAGCTGCGGGTCGTACTCGAGCGTGTAGCCATAGCCGCCGTGCACGTGCAAGCAGACCTCCGCCGTCCGTACGGCGACCTCCGCGGCGTTCGCGAACGCCGCCGTCGCCGAGGTCGTCCAGTCCGAGACGCCTTCGTCGTGCCGCCACGCGGCCGCACGGGTCAGCAACCGGGCTCCGTCGACCTCCAGTGCCACCTCGGCCAACGCGTGCTGGATCGCCTGGAACGAACCGATCGGGACGCCGAACTGCTCGCGCACGATCGCGTAGTCGACGGCGATCTTCAGGGACCGCTCGGCGACTCCCACGCACTCAGCAGCGGTCATCGCGTACCAACGGGCGACACCGTGACGCCAGGCGTGGGCCGCGCCGTCTCCGCGGGCCAGCACCCGCATCTCGACCGCGTCGCCGCCGAGGTGCCAGGTCGCTGCACCGGTGAACCCGAGGTCTTCGACGGGTTCCACGACAGCGCCTCGCGCCAGGACGAGCTCGTCGCCGTCGAGCACGACGAGACCGTCGGCTGCCGCTGCGCCCTTCACTGCGTACGCGGTCTCGCCGCGGACGGGCCGCGGGCTGAAGGTCACCATCCCCGCGACGCCCGACGTGCGCTCGGGCCTCGTCCCCAGACGGCTGGCCTCTGCGATCGTCAGCGTGGCGACGGCAGCCTCAGTCAGCGGCACACTGGCCAAGTGACTTCCGAGTCGCTCGGCGACGAGGACCAGATCGAGCAAACCGCTCGAACCACCCTCTCCGACGGCCTCCGCCAGCCCGAGCGCACCCATTCCGACGAGCACCGACCAGAGCTCGGGATCGAACCCGGCCTTCTCCGCGGCTCGCACCCGCGCACTCGAGGACTCACGGCCGAGCGCTTTCTCGAACGCGGCGACGATGTCGCGCTGTTCCGCGGAGAGCTCAAAGTCCACGCCGACTCCCTCGTCGTGCCGAGACTCGGCGGCCTCGATCATGGTATCTGTATACCCAACTGTCTAGTTGGTTGACAAGGGTTGGTCCGTCGCGACCCCTGTGGGCGCGAGTGCCTGCTCGAACGTCGACACCAGCCCAGCGAACATCGCGTGCGCAGCCTCGTAGCTCGGCGGCACCCGCAGACCAGTCCTGAAGTCGCTGACACCGACGGCGGCCAGGCTCGCCACATCGGCGAAGAGCGCGTCGTGGTCGATCTTGCGGTCGTCGGTGAACCGCGGCGGCAACGCGTAGGCGACCTGGAGCCGGTCGAAATCGCCCCCCTCGGCCTCGACGAGCGCTCGCATCTCACTCAGGTGCGACGCATAGTCCTCTGCAGGCACACCCCACGGGATCCAGCCGTCCGCGTACTGGGCGAGACGGCGCGCGACGAACGGCTTCACGCTGCCGCCGAGCCACACCGGCACACCGCCCGCGCGCGTCGGCTTCGGCATCATGTGGATGCCCTCGAAGCTCACGTGCTGGCCCGCGAAGCTCGCGACCGGAGCTGTCCACAGCTCTCGACAGACCGCCAGCTGCTCGTCGAGGATGCTGCCTCGCCTCACGTAGTCGACGCCGAGCGCCGCGTACTCCGCCTCCTGCCACCCGATCCCCACGCCGAGCTCGAACCGACCGTGCGACATCGCGTCGATCGTGGCCGCCATCTTGGCGAGCAGCACGGGCGGACGCAGCGGCGCGACCAGCACGTTGGTGCCGATCCGGACGCGCGAGGTCACGGCAGCCATGGCCGAGACGACGGTGAGCGCCTCCATCCACTCGCCGTCCGGGCCCGTCGGCTGTGCGCCGCCGGCTCGCCCCCCACGCCTGGGATCGGAGTAGTCGCCCAGGTCACTGCCGAAGACGACGTGGTCGCTGACGTAGATGCGGTCGACGCCCGCATCGTCGGCGGCGCGCGCCTGATCCAGCACGTGCCGCCAGTCGTCCGGCGCCGATGACGCGTAGTTGCGGACCGATACGCTCAGCTGCGGTCGCCGCGAGACATCCGCGAAGGCGCTCATCGCTGGTCCGGTCGCAGCTCGATGAACAGTCCCGTCGCTTCGGCGCACACCCGGTCTCCGTCGCTGAGGGTCCCCCGCAGCGTGCGCTTGCGGCCTTCCTGGTGCGCGAGCCGGACACGGACGTCGAGCACGCGGTCCAGCGGCGTCAGGCTGCGGAAGTCCACCGTCAAGGACGCCGTACGAGAGCGCTCACGCCCGCCGAGGTCCGAGGTGACACCGAGGGCGTCGTCGAACATCAAGGCAATGGCACCACCGTGCACGACGCCGTTGTTCCCGGCATGGAACCTGCCGAACCTCGTCGTGGCCGCAAGCTCGTCGTCCTCGAACCGGTCGACCCACAACGGTGGGCTGAAGGTCTGACCCCTGGTCGCGGAGGTGAGGAGGCGACCGAAGATCTGCTCGCTTCCGGACACCTCGTACGGCTCGAGCAGTGCGCGCGCTCGCTCCATCAGCGCCGTCGCCTCGGCGACCACGTCCTCGGGCGGAACCGCGCTGGCGAGCGCGTCCTGAAGTCTGCCCAGACTGGCGGTCATCTCGCGCCACCCCGGCGCCATCTGCTGGATGGCCGTCTCCGCCCAGCTCTTCCAGTGGGGGCTCAGCACTGCGATCCGGTTGTCGTCGTTCACGCCGGCGTCACCCGAAGAACTCGTACGAGGGGTCAGAATCACCGCGCCGGCCACCTGGGTAGCCCCCGCGCTCGGTCGTCTTCTCCCACTCGGGACCACCGAAGTGGTTGCGCGTCCAGTCCGAGACGACGGTACGTCGCAGGATTCCCCAGACGCCCTCACGACGCTCGAGCTCGTCGAGATAGCGGCCCGACATGACGGCCAGCTCGGGATGGCCGTTGTCGGCGTGAGGATGGCAGGCAAGGAAGTAGACCTCGGCGCGAGCACGGTCGCCGTCGAGCTCGATGTAGTGGTTGGTGATGTGGTGGTTGCCGACGTGGTCCCAGACCGCCTTCGCTCCGTCGACCACGACCTGCGCGAACTCGCGACCCGGGCCGTCGAACGGACCGTGGTGGTCGGTGCCACCCGCGACGTACACCGAGCGGATGAGATCGAGATCGGCCCGGTCGACACCTCTCGCGTAGCGGAAGAGCAGCTGTCGGATCTCTTCATGGTCACGCAGCTGCCCCACCTCACGTCGCAGCTGCTCAAGTTCGTCTTCCATGGCCAACCTGCCTGTCAAGGAACGCGCCGTCAGCGCTTCGGCTGCTGCGTACCCTACCAACTAGATGGTTGGAATAGAACCGTCTCGCGACGCTACGTCGAAGGTCCCACTGAAGCCGGAGCGGTCGATCGCCTCGACGAGCAGGGCAAGGGTCCTGCCCTGCCCGAATGGTCGGATCAGCGTCGGTGTCAGGTGCCGGTCGACCACCGTCAGGTCGTGCTCCTCGCACAGCCCGATCGCGCCGAAGACCTGGTGCGCGTTCCGCAGCACGCTCCCCGCGGCCTCCAGCATCGCCAGCCGCACAGCGAGGGCGTCAGCGACGCTCGCGCGGTCCCGCCGCACTTGGAACCACGTGAACGTGGCCATCTCGTCGAGGCCGTCGACGGCGACGGCGATGTCCGCGAGCCGCCAGCGGATCTCGCCGAACGTGGCGATCGCCTTCCCGAACTGGCGGCGCTGGGTGGCATAGCGGGCGGCGTCGGTCGCGACCGTCTGCAGCGCACCCGCGACCCAGAAGGCATCGAGCACGTACGACATCAGGACCGCCGACTCGGTCACGGCAACCCCACCAGCTCCGTCGCCGGACGCGAGGGCCACGGCTGTTCCGAAGGGGTCGAGCGGGGCGCGTACGGCAGCCGAGGTGGCGGAAGCACGACGCACTCCCCCTCCGTTCGCGTCTACCGCGATGGCGTGGTCGAACAGGTCCGCGTGCTCCAGGAAACCTGTGTCTCCATCGACGACGTAGAGGGCGTCGACGTCGGAACGCATCGCAGCCGGCACCGACAGGACACGAGCGACCGGATAGGGCGCGACCACCTCCCCGCACGCGCGTACCGCCAGCACGGCCGCCGACGACTCCACCTCCTCACCCCACGGATCTAGGTCGAGGATCCCGAGCGACTCCAGCGCAGGTCGCAGCTGCTCGACCCGCACTGCCGCCTTCTCCTCTGCGGCACGAGCAAGCTCCACGCCACCGAGTCCGGCCAGCGACGCCCGTACGGCGCTCTGGAGATCGCGCGCCTCCGATGCCCACGTACGTTTCACTGCTTCGCCTCCTGCATCAGCGAGCGAGCCACCAGCATCCGCTGGATCTCGATGGTTCCGGACGCGATCGTGGCCGAACGCGCGTAGCGGTAGACGTCCTCAGCGTGCGAGAGCAACCCGCCGGAGGCTGGCCGCAGCCCTGCTGGGCCGAGGATGTCGAGAACCAGGCCGGCGACCTCCTGGTCGAGCTGGATCGACGCGATCCGCGCGCCTGACGCTGCACGGTCGGTCAACCCGCCCTGCTCCCGCAGCGCGATGGCACGGTGGTTCAGAAGCCTCGCGGTTCGTGCATGCACCAGCGCGCGGGCGAAGTCGGCACGCGAGGCCGGGTCCGCGTCGCGGGTGGTCTCGGCGAGCTCCGCGAGAAGGCGCTCGTCTCGCGCGTACCTCGGGATGCCGACGCGTTCGTGGTTGAGGACGTACTTGATCACCTGCCAGCCTTCGTCGACCTCGCCGAGCACGTCGGCAGGCGTCGCACGAACCTCGTCGAAGAAGACTTCGTTGAGATGCTGCTCCCCCATCATCGAGGCGATCGGGCGGACACTGATGCCCGCGCGGTCCATCGGCAACAGGAAGATGGTGACCCCGCGGTTCTTCGAGCGGCCGTCATGGCTCGTCCGGGCAGCGAGAAAGCACCAGTCCGCGATCGGTGCGTACGACGTCCAGATCTTCTGACCGTTGACGACCCAGCCGTCATCGTCAGCCGTCGCGGGCAACGACAGCGACCCGAGGTCGCTCCCCGACTCGGGCTCACTGAACCCCTGGCACCAGATCCGTCTCCCGGCCGCGATCGGCGGGAGGTGCGTCCGCTTCTGCGCTTCGGTGCCGAACGCCATGAGGGTCGGACCGACCCAGCTCAACCCCATGTACTGCGGGCCGCGGGGCTCGAGGTGGGCCCACATCTCCTCGCGGAGCACCGTGGACTCCCACACCGATGCGGCAGCGCCCCCGTACTCGACGGGCCAGTCGATGGTGAGCAGGCGCTCCGCGGCGAGCCGGTCCAGCACGGAGCGGACGACACGCCGAACCTCGGGATCGTCGCTGAACGGCCCCGCCCAGTCATCCGGGAGCAGCTCTGTCAGCAGCTCGCGCAGGCGGGCACGAAGCGCATCGGCGGGGTCACCCAGGTCGAGATCCACATCCACTCCCTCGTTCGCTTATGATATAGATCATTTATATCAGCCGGGATGGTTCAGGCAAACCTCTGCCCGAACTTCGACGACGCGTCCATGAGCAGACGGGAGATCGGCATGGCGATCGGTCTGACACTGAGCGATCCGAGACTCGTGGTGACGGAGGCGAGGCAGGCCGAGGCCGCGGGCTTCGACCTGGTGGCCGTGGGCGAGCACGTGTTCCACCACGGCGGTGCCCCGAACCCGTACGTGCAGCTCGCAGCGGCTGCCGCTGCGACGACACGGATTCGGCTCCTCAGCAGCGTGAGCCTGCTTCCCCTCTATCCAGCAGCGCTGGCCGCCAAACTCGCGGCGACCCTCGATCTCGTCTCGGGCGGACGCTTCGATCTCGGCGTCGGCGCCGGCGGAGAGTACGAGGCGGAGTTCGCGGCCGTCGGGGTGGACCCCGTGACGAGGTTCCGCAAGCTCGACGAGTCGCTCGACGTCCTCCAGCGGCTGTTCACCGGCGAGCGAGTCTCCTACGACGGCGAGTACACCGTCCTCGACGACGTCGCCCTCGATCCGCCTCCCGTCCAGGACGGAGGTCCACCGATCTGGCTCGGCGGCCGGGGCGATGGCGCCCTGCGTCGCGCCGGTCGCTTCGCGCAAGTCTGGATGCCGTACATGGTCACGCCCGACCGGCTCGCGGAGGGCCTGGTGACGGCGAGGCGACAGGCAGAAGAGGTGGGACGCGATCCCGCCTCGATACGTGGTGCGCTCTTCGCGTTCGTCTGCGTCGACGACGACGCGGTCTGGGCACGACAGACAGGCACCGCAACCGTCAGTCGCACCTATCAACAAGACTTTGCACCGCTCGCAGCTCAGTACCTCCTGCTCGGCTCCTCCGACGACGTCTGCTCCCGTATCGCCGAGTTCACCGGAGCAGGCGCAGAGACGATCGTCCTGCAGGTCGCCGCCACCGGCCCTGTCGACCGTCGACGCGTCATGCAGACCCTGATCTCAGAGGTCCTGCCGAAGGTGGCCGCTTCATGACTCGTTCGCACGCCTACCTCGACTCCGACGGCCCCGTCGCCCAGCTCGTCCTCAACCGGCCCGACAAGCTGAACGCCATCGACACGCAGATGCTGCACGACATCGAGGCCGCTGTCGTACAGGTCGAGAAGGATCGCTCCATCAGGTCGTTGGTCGTTCGGGGCTCTGGCCGCGCCTTCAGCGCCGGCGCGGACCTCGTCGCCGGTCGCGCCCGCGTCGACGATCCGGACGACCTCAGCGCCCACGCCGACCTCTGGCGACGGGCGCTGGACCGGTTGGCGGAGTGCCCGGTGCCGTCTATCGCCGCCGTCCACGGTGTGGCGGTGGCCGGTGGGTTCGAGCTGACGCTGGCGTGCGACCTCGTCGTCCTCGCGGACGACGCGCACTACGGCGACGGACATTCGATCTGGGGCCTGATGCCGAGTGGAGGTGCGTCCCAGCGGCTCCCGAGGATGGTCGGGACGCGGTTGGCCGCCTGGATGCTGTTCAGCGGCGAGCCGGTCGATCCGGAGCTCGCCCGCGCCTCAGGCATGGTCAATGCGGTCGTCCCTGCAGACCAGGTGCTCTCGACCAGCCTCGACATGGCCCGCACCCTCGCCGAGCGCAGCCCAGCCTCGATAGCCGCGATGAAGCAGGCGATCAGGGGTGGGCTTGACGCAGGTCCACTCGCGGCGGGCCTCGATCTCGAGAAGACCCTGCTCACCGCGCACATGGAAGGGCCCGACGTCCGCATCGGCATCGATGCCTTCGTCGATCGGACCAAGCCGGTCTTCAGCCGCGAGTGACGGTCCGGACCGGGACCTGCCGCCGTCCGCCGTGCTCGTCGAGAACGCGCACCTCACCACCGGACGACGCGACGAACCGCGATGTCGCCTTGAGGTGGGCTCGGGTCAGTCTCAGAGCCTCGCCTGCATCGCCCTGCTCGATAGCGTCGCTGATGCGTAGATGAGCGCGGACGACCTCGCGTCGCAGCGCGATCGCCGGGTACTGGCCCTCGACGACGGCCGAAGCCGCCCAGGTGAGCTCTTGGGTGTTCCACAGACCCTCGATGACGCCGACCAGGATCTGCAGGGTCTCGTTGCCTGCCGACATGACCAGGTGGTGGTGGAACTGGGTCGAGAGCTCGGTGAACTTGAGGCCGTCCTCCAGCTGCTCCTCAGCCTCCCGGGTCAGAGCGCTCAGCTCACGACCGATCTTGCGATGGTTTCGCCGGCGGGCGGCATGCTCGGCCGTCAAGGGCTCGACGAGGTTGCGGGCCTCGGCCAGGTCGGTGAGCGAGGTGTGACGCGAGTGCAGCAGCAGGCCGACATGGTACGCGGCGCCGGCAGGCTGCGGATGAGTGATGAGGATGCCGCCGCGCTTGCCCCGACGGACCGTGATCAGTCCCTCGGTCTCCAGGATGCGAAAGGCCTCACGCAGGCTCGGCCGGCTGACCGGGAACTGCTCCAGCAGCGCCGCCTCCGGCGGCAGCTCGGACCCGTCCACGAGGTCACCGTCGAGGATCCGCGATCGCAGCTGTGACGCCACCGCCTCCGCGACGCTCGGGGTGTTGAGCCGCTGGGGCTGGGGCATGGGGCGCGCCACCGTGGGCTCGCGCCCGTTGCCAGCCATGGGTTTCCTCTCCGGCGGCCGCGGAGCCCGCCTCGTACGCACTCTTGCTCGGTCACCGACACTAGCGCCTGGCGACGTCGTCACGACGAGTAGATGCCTCGCGCCACGTCTTCCACCGACAGGTTGGCAGCTGCGTCACGGAGCGTGACTCGGCCGCGTTCGAGAACGATCACCTCGTCGGCGATGCCGCCCAGCACCTCTTCGACCAGCTGCTCGACGAGCAGGATCGCCATACCCTCGTCGCGCAGCCGCTCCAGGCACTCGAACACCACGTCGACGAAGACCGGGGCGAGGCCCGACGACGGTTCGTCGACGAGCAGCACCTTCGGCCGCGACGCCAGCGCGGTCCCGATCGCCAGCATCTGCTGCTGACCACCTGAGAGGTCGGCTGCCCGCTGGTCACGGCGCTCCCCCAGGATCGGGAACCGGTCGTACAGCTCCGTCAGCGCGCTGTCGAGCTGCGCACGCTTCAACCGGTTGCCCCGGAGCCCGAGGAGCAGGTTCTCGCGCACGGTGAGATCGCGGAAGACCCGCTTGCCCTCCTGAACCACCGACATGCCCCGGGGAACCCGCCCCCACGGAGGAGTCTCGGTCACGTCCTCCCCGAGCAGCCGCACGCTGCCGGAGCGCAGAGGGAGGAGTCCGCACACTCCCGAGATCAGCGTCGTCTTGCCTGCGCCGTTGCGCCCGACGAGCGCGGTGATGCTGCCCGCCCGAAGCTTCAGCGACGCGTCCCACACGGCGACGAGGTCGCCGTACGCCACGCTCACGCTGTCGACCTCGAGCTCGAGAGCAGCTCCATGGTTGTCCACCGTCATCATCTGACTCCCGTCTCGTTGACGTCCGCGCTCGGCTCGACAGTCGACACGACGTCTGCGGCGGGCTCACCGCGACGCCCGAGGTAGCTGTCGATGACCCGCCGATCACGACGTACGACCTCTGGCGGACCAGAAGCGATGACCGTGCCGAGCTCCATCGCGAAGACCTGGTCGGCGGTCTCCATCACGAACGGCACGTTGTGCTCGACCAGGACGACCGTGCCACCTGAGTCGCGCGTGCGACGCATCAAGAGGTCGAGCTCACGCAGTCCTTCGTCGTCCAGGCCGGCTGCCGGCTCGTCCAGCAGCAGGACGTGCGGCTCACCAGCGACCGCACGCACGACCTCGAGGAGCCGGCGCGTGCCCAGCGGGAGCGACTGCGCGTCCTCGTTCGCGAGGTGGGCCAGGCCCGCGAACGACAAGGCTGCGAGTGCGGCCTCGCGATCCTTGCGGCGAACCCGGTAGTGGACCGGCAGGCGCAGGATCGCTGCGATCAGGTTGAGGCCACCGTGGCGGAGCCTGCCGGTCTCGACCACCTCCAGGACCGTCATGCGCTTGGGGATGAGCGGCGTCTGGAACGTACGGCCGACGCCGAGGCGTGCGACCTTGTTGGCCTTGAGCCCGACGAGCTCGACGTCGTCGAGCTTGATCGTTCCCGCGTCAGGGTGCAGCACGCCCGACACGGCGTTGAGCAGGGTCGTCTTGCCAGCCCCGTTCGCGCCGATGATCGCGGTGATGGTGCCCGGTTCCACAGTCAGGTCCACGCCGCTGAGCGCCTTGAGACCAGCGAACGCCTTGGTCACCCCGCGAATCTCGAGTCTCTGCCCTGGGATCGAGAGTGCCGCGTGGCTCGCCTCCTCCTCGACGCTCTCGATCTGAGACGGGCGGGCGAGGTATCGGCGATCGACCTTCGTGATCACCCGGCGAGCGATGCCGGCGAGACCTGCCGACAGCGCGATCCCGACCACGATGAGGAACACGCCGTACGCCGCGACTGAGTAGCGCTCGAACGATGCGGCCTGCAACGGTCCGAGCACGAGGATCGCTGCGCCGACCGGCGCGCCCCAGACGCTGTCGGCCCCGCCGAGGACGGTGGCGGCGAGCAGGGCGATCGTCAGCGTCATCGTGAACGAGTCGGGGCTGATGAACCCTGCCATGTAGGTGTAGAAGACCCCGGCGATGCCCGCCGGCAGTGCACCGATGACGTACGCCTGGACTCGCAGCCGGTAGACCGACCCACCGAGCGTCTCCGTCAGAGTCGGGCTGGCTGACAGCACTCGCAAGATCGTGCCGAAGCGCGACACCACCATGTTCCGGAAGATGATCATCCAGATGAACGTCAGAGCGATCGTCACCTGGAAGAACTCCGGCCCGTACAGCACTCGCCCGAACAACGTCGGTCCGATGATGCCGGGGAGCCCCGCGCTGCCACCGGTGACACCGTGGAAGATCGAGACCATGCTGGGGATCAGCAGGATGAAGAAGAACGACACCAGCGCCAGCGACCAGTGGCTCAGGCGCAGACCGGGGATGCCCGACACCAGCCCCGCGATGGCCGCGACCACGACCGCGGCCCCGATCGCGAGCAGGATGTCGGTGTAGCCCTCGTTGTACAAGATGGCGGCCACGTAGGCGCCCGCCGCGAACACCGCAACCTGTCCCAGCGCCAGCTCACCGGCATAGCCGAAGCTGAGGTTCAGTCCGCTGCAGACGAGCGTGTAGACCGCGATCAGCATCACCTGGCGCTGCCAGTAGAGATCCAGTCCGAACAGTGGCAGCTCGATCACGAGGATGAACACGAGCACAGCGACGAAGGGCGTGCTGACCGTGAGGGTCCGAAGCTTGCCGAGCATGGGTCACACCGTCCTGACGCCGCGTTGACCGAAGAGGCCGCTGGGTTTGAGAAGCAGGATGAGCAGGAGCAGCCCGAAGAGCAGCAGCGGCGGGTACTCGACACCCAGGTAGCGGTTTCCGAACGCCTGGACGAGTCCGATGACCATCCCGCCGACGATCGAACCCAGAAAGCTGCCGAACCCGCCGACTGCCAAGGCGACGAACCCGAACACGGTCAAGGTGATGGTGATCCCGACGCTCGCACCGGTCTTCGGTACGAGCACGGGGCCAAGGAGGCCGGCCAATGCGCCAGCGAGGGCGAACGACCCGGTGCGCAACGCCGCAACGTTGATCCCCCGCACCTTGGCCGCGTCCGGATCGCTGGTGGCGCCACGAGCAGCCAGACCCCACAGGCTTCGTCGGGCGAAGAGATGGAACCCCACGCCGACGCCGACCGCCATGACGATGAGCCAGACGTCGACCGGTGAGATCCGTCCGCCGAGGAGGGTGAACGACTCCTGCCCACCGAAGAAGGGAACGGACCGCGGCTCGTCACCCCAGGTCGCCATCAGGACGCCTTCGATCACGACGAGCGCACCGACTGTCGTCACCAGCAGCGCGTGCGAGTCCTTGGTGATGACCGGCCTGATCGCGACCAGCTCCTCCACCACCGCCACCAGCGCCCCGAGGACCGCGCCGCACAGCGCCGCTGCCCACCAGGGCATGCCCTGCTCGACCATGACGAACCAGGTGAAGAAGCCCGCGAGGACGACGAGCGCGCCGTGGGCGAAGTTGAACGTCCCACCGAACGTCATCGTGATGTTGTAGCCGATCGCGATGAGTGCGTAGACCGCACCGACCGACAACCCAGCCCAAACGACGGTCATGAGTGCACCCCTGTCATACGGAGGTCAGCGTGGCCAGCGGGTTCGCCGGTTCCCCGAACCATATGACGTCGGTCACTCCAAATCAACTAAATGATTAGGATCCGAACTCGTGAACTTCCCTTGACGCTCGTCGAGCGCTGTGGTTATGGTCACATCTGAATCATATAGAGGTTATATGGTCACGTGCTTCGCGGGAAAGGATCTGCAAAATGAGGTTGGAACGCACTGCGCTGTTCGGCACACTCGCCTCCGCGCTGCTGGTCGTGAGCGGCTGCGCCAGCTCCGATCCCGGGGGTTCGGACTCGTCCTCCGATGCCGAGGGCCCGATGGTGATCGAGAGCTTTCAGGCCCTCAGCGGGCCAGTCGCCCCTGTCGGTGAGGCGATGTCGATCGGCAACAAGGCGGCGGTCTCCGTCATCAACGCCGACGGAGGTGTTCTCGGCGAGCCGCTGGAGCTGAACATCACCGACAGCGGCGGCAGCCCCGACCAGCTGGCGGCCAAGCTGCAGGAGCTCCTCGCCGGCGGACTGCCTCACGCGGTCCTGCCGGGCAGCGCGTCGGAGATCCCGGCCGGAATCCCGATCCTCGACAACGCGAAGGTGTTCACGTCGCAGCACTTCACCGCCGACACCTTCAACGATCCGAAGGAGTATCCACTCGTCTTCGGCAACGCTCACACCATTCCCGACTACGTCGCGAGCTTCGTCGCCAAGCTGAAGGAGGACGGCTACGCGAGCGTCGGCGTGCTGAACTCGGACGACGCCTCCGGCCAGGCGTTCCAAGCGGTGGCCAAGCCAGCGCTCGAGGAGGCGGGCATCGACGCGACCTTCTCAGCGGTCTCCCCGAGCGCGGTGGATGCCACCCCCCAGATGCAGCAGGTCCTCGCCGACGACCCTGACGCTCTCGTGCTCGCGGGCTACTTCCCGGGCGCCACGGCGGTCGTCGCGGCACGCGCCAAGCTGGGCACCGACATCCCGACCATCTCCGCGCAGACCTTCTCCGCGAACAACCTCGACTCGATCGCCGAGCCTGCCGCGCTGGAGGGCATCGAGTTCCAGCAGCTGGCGGCCAACGTCAAGGGCACGCCGCAGACCGAGTCCGAGGCCTTCCAGAAGTTCTACGAGGCGGTGAAGAAGGAGGCCGGAGGAACGCTCCCGTTCCCGATCAACACCTACCTCGTCGCCTATGACGACGTCATGCTCGCCGCTTACGCCGCCGAGCTCGCCGGGAGCTTCGATCCCGAGAAGATGACGGCGGCCCTGGAGAAGGCGACCCCGGAGGACATGCCCAACTACGTGATGCCGGTGGGCTTCTCTCCCGAGAACCACTTCCCGAACGTCACCGAGGAGGACTTCGTCTTCGTCCCGTACTCACCGACGGAGAACGGCCTGGTCGTTCCGTCGGGCGGCTGACCGGTCCCACCCGAACCCGGACGAGCGGGGCTGCTCCGAGCGGAGCAGTCCCGTTCGCGCGTTCGTCGACTCTCAAGGGAGTCCCTCTCTCTCCAAGGAGCACACCGATGGGAATCACCCTCGACCCAGAAGAACGGGCTGCGCTCGTCGGCACACACGGCGAAGGAGTCCTCGCCACGACGACACCCACAGGCGCCCCGGTTCCCCTCCCCGTCTGGTACGTCGTCGTCGACGACGTCCCCTACGTACGCACGCCGCGCTCGTCGAAGCGGCTCCGGCACATCGAGAAGAATTCTCGGGTCTCGCTGCTCGTCCATGCGGGCGTCGCATGGCGTGAGCTCCGCGGCGTCCTCATCGGCGGGCACGCCGAGATCGTGGAGGATCCCGCCCTCGCGGCAAGGATCGAAGAGGTCTTGAACGAACGCTTCGCCGACCTGCTCCCTCCACCGCTGCCTGCCAGGGTCTCCGGTGCGTACGCCGAGACCGTCATCCTTCGCATATCGCCCGACCGCGAGCCCGTGAGCTGGGACAACCGGAAGGTACGGCTGTGAGCGACCGCCTGCGCCGGCTCACGACCTACGCGGTCCTGATGGCGGCGGTCACGGCGTTCGCCCTGCTGCAAGCCATGGTCATCCCGGTTCTTCCGGCGATCCAGCACGCGCTCGGCGCCGACGCCCGCAGCGTCTCCTGGGTGGTCAGCGCATACCTGCTCTCCGCAGCCGTCGCGACGCCGCTCATCGGTCGCGTCGGAGACGTGTACGGCAAGAAGCAGGTCCTCGTCGCCGTCCTCGCGGTCCTGTCCATCGCCTCGCTCGTCGCCGCGTACGCACCGTCCCTCGAGGTGATGATCGCGGCCAGGGTCCTGCAGGGCGTGGGCGGGGGAGTGATGCCGCTCTCGCTCGGCATCGTCCGCGACGAGTTCAGTGCCGAGCGCACGTCCGCCGCCGTCGGCACGCTCGCCGCCCTGGGCGGGATCGGCGCCAGCGTGGGACTGGTTCTCGCGGGTCCGCTCGTCGAGCTGCTCGGCTATCGCGCCTTGTTCCTCGCCCCCATGACGCTGACGGCGATCACCGCCGTCGTAGCCGCGGTCGCGGTCCCCCGCTCGCCGAGCGGTTCCGGCTCCCTGTCGTGGCTCCCGGCGCCGTTCCTCAGCATCGGCGTCGCGGCGTTCCTGCTCGCGACGACCCAAGGGACCGCGTGGGGGTGGCTCGCTCCGCGCACGCTCGGGCTCTACGCGACTTCAGTCGTGTTCGGCGCACTCTGGATCCGGCTGGAGCGGCGCGCGGAGCATCCCGTCATCGACCTCGACATGCTGCGGCTTCCCGACGTGCGTTCGGCCAACGTCGTCTCCTTCCTCCTCGGCCTCGCCATGTTCGGCGTGTACTCGTACGTGCCGCAGCTCCTGCAGACACCACGAGGGACGGGCTACGGCCTGGGAGCAACGGTGTCCGAGTCGGGCCTCGTCCTCGCCCCGATGGCAGTCTGCGTGTTTCTCGGCGGCATCGTCGCGGCGCGCCTGACCCGCCGGTTCGGTCCGCGCCGCGTGGTGACCGGTGCAAGCCTCGTCATGTCGCTCGCCCTGCTGACCCTCGTCGCCGCACGCTCGCAGACGTGGGAGATCGCCCTGACGCTCACGGCATACGGCTTCGCGCTGGGCATCAACCTGGCCGCCCTCTCGACCGTCGTCGTGGTGGCCGTGGACGCGGGGCGGACCGCCGTCGCGAGCGCCGTGAACTTCAACGTCCGCAACATCGGAGGCGCGGTCGGGGCGGCGTTGATGGCGACCGTCGTCACCGCCGGTCTGCGGGCTGACGGCGTGCCGCGGGAGTCCGGATACACCGTCGGCTTCGTGGTGCTGGCGGTGACGATGCTCTGCGCGAGCGTGCTGGCCATGACGCTTCCTCGCGACCGGGCACACCTACCGTCTGCTCAGGTCACCTCGACCGCGACCTGACGGCTGATCGCCGTCGCCGGCTCAGAAGGTCTCCGGGATGCCTGTGCCCACGACCGGCGGCGCATCGGGCGACGAGACGTGCTCGACCTGTTCGAGGACCCCGAATCCGGTGATGCCGGAGTACGCGACGTCGAACGGCGTGTACGCGCGTCGGACCCAGCCCTCGTCGCCCTCGCGCTCCTGGACGAACGCGACATGCTGGTCGAGGCTGCGGTAGCTACCGAGCACCGTGACCCCTGGGTCCCCGTCGAGCTGACAGATCATCCGCAGCGGCACTCGACGCGCGGGGCCGTCGATGCGGAACGTCGACACCGTCATCGACTCCGTGGCCGTGTGCCGCTGCAACGCGGCGGGCCCGACACCGTCCGGCGTCTGTGGCGCAGTGGCGAGCAGCGACGAACCGTCCTGGAACGCCGCCTGGAGCCTGGCGCCGTCGTCGTCGTGGTGGGCGCCGAGACTCCTCTCGCCCACCCATGCCTGCCCTTCGACCCGGTAGATCACGCTGCCCGCCGCGACGGTGCCAGAAGCCCTGAAGACCTGCGAACCCTGCAGCCCACCGTCGGTGAAGGGGCGTTGTCGCGGGACGGGCAAGGAGAGGGGCTCCAGCACGAGATCCAGCGTGAGCGGCACCCGGAACGCCGCGGACTCGCTGTCCTCCGCCAGGTGCTCGGCCGGCTCGAGGTCCTCCGACGTGTGCGCGGAGACACGGACACGCTGAGCGCGGCCCTCGGTCGTCCAGCTCAGGTCGGGGCGGTGACCCGCGTCCCCGAAGCCGGCGTTGAACCAGAGCGTGACGCCGTCGGCCAGGAACAGCAGGGCTCGGTCCAACGACACTCTGACGCCTCGGGACACGACGATCGTGAGAAGCGCCCCGGACACGTCGTCCATCAGGACCAGCTCGACCGTACGGGCGGTCGACCTGTCGTCCGTCTCTGCGGTAGCCAATCTGGGCTCCTCCTCAACGTCGCCGGCGACGCACATCGTGTGCCGACCGCCGGTGCAGGTTTGACTCTGTCGCTACTCTGGCCCACTATAACCAACTAACCAGACAGTTGGGTTCAACGAGTTCGGAGACAGCGATGAAGGATTGGCCGTACGACGTATTTCCTACGGGGTGGTACCAGATCGGATACTCGGCCGAGCTCGCGCCGGGAGACGTGCGTCCGGTCAAGTTCTTCGACCAGGACCTCGTCCTCTTCCGATCGGACGACGGCGAGGTGTCGCTGCTCGATGCCTACTGCGCCCACCTCGGCGCACATCTCGGGCACGGCGGACGGGTCAAGGGCAACTGCATCGAGTGCCCGTTCCACGGCTGGCTGTGGAACACGGACGGGTCGCTCAAGGAGATCCCCTACGCGCCGAACGCGACGCGGAAGGTGTCGCTGGACCGGTGGCACACCGCCGAGGTGCAGGGGTTGCTGATCGCCTGGTACGACGGGCACGGGCGCCCACCGTTCTGGGAGTACCCGGGCGTCCCAGAGTTCGGTGATCAGGAGAACTTCTACCCGATCTACCCGTACGGCGCCGACCACGTCGGCGTGCGCAAGATCATCACGCAGATGCCGATCGAGAACACTCCCGACTACTTCCACTTCCCGCTCGTCCATGGCACGGGGCAACCCGGTCGGCCGCGACTCTGGGAGGAGCAGGGCGAGTACCTGCACACCCGCATGGGCTACTGGTTCGGGTACGGCAAGCAGGCGTCGTGGCTGACGCCCGACGGACCCGTGGACGGCGAGACCGAGACCGAAGCCTGGGGGCTCGGCCTGTCTCTCGCCCGCTTCCACATCGACGACTTCATCACCGCCCAGATGACCGCGACGACCCCCGTCGACAAGGAGCACTCGCAGATCTTCTGCACCATGGCGGTGTCGCGCGAGCCCGGGAGCAAGATGGACGACCCGCCGACGGGTCGAGCGGAGCAGATGCTGCGCTTCCAGGACGCTCAGATCCGTCGCGACTTCGCGATCTGGGAGAACCAGAAGTACATCGAGCATCCTCCGTACGCCGGTGGGGAGGAGATCTACTACTCGCGGTTCCGCCGTTGGTCGAAGCAGTTCTACCTCGACAAGCCCTACCGCGACGGCGCCACCCTCGAAGGCGACCAGCGCAAGGCCGAGGACTGGACCGTTCCCACGTACGACCACAACCCAGCGTGACCGGCCGAGAGACGGTTCGGCTCACCGACTTCAGAGAAGGTAGTCCACAACCATGAGAGATGCGGTGATCGTCGGCGCTGTCCGCACGCCGATCGGCAAGCGGAACGGCGCGTACGCCGATGTCCACCCGGTCGACCTCTCGGCGCACACGCTCCGTGCGCTGGTCGACCGCGTCGGACTGGACCCCGCGGCCGTGGACGATGTCGTCTGGGGCTGCGTCCAACAGGTAGGGGCGCAGGCCTTGAACGTCGGCAGGCTCGCCGTCCTGGCCGCAGGCTGGCCAGAGACCGTTCCTGGGACGACGGTCGATCGGCAGTGCGGATCGTCTCAGCAGGCTGTGCACTTCGCCGCAGCAGCGGTGGTCTCAGGGCAGGCCGACGTCGTCGTCGCCGGTGGGGTCGAGAGCATGTCGATCGTGCCGCTGGGCGCCACGTCGGTCGAGGAGTACGGGAGACCGTACGGACCGATGTTCGCGGCGCGCTATCCGCAGACCCCCGACCAGGGGATCGGCGCCGAGATGGTCGCGGAGAAGTGGGGCTTGTCTCGCGCGCAGCTCGACGAGTACGCCCTCCGCTCCCACGAACGCTCGGTCGCGGCCATCCAGAGCGGTGCGTTCGATTCTCAGTACGCCCTGGTGCCAGGGACAGGGCTCACCACGGACCAAGGCGTGAGGCCCGACACGTCGCTCGAGGTGCTGAGCTCGCTGAGGCCCGCGTTCAAGGAAGACGGCGTGATCCACGCGGGCAACTCCTCGCAGATCTCCGACGGTGCCGGCGCGCTTCTGATCACGACGAGCGAGAAGGCCAAGGAGCTGGGGCTTCGCCCCCTGGTCCGGCTCCGCAGCCTCGCCGTGGCGGGCGACGACCCGACCATCATGCTCACCGCTCCGATCCCCGCAACGGCGAAGGCCCTCGCGCGCGCCGGGCTCTCGATCGGCGACATCGGAGCCTACGAGATCAACGAGGCCTTCGCGTCCGTCCCGCTGGCGTGGTTGGCCGAGACGCAAGCGGATCCAGAGCGGCTGAACCCCCTCGGCGGCGCGATCTCGGTGGGACACCCCCTCGGAGGCTCGGGTGCTGCGCTGATGACCCGCCTCGTCCACTCCATGGTGGACAACGACATCCAGTACGGGCTGCAGAGCATGTGCGAGGGCGGGGGCATGGCCAACGCCACCGTTCTGGAACGAGTCTGACCGGGCCGATGGCGGGTGAGGGAGCCCCTCACCCGCCATCGGTCGCGTCCGGCGGCGGCCGCGTCAAGCCAGCGCGTACTCGTCGACGTCGTCGCCTCTCACGCTCAGGACGCGTCCCTCGAGGTCGAGCACCTCGAGGTGAGCACGAGTCTCCTGGACCGCCATCAGCTGGTCCATCGGCCCGAGATCGCTGAGGGCGCGCTCGCGCTTGGTCCAGGGGATCCGCTTCGCCACGTCGAACGCCGTTCGCGCCCCCGCCCCCACCGCGTCGCCGCACTGCGCCAGCCTGACGTCGTGGTGGTGGAGCAGCTCGTCGACCCGAGCGTGGACGCTCGGCCCCACGGCGCCGTGCGCCGGCAGCATCCTCGCGTCGGCGCGCTCCTTCACGAGGCGGAGCGAGGCGAGGTAGTCCGAGAGGGACATGTGCCGCTCGTCGGTGACCTCGAACCCGATCGACGGGGTGATGCGGGGAAGGATGTGGTCACCGGTGAAAAGCACGCCGATGTCGTCGCTGGCGAAGCACACGTGGCCGCGGGTGTGCCCGGGGGTCGCGAGGGCCTCGACGGTCAGGTCGCCGAGCTCGACCTTGTCACCGTCGTGGAGCCAGTCGGTCGGCTCGGCGTACTTCTCCGACCCCGACTGCGGATGCAGGAACGGCTCGACCATCGACATCGGGACGCCGCTGCGGGTCAGCGACGAGACGAACGCCCGCCTGCCGTGGGTGCCGTCCTGGATCGCGTCGAGCGAGGCCCGCTCACCGGCGCCGAGGAGCACGCGGCACCCTCGGCTCCGCATGAGCTCGACGGCGAGCGTGTAGTGGTCGGGGTGGACGTGCGTGACGGCGATCGTGCTGACGTCGCCGAGCGAGGCGCCGACGGCGCCCAGCCCGCGCTCGAGGTCGCCCATCGCGTCGCCCGCGAACCACCCGGCGTCGACGAGCCCCACCGATCTGGCCCCGACGATCGCGTAGACGTTGGTCGCCTCGAGGGCGTCGCCAGGCATCTCCACCGGGATGCGGTGCACGTCCGGGGCCACCGTCTCGACGACCACATCTGCCCACTCACGTCGCTTCGCCATCACGCCTCCAACTCGGTTCACCCTTGGGTCGTACCGCCGGCGCTGGCTTGACAGCGTCCGACGACTTTCCTATGTTACCAACCAATCAGTTGGCTTTGGAGGTCGGCATGGACATGCTCGTGGAGACGATAGCCCCGGAGCACGAGTTCCGTCATCGCCCCGACGACGACCCGGCGTACAACGAGAGCACCTACTACAACTTCTCGTCGAGCGAGGCCGGGATCACCGGGTGGGTCCGGGTCGCCATGCAGCCGAACCAGCCGTCGGCGCAGGCGGGGATCCTGCTGTTCCTGCCCGGCGAGACCCTGTTCGACTACCGGCGGACCCGCGAGGTCTCCCCCGACCAGCTCAGCGCTGGGGGTCTGCACATCGAGATCGTCGTGCCGCTGGAGAAGCAGCGCCTCCGCTACGAGGGCACCCTCGCCTCGTTCGCCGATCCCCGCGTCCTCAGCACCCCGTCGGACGCGTTCAAGAAGGCGCCTCGGCGCCAGGTGACGATCGACCTGACCGTCGAGGGTGACGGGCGGTCCTTCGGCACCAACGGCGACGACCCCGCGAACGTCGTGGAGTCGACCATGGCGCTCGGGCACTTCGAGCAGTTCATCACGGTCAGCGGTGAGATCACCGTGGACGGCGCGTCCCACTCGCTCGACGGCGCCGGTCTGCGCGACCACTCATGGGGACCGCGCGACTGGGCCGGTCCGCTCTGGTACCGGTGGATCACGGCCAGCCTCGACGACGGCTCCGCGATCATGGTCCTGTACGTCGCACGCCGCGACGGCGAGGTGACGCGCGAGGCTGCGGTCGTCCGCGACGGTGTGTTGAGTGCGGCCGAGTTCGAGAACGTCACCGTCACGTGGACACCGGACGGCTTCGGCGAGCGTGTCGTCTGCGCCCTGCAGACCGACGACGGCCCGCTGACCCTCACGGCGACGGCGAAGGAGCCGGCGACCTTCGCGCCCCTGCGCCACAGCCGCACGGACGACGACGGCACCGTCCTGGACACCCGCATCGGCTACGCGCCGTACGAGTTCCTCACCAGCGACGGTCGACGCGGCACCGGCATCGTCGAGATCCTCGACCAGATGGTCGACGGACTCCCGATCGGTATGCGCACCGCGACGGACTCTCGATGACGACGTCCACGCATGCGCCCCGGTCCGTCACGCCCGAGGCGCAGGACTGGCTCGCGCGGGCACTGCCCGAGGCGGTCCCGCCGTTCCATCTGGTGGCCATCACCGGCGGCTACAGCATGCTGACATCGCTGATGACCGACACCGCCGGAAACACGTGGGTCCTCCGGCAACCCCCATCCGGGCAGAGCAGTGGCGGCGCCCATGACCCGTTCCGCGAGTCACGCACGATGGCGGCGCTGTGGGAGTCGGACGTGCCCGTACCCCGGGTCCGGGCCACGGGTACGTCCGACGATCCGCTCGGTCCGTGCCACGTCACCGACTTCGTCGACGGTCTCGTGCTCACCGAAGCCGCTCAGGCGCAGGCGGCGCTGACCCCGGAGGCCCTCCGAGTAGCGACGACGAATCTCGTGGAGGCGCTGGCGGCGCTGCACGATGTCGACCCAGAGGCTGTCGGGCTCGGAGATCTCGGCCCGAAGGAGAACTACAACGGTCGGCAGATCCGCCGCTGGCACTCCATCCTGGACACCCTCGCCGAGGCCGCCGCACCGGAGGTCAGCCGTCGCATCCCTGGCCTGCGGGCCGTCGGCGACGACCTGGCACGACGTCTCCCGGTCGACACCGCCGGCCGTCTGGTGCACGGCGACTACCGGCTCGGCAACACGATCACCGCCACGGACGGGACCATCCGCGCCATCTTGGACTGGGAGCTCGTCACCCGAGGGGAGCCGCTCGCCGACCTCGGGACGCTGCTCGTCTTCTGGGATCCCCCTATCGAGGCGATGCTCGGCACCCGCGTGCCGACCGCGGCGCCCGGATCGATCAGCGCCGACGAGGTGGTCGACACCTACGTGGGCGAGACCGGCGCTGACGTCAGCGACCTGTTCCTCTACCGCGCGCTGGCCAGCTGGAGACTCGCCTGCCTGACGCTGCGCACGGCCGTGCGGTTCGGCGATGGAGCCGGCAACAGCGACGCAGACCCGCTCTTGTTCCTCCGCACCTGCGACGTGTGGACCAGCCTCGCCCGCGAGCAGCTCTCGGTGCGAACCGGCGCGTGACGGCCCACGTCGTCGACGCGGGCCGTCACCGTCGGAGTCGCGTTGTCAGCCGTCCGCGAGCCGGGTCCACCGCCGCGGCAGGCTGCTGAAGGTGGCACCGCGCGACGGCGGGATGGCCTCGGCGTAGAGCCGCCGACCGTCGACCGGGTCGAGATAGCTCCGCTCGACGATGCCAGGGACGATCTCCTCGTCGAGCACCAGGCAGCCGTCGAGCCATAGGTCGGGAGCGTGGGCGAGGACGGCGCCGCTCTCGGTGGCCACCGCCGTCGCGCCGCGCTGCTCCACCCCTGCGTACAACGGGAGTGCCGGCTCGTCGAGGTCCGACGCGCGTGCCGGGGAGCTCTGCGGGCGGGCCGCAGGCGCTGCCTCGGTGAGACGCCGACCGAGCAGCGTCTCCCGCAGTGCGAGGGTCGCGTCGAGATCGAGCCCACCGTCGCTGACCGCGACGCCGTAGACCGCCTCGGCGTCGTCGACCGACACACGGCCGGTGACGAGGTCCGCGACGACGGCTTCCGGGTCGCGCGAGAGGGGATCTCCGTAGCCGCCGCCGGAGGCGATCGCGAACTCGATCGCCTCGTCGTCGGTCACCACGACGTCGCTGCACTTGGCGGGCAGCACCTCCTGGGACCCGTCCGCGCAGTGCTTGACCATGTGGTTCACCGCACCGGGCGAGCCTCCGGCGGCCCCGTTGATGGGCATGCGCTCGCGGATACCGATGAACTGTCCCTGGATGACTGGGGTGCGGTGCGGGCGGATCTGCATGTGGCACCCACCTCCGCCGCGATAGGCGCCGGCGCCGAAGCGGCCGCGGCGGATCCGCTTGAAGTCGGCGATGACCGGATAGAGCAGCTCGAGCATCTCGACGTCGATCGCCTCCATGATGGGCTTGCGCGTCACCATGAAGGTCCACAGGTCCGTCCCGTCACGGTCGTGGCTCCCCGACGCGCCACCCATCGCTCCGTCGAGCATCATCCAGCCGTCGGGCATTCCATCCGGCGTCGTGTAGGCCCAGGTCTGGATGCCCATCGCGGTGTGGGCGATCGGGCCCGTCTGGAACGGGCGCGCCTCCGACTCGGGCGAAGCCGCGATGGCGAGCATGACGCACTCGGTGGCCGCGCTGCTGGCATTCATGGCCACGTCGCAGTGGGCCGACGCGATCGGCGCGGGAGGCGCGCTGTCGACGACGGAGCCGGGCGGGCAGACGAGCGTGACAGGGTCGAACATCCCCTCGTTCAGCGGCAGCTCACTCACGAGGATGTCCGAGATGTCACCGACGACCCCGGCCGCGACGATGTGCGGCGTGGTGTTGAAGTAGTGCTGCGTCTGCGCGGGCGCCCCGGTGAAGTCCACGAGGAGCTCCTCACCGGTCACGGTGACCTCGCACGGCAGCTCGTACAGGTCCTCGCCCCACTCGGCCCAGGCACTCGTGCGGTAGGTGCCGTCGGCGAGCTGACCGATCCTGCGTCGCATCTGGACACGAGCCAGGTCACGCAGCTGTGCCACGCCGGTCTCGAACCACGCGGGGCCGCGGTCGCGCGCGATCTCGGCCAGCTTGTTCTTGGCGACCATGCACCCCGCGACCAGGCTCCGCAGGTCCATCTCGACCAGATCGGGCACCCGGACGTTCGTCCGCAGGATCTGCCAGACGTCCCGCTGCTCCTCGCCGGCCCGGAAGAGCCGCACCGGCGGCATCCGCAGGCTCTCCTGGAAGCAGTCGGTCGCCTCCGGGGTCCAGCTCCCGAAGACCATGCCGCCCATGTCCATGAGGTGGCCGGAGTTGACCACCCAGGCGACGACGGCGCCGTCGACGAACACGGGGACCTGGACCAGGACGTCCTGGGAGTGCAGCCCGCCACCGTTGAAGGGGTCGTTCGAGAAGAACACGTCGCCGTCGGTGATCGACGACCCGTGCGTCTCGAGCGTGACCCGCACGGCGGGGCCGCAGACGCCGAAGTGGTGCGTCACCGCTCCGCCGGCGACCATCAACGCGCCGTCGGCGTCGAGGATGGTGCACGAGTAGTCGCGGCACTCGGCGATCACCGGGCTGATCGCGGTCCGCTCGATCGCGATCGCGCCTTCGTCGGCGACGGCCTGCAGCCGCGAGCGGAGCACCTGCAGCTCGACACCGTCCAGGTGCGGGAGCTCGGAGATCGTGGTCATGAGCGGTCGTCCTCCATCACGATGGTGCGGAACTCGTCGAGGCGGGCGCTGAAGCCTTCCGGCACCCAGGTCGTGGTGTCGTCGGAGTCGATCACCACCGGGCCGGACAGCCGGTGTCCGGGGAGCAGGTCGCTCCTGTCGTACACGTCGGTCGCGGCGGGAGCGGCACCCTGCACCATCTGCACGTCCCGCTGCCGACGGGGCTCGGCCTCTTCGGTCGCGCGCCGAGGGTCTGGCACGAGCGTCGCCCGGACCGTGCGCCCGATGCCGGTCGCGCGCAGGGTGACGACCTCGACGGGTGCCCCGCTCACGAGGGCACCCTGGCCGTAGCGCGACTCGTACTCCGCCCGGAACCGCGCTGCCTGGCGCTCCTGGTTGTCGGCGTCCATGCCGCCCTGCCAGACGAGCTCGTGCTCGAACTTCTGCCGGCTGAAGCGGAGATCCGCCGAGATCACGATCTCGGTGGCGCCCCCGTCGATGCCGTCCGCGGCGAGGTCGTCGCGTACGCCCCGCACGAGGTCCGCGAGGACGTCGTCGAGCGGACCCTGCGGAGCGGGGACCGTGCTCGTCACCGAGCGGCTCCGCTCGCGTCGTACGTCCGAGGTGGACGCTCCGAACGCCGACAGCACCGAGGCGAGCTCGGGGACGAGGACGCGGCGGATCCCGAGCGCCGACGCGATCTCGGCGTTCGCCAGACCGCCGCAGCCGCCCATGCTCACGAGCGTGAACGCGCGAGGGTCCGCTCCGCGCTCGGCGAAGCGCGCTCGCAGCGCCCGCACCATGTTCGCCCGGGCGATCTCCCAGACTCCCCACGCCACGTCACGGGCATTCGAGCCGAGGCGCTCGCCGAGCTCGGCGCAGGCCTGACGCGCACGCTCGGCGTCCAGCGCCATCCCGCCACCGAGGAAGTGGTTCGGATCGACGAATCCGAGGACCACGAGCGCGTCGGTGACCGTGACGGCCTCCCCACCGCGCCCGTAGCAGATCGGACCGGGATCGGCCCCGGCCGACTGCGGTCCCACCTGAAGCATCCCCACCGAGTCGACCCAGGCGATGGACCCGCCGCCTGCGCCGACCGAGTCGATGTCGATCATGGGCATCGCCGTCCAGAACCCCATGAGGTTCCCTCGGGTACGCCGCGCGGGCTCGCCGCCGGAGATGAAGGAGACGTCGTACGACGTTCCTCCCATGTCACCGCTGACGGCCTCCGTCACCCCGGCAGCACGGCACACCTCCAACGCGGCGACGACACCAGCCGCGGGGCCCGACTCGGCGAGGATCGCGGGAGCAACACCCGCCTCGTGGACCGACACCGAGCCGCCACCGGAGTGGACCAGCAGCGGGGGGTGCCGCAGGCCGTGATCCATGAGCGTGGACACGAGACGTTCGACCCCGGTCAGGGCGCCGGAGGTGTAGGCGTTGAGGAGCGCGAACTGGGTGCGCTCGAACTCGCGCACGATCGGGAGGAGCTCCGCCGCCGACACGACGGCGAGTCCGGGATGGCTGCGGCGCAGCAGATCGACAGCGAGACGCTCGTTCTTGTCGTTGGCGGGCGCCCAGAGGAACGAGACGACGACCGCCTCGACACCGAGGTCGTCCACGAGGTGTCGACCGGCGGCGCCGAGCTCGGCGGGGTCGAGCTCCTTCAGGACCGATCCGTACCGGTCGACCCGCTCCGTCACTCCGACGATGTTGGCGGGGCTCACCAGCGCAGGGGGCGGGAGGAGCCAGCCGTCGGAGGGGATGCGCATCGCCCGCGCGATCGGCATCAGGTCCTCGAAGCCCGCGGTCGTGATCAGGCCCACCCGGCGACCCGCGCGAGAGGCGATCGCGTTCGTCACCGCCGTCGTGCCGAGACCGAACCGGTCGACACGAGGCAGCAGAGCCTCGAGCGTCGAGCCCACGCGCTCGGCGACGAGCCGGCACGCGGCCAGAACTCCCTCACCCAGGTCGTGCGGTGTCGTCGCGGCCTTGGCTCGCCAGACGGTGGCCCCGTCTCCGAGGACGACGTCGGTGAAGGTTCCACCGACGTCGACGCCGATGCAGAGTCCGGTCGAGTCCATGCGCGCTCCTCCTGTGCGGTGGCTGCCTGCGGGGACTATACCGACCAACTAGTTACTTGGGAATAGCCGAATCTCGTCCACTCGGCGACGCCGCCAGCGGCGGGCGCTTCGGCCAGATCGCGTCAGAGCTCTCGAGCCAGCGGGGCAGGATGAGCAGCGCCTCGGCCTCAGCGGTGACAGTGCCCTCGGCGTCTCGGCACGTCGCCCGCATGACCCGTTTGAGCCCGTCGAGCTCCTCGAGCCACGCGTCGACCGTGACCCTGCCGAGCGGCGTCGGGCGCCGGTAGCTCACCGTCAGCCTCGCCGTCATGCCGAGCTTGCCCACAGCAGCGGCCGCCTCGGTGAACAGCTGGTCGAGGACGAGGGCGATGACCCCGCCGTGCACGCACCCGGGCGGGCCCTCGTAGACGGCGCCCAGCTCGAGCGTGGCCGTGGCTCCCCTCTCGTCCCAGACCATGGCGTGCTCGCCGATCGCGACGGCCAGCGGGTTCCGCAGACCGAGGACGGCGTTGCCGTGCTCGCGTGCGCCCCCGTCGTGACCGAGCTCGATCCCGAACGACCCGTCGCGCGCCGTCTGGAGCAGGCGCGCAGTCACCGCCTCGACGGCCGACGTGGCGCGATCCACCTCGTCGAGGTCGACCTCCGTCCGCAGCTGTGCGTCGCACAGGGCCCGCACCGCGTCCGTCAGGGCCGCGTGGGCCCGATCGCTGCGTTCCAGGTGCTCTGCCGTGAGCGACGTCCGGGAGTACGTGACGAGGCCGTCGGTCATTGCTCGCTCCCTGTCACGGCGTCGCCGGTGGGAAAGACGAGTAGAAGGCGATCGACGTCCGTTCGTCCATCGCGGGACCGGGGGTGATGCCGGCAGCGCCGAGGGCAGCGAGCGCCTCGGGGACCGGTCCCTCGATCTCGTAGATCGCGAGGTACCGGAAGTCGCTGTCTCCCGAGCCGGCCGCCGGCTCGTCGAGTGCCACGTAGCGCCGTGCCCCGACGAATCCAGGGACCGACAGGATCTCCGGCACATGCTGGTCGGAGTACCACGTGTTGAACTCGTTCTCGCGCCCGTCGACCGGGTTCGTCCTGACTACCATGATCGCGCTATTCATCAGTGCTGGCTCCTCTCGCCAAGGTGTCGTGCTACGAGCTGGCGATCGCCGGCTGCGGGGACGGCAGCGTCAGGATCGCGTGGACGGGGCAGTCGAGCAGGGCGCGCCGCACGCCCTCCTCGTCCTCCGGCGCCACCTCCCCGGTCCCGGCGAGCGAGACGTAGCCCCACTCGTCGAGGGAGAACGTCTCCGGGGCGTGGGCGGCACAGAGGCCGAAACCGTCGCACAGTGTTCGGTCGAGCTTGATCTTCACCTCAGGTGTCTCCTCTCGGTGCTCAGCTCGCCGTGGGCAGGGCCACGGCGAACGGCGGATCGGACAGTCGGTCGGCGACGGCGGCGCAGGTGCTGCAGCCGTCGTCGAGGTGCGCGGAGACGAGGTCCGGGAACTCGCGCAGCAGGCTCGCGGCGACGTTCGTCGCGCCGTCCAGCGTCCCGCACGCTCCACGCCCCCGGAGGAAAGTCGACCAGTGGCGCAGGCGCTCCACGTCCGACTCCTGCGCCCGGTGGTCACCGAGCGCACCGAGCACCGCGCTCATCGCCGCCGTTCCGTTGAAGCAGGACCCGCACTGCCCCGCGTTCTCGCGTGCGAAGTACGCCATCACCGCCGCGGAGACCGCGACCGGACAGAGGGTCGACGAGATCACCGACACCGCGCCACAGCCGAGCCCGCTGGCGGCAGCCTTCATCGCGTCGTAGTCGAGCGGGACGTCGAGCGCCTGCGGCCCGACCACCCCGGAGAAGTAGCCGCCCATCAGGAAGCCGCCGACCGACCCGACGTCCTCCCCGAGCCAGCTCAGCACCGACCGCAGCGTCTCGCCGAACGGCACCTCGTACAGGCCGGCCGAACGGCACCCGGTGAGCGTCAGCAGAAAGGTGCCCGGCGAGGTGTCGGTGCCGACCTCGCGGTAGAGGCTCGGCCCCAGGCGCTGGACTACCGGCAGGTTCGCCAGCGTCTCGACGTTGCTCACCATGGTCGGCCGACCACCGACGCCCTCCTCGAACGGGCGTGGCGGCTTGTCGGTCGGGAGGGCCGGGCCACCGTTCAACGCCTGGACGGCAGCGGTCTCCTCCCCGGCCACGTACGACGGCTCGACGACGGTCACCGTGACCCGCGCGTCCCAGACTCCGCTCCCGGCGAGCTCGTCCAGCGCCAGCTCGACGCTGAGGGCGCTGGTCGGGTCGGAGACGTAGAGGTGGAGGGTGTCGCTGCCCGTCATGGTCCCGGCGAGCCGCAACCCGTCGAGGACGAGGTGCGGGCGGTGCCGGAGCAGCCACCGGTCCTTGACCGAGGCAGGCTCGCCCTCCTCTCCGTTGGCAACCACGACCGGTGAGCCGTTCGCGCGTACCGTCGCGATCTTCTGGCTGATCGGGAAGGCCGCACCGCCACGGCCCCGTACGCCGGCCTGCAGGACGTCGTCCAGCAGCCGGTCGGCGTCGTCGACCGCGGCGTATCCCCCGGTCGCGAGGTACGCGGCGAGATCCTCGCGTTCGGCAAGCTCCGTCAGGAGACGCGGCTCGATGCTCGGGTAGGACGCGACCACCTCCATGGAGACGGCGTCGTCTGCTGTCAGGCTCATCGATGTCCTCTCATGCCGTCACGATGACGTTGTCGCCGTCGATCCGGACGGGGTACGTCCGGATGCTCCACTCCGGCTTGACGGCGGTCGTCCCGGTGGCGAGCTCGAACCCCCACTGGTGCCAGGGGCAGTAGATGAACTCGCCGTCCCTCACCTCCGCGGCGCCACCGGGCAGGTCGGTGTCGACGACCGTCTGGCCGTGGGTACGACCTCCGCACAGCGGTCCGCCCTCGTGAGGGCAGTAGTTGGCGATCGCGTAGAACTTGCCGTTCACGTTGTAGACGCCCACGCCGTACCGCCCGATCGGGACGACCTTCGATGCGCCGGGCTCGATCTCGTCCACGGTCGCGACGACGTGCTCGCGCCCTCGGGCGAGAGGCGCCTTGACCGTCTCTCTCTCGCGCATCTAGTACGGCCTCTTCTGACCGGGCAGAGCAGGAACCGTGCTCGGCAGCTTGAAGAGCTCGATCGAGTTCTCGAACATGATCTTGTCCCGCCACTGCTCGGGCATGTGCTTGGCCACCCACTGCGGGTCGTCGAACGTCCAGTGCGGGTAGTCCGACGAGAACAGCAGGAGCTTGTCGGCCTCCATCCACTCGAGCGCGTGGGTGAGCTCGAGCTTGTCCTCCGGATAGTCCAGGGGCTGGGTCGTGAACCAGATGTGGTCCTTGACGTAGTCGGACGGCTTGCGCCTCAGACCGTTCTCCGGCCCACGCGCCGCGTAGATCGCGTCCATCCGCCACATCAGCGGCAGGACCCAGTTGAACGCGTGCTCGATGAACACGATCTTCAGCGTCGGGAAGCGATCGAACACGCCGTCGAAGATCAGGCTCATGACCTGGTTCGCGGCGAGCATCGAGTAGGAGACCATCAGGTCGTGGTTGTACGTCATGAACCCGACCGGTGACATCGGCAGCTCGTTGTGCTGGCCTCGCCCGAGGTGGCACGCGACAGGGATGTCGTGGCGGGTCGCAGCCTCCCAGATGGGGTCGTACTTCGGGTGCCCCCAGGAGGGACGCATCTCGGCGCTGATGAGGACCTGGGACATGTACGGGTGTCCCACCCACTCCTCGATCTCACGAGCGCCCGCCTCCGGCATCTCGATCGCGGCGCAGATCGAGCCGCGGTAGCGCTGGTGCCAGTTGTTCTCGCTGTCGAGCCAGCACTTGTCCTGCCACTTGTTGTACGCGGAGGCGATCTCGTGTGCCTCCTCGTCGGTCTGCCCGCCGTTCGGGAGAGGACCGAGGATCGCGATGTCAGAGCCGGCGTCCATGATCAGCTGCCGGAACGTGAGGTCGGGATCGGACCCGGCGAAGTTGCCGTCGTCGGGGAACGAGTCGGTCCTCATCGCGTACGCGTGGTTGTAGTCGGGCGCGTCGTAGTACACCGGATTGCCGGCCATCGCACTGCGCTGCGCGAGCAGCTTGCGCAGGCTGTCCGAGATGAACTGGTCGATCTCTCCGTAGCGCGGAGTCGGGTGGACATCGCTGTCGACCACGCGAACCTGCACCTGCTCGGAGCCGACCTTGCGTTCTTTCGTCGTGTCGATCGTCATCTGTCTCTTCCTCTCGTGGAGTGGCCGATCGTTGGTGGGTCGATTCAGGCGGGTGCCGGCACGGCGGCATCGAGCCCGTAGAGGGTGGCCGCGTTGCCACCGAGCACCTTTGCTCGCTGGTCGTCGCTCCAGGCTCTGGGGAGGTCGTCGGGACCGACGGTCTGCCAGCTCGGGTAGCTCGAGCCGAAGAGGAGCATGTCCTCCTTGCCGGTCATCCGGAGCCACTCGTCGGCGAAGTCCGCGTCACCAGGACCGTCGAGCAGTCCGTTCACGAAGTAGACGTGGTCGGGCAGGTACGAGCTGGGGATGTTCGGCGACCACGGCGTCTGCTCCAGGTGCGGTCGGCCGAAGGTGTCGAACCGCCAGATGAACGGTGTCAGCATGTCGGCCGCCCCGTCGGTCCACACCACCTTGAGATCGGGGAACTCCTGGAAGACCCCCTCCGCGATCATGTTGAGGAGGTGCCAGACGAAGGTCATCGGCTGGTACGCCGCGAGGTGGGAGTACGTACGCGTGATGCCCGACGGTGTCGGAGGGTGCGTGATCCCCGCACCCATCTCCAGGTGGACCGCGACCGGGAGGTTCGCGTCGCAGGCGGCCCGCCAGAGCGGCTTGAAGTGGGACCGCCCGTACGGCTCCTCGGTCTGCATCGGGAGCCCGATCTGCACGATGCGCGGATGCCCCTTCCAACGCTCGATCTCACGGACCGCGCCGTCGATGTCGCGCGGATTGACCCGGATCGTGCCGCGGAACCGGTCAGCGTAGGTGTCGGACTCCAGCCACCGCTCGACCAGCATCTGGTTGGTTGCGGAGAGGATGGCCGTGCCGAGGTGCCAGTCGGGGAGGATCGATGCCGCGGTCATCGGGTGCAGGATCGCGAAGTCGAAGCCTCGGTCGTCGAGGATCACCTTGCCGACCTGCTCGGGGTCGGATCCGGGGTGGGTCCCGTCGGGGTTGTCCGATCCCTCGACGTACCTCGGGCCGGGCGGGGCGAACCAGGCGACGTCCACGTGCGGATAGCCCCGGCTCTTGAAGGGCTCGCGCAGGTAGGTGCGTAGGTCAGCATCGGACTTGAAGAACACCTGGACGCTCGCGTCGATCAGGTGACCACGTGGTGCGTTCATCTCGGCCTCACTCTCTCTCGGAATGCCAGTCGTTCTCGGAGCGCCAGGGAAGCAAATTATTGCTCCGCTAGACGGTACTGCGGGAATGTCGAGGCTGCAGGGATCTCGCGTCCCACAAGCCTCTGATCTGGGAGCTCGTTCGCGGTGTCGCGCGGGATGAACCACACGAGGACGCTCGCGACGACGCCTGCGCCGGCGAGCACCCAGCACGTGACGTGGATGGTGGTGAGCGTCGGGAACTCGTGACCGCCGACCACGACGGCGGTCGCGGACGTCAGGGCGGCCAACGCCGCGGTGGACGCCGAGGTACCGATCATCCGGCACAGCGAGTTGACGCCGTTCGCCGACGCCGTGTGACGTCGCGGCACGGCCGACATGATGATCATCGGCATGGCCGCCATCGCGAGCGTGCTGCCTGCGCCGATCAGCACCGAACCGAGCACGACATGCGCAACGGTGTCGTCCAGAAGCACCCGCAGCGCGTACGCGACCGCCATCGTCAGCGAGCCCGACAACAGGACGAGACGTCCGCCGTACCGGCGCAGCAGCAGACCGAGCAGCGGGGCGGCGACCACGAAGACGGCAGCGGGCAGCGCCATCGCCAGACCGGTCTGGCCGGCGGTGAGGCCGAGCCCTGCCTCGATCTCGGCGGGGCTGCCGAACTGCAGCGAGGCGAGCAGCAGGTTCGAGAGGAGCCCGAGCGCGATGATCACCGAGGCGACGTTCGTCAGGAGGACCGGGCGACGAGCGGTCAGTCTCAGATCGATCAACGGCTCGTGCTTGCGCAGCTCCCAGGGAACCCACACCGCGACCGCGACCACGGCCGCGACGAGGAGGGAGAGCGTCGTGGCGCTCGCCCATCCCCAGGTGTTCCCCTGGGAGAGGACGAGCAGGAACGGCACCAGTCCCATGGCCAGCAGGACGGCGCCGACCCCGTCGAACCGCTCTTTCCTGCCGTCGGGTGCTCCGCGAGGGAGGAGCCACCAGGCGGCGAGCGCCAGCAGCCCGGCGAACCCCGCGACGAGCCAGAAAAGCGAGCTGTAGCCGAGCGAGCCGTACAGCAGGCCCGCCAGCGGGAGCCCGACGGCCGAACCGATCCCGAGGGTGGCGCTCACCAGGGCGATCCCGGAGCCGACGCGCTCGGGGGGAAGGACGTCCTTGAGGATGCTCATCGAGACCGGGAGGACCGACGCGGTCACGCCCTGCAGCGTGCGGCCGACGAGCGCCACGGCGTAGTCCTCGGTGAGCGCGAGCATCACCGAACCGACGAGGAGCACGACGAGCGCGAGGAGGACGAGGCGCCGCTTGCCGTACATGTCGGCGAGCCGGGAGACGATCGGCGTCGCCAGTGCCCCGGCGAGCATCGTCGCCGTGATGATCCACGAGGCCTCGACCGTCCCGACCCCGTAGATCTCCGGCAGCCGCGACACGAGCGGAAGCAGCAGCGTCCCCTGCAGCGCCGCGAGGACACCCGTCACGGCGAGCACGCCGATGGTCGCCCACGGCGGGACGGGATGACGGTCTCGGGTACGGATCACGCCGTTTCCCCGTCGATGGTCTGCTCATCGATGAAGGCGAGGAACGACGGCGCGCCGTCGACCCAGAACTCGAAGCCGACGTCCTCGCCGTCGCGGCGTCGTACGCCGCGCTGCTCCCAGGCGTCCTCGGGCCACGGCGGCTCGATCAGCCGCGCACCCTCGATCAGCGACAGCACCTCCCGCGACGTCCGCGCCGGGTGGTCGTAGTCCTTCACACCCCCACGCACGATCAGCGTCGGAACCTTGACCTGCGCGAACTCCCAGTCAGCCACACCCGGGATCGCCTCGTTCGCCTTCGGGATGTACGCGTCGAACCAACGCTCCATCACCCGCTCGAACTCCTCGGCCCCGACCTCCAGCAGCCGCTCCTTGTTCCGAGGGTTCGCCTCGCACAGATCCGCCCAGCTCCCCGCCGCACCAGGAATCGAGAGCACCGCCTCGATCCCCCCAGCACGAACCGCCCGAAGCTCCGGCAGCACGTACACACCCGCCAGACTCATCGTGGAGAACGTGCCCCCGACGATGCACCAGGTCAACAGCTTCGTGACCTTCTGCGGATACATCATCGTGAACACGATCATGTCCCGGGCACCGCCCGATCCCCCGGCCGCGACGACCTTCTCGATCCCGAGCACGTCGAGCATCAACCCGAGCGTCTCCGCCCGCATGTGCGACTCCGACCGCCCGTACAGCTGCACGTCCGAACGACCACAGTTCGGCCGATCCCACAGCAGCACCCGCTTGCCACCCGCAGCCAACGCCTCCGCCAGCTCATGGACACCGCCGTAGTCCTTGCCGAACCGACCACCCGGCGTCAGCACCACCACCTCGCCGTCCTCCGGACCGACGAACTCGTACACCACGACCCCGCCGTTGACCTCGACCTCGGCGTCGGGCATCTCCATCTCCCGTCCTCGATGGTGTCGACTACTCGTTGACGCTCACTCGTCGATGAAGGCGAGGAACTCGGGAGCGCCCAGCTGCCAGAAGTCGAACAGGCTGCCTCGGCCCTGTCCGGTGGCCGCCGCGGCCTGCTCCCAGGCGTCCTCGGGCCACGGCGGCTCGATCAGCCGCGCACCCTCGATCAGCGACAGCACCTCCCGCGACGTCCGCGCCGGGTGGTCGTAGTCCTTCACACCCCCACGCACGATCAGCGTCGGAACCTTGACCTGCGCGAACTCCCAGTCAGCCACACCCGGGATCGCCTCGTTCGCCTTCGGGATGTACGCGTCGAACCAACGCTCCATCACCCGCTCGAACTCCTCGGCCCCGACCTCCAGCAGCCGCTCCTTGTTCCGAGGGTTCGCCTCGCACAGATCCGCCCAGCTCCCCGCCGCACCAGGAATCGAGAGCACCGCCTCGATCCCCCCAGCACGAACCGCCCGAAGCTCCGGCAGCACGTACACACCCGCCAGACTCATCGTGGAGAACGTGCCCCCGACGATGCACCAGGTCAACAGCTTCGTGACCTTCTGCGGATACATCATCGTGAACACGATCATGTCCCGGGCACCGCCCGATCCCCCGGCCGCGACGACCTTCTCGATCCCGAGCACGTCGAGCATCAACCCGAGCGTCTCCGCCCGCATGTGCGACTCCGACCGCCCGTACAGCTGCACGTCCGAACGACCACAGTTCGGCCGATCCCACAGCAGCACCCGCTTGCCACCCGCAGCCAACGCCTCCGCCAGCTCATGGACACCGCCGTAGTCCTTGCCGAACCGACCACCCGGCGTCAGCACCACCACCTCGCCGTCCTCCGGACCGACGAACTCGTACACCACGACCCCGCCGTTGACCTCGACCTCTCCCTCAGCCATCCGTACGCCTTCCTCTCGTTGTGTCATGCGACCACTGCGCGCCCTGCGGAGTGGTCTGTCTGCGCCGACGTGTCGAGCTGCGGCTCATCCGTCGCCGACTCGTCCAGCGGGAAGTGGCAGGCCGCGAAGCGGCCAGGACGCACCTCGCGGACCTCCGGCTCCTCCCTCGCGCAGACCTCCTGCGCCAAGGGACATCTCGTACGGAAGCGGCACCCCGTCGGTGGGTTCAACGGTGACGGGAGATCGCCGGAGAGGGCCGCTTCCTGGATCTGCGCCTCGGGGTCCGGTTCCGGGATCGACTGGGCCAGCGCCCGCGTGTAGGGATGCGCCGGCGACGCGAAGAGGTCGTCGGAGCTGGCCACCTCGCAGACCTTGCCGAGGTACATCACGACGATCCGGTCGCTCAGGTTCTTGACCACGGCGAGGTCGTGCGCGATGAAGACCATCGTGAGCTGGTAGCGCTCCTTCATCTCCTCGAGCAGGTTCATGATCTGGGCCTGGACCGACACGTCGAGCGCGGAGACCGGCTCGTCGCAGATGAGCACCTCGGGGTCGAGCACCATCGCGCGGGCGATGGAGATGCGCTGGCACTGACCGCCCGAGAACTCGTGCGGACGTCGGTCGGACGCCGTGTCCGGGTCGAGCCCGACCCGTTCGATCATCGACTGGACCCGCGCCGCGACCTCCTTCCTGCTGCTGCCGCCCTGGACACGAAGCCCTTCGGCGATGATGTCCTTCACCTTGCGGAGCGGGTTGAGTGACGAGATCGGGTCCTGAAAGATCATCTGCAGCTTGCGCCGCTGCCGGCGCAGGGTGGCGCCCTTCGCACCCGCGATCTCCGCCCCTTCCAGCAGGATCGATCCGGAGGTCGGTGCCGGCAGCTGCATCACGGCCTTCGCCACGCTCGACTTGCCGCACCCGGACTCGCCGACCAGTCCGACCGTCTCTCCTCGCCTCGCGTCGAAGCTCACGTCCGACACCGCGTAGACACGTTCGCCCCGGCTCCCGACGTACTCGACCGTCAGGTTGCGGACGCTGAGCACGATGTCCTGCTCGTCGCGCAGGTGCGCCGTCCCGCTGCCGGCCATCAGACCGTCACCCCCGACAAGACGGGCGTTCCGGCCGCGGTCACGCCTGCTTCGATGTTGCGCCGGCGAGCGACGTCTCCCTCGGGCGTCCCGAGGGGGAAGAAGCACGCCGCGGAGTGGCGCTCGGAGTCCGGTGTCGTCACCAAGGTCGGGGTCTCCTTCGTGCAGCGGTCCTGGGCGGACGGGCAGCGTGCGGCGAAGCTGCATCCTGGCGGTGGATCGACGATGGTCGGGGGTCGCCCGGGGATCGACGCGAGCCTCGTGTGGCTCGGATGGTCGAGCTTCGGGATCGCGTCGATGAGCGCCCGCGTGTACGGGTGACGCATGTGGGAGAAGAGGCGTCGGGTCGGCGCCATCTCGACGACGCGCCCGGCGTACATCACGGCGATGTTGTCGGTCCGCCCGGCGACGACGCCGAGGTCGTGGGTGATGAGGATCATCGCCATCCCGGAGCTCGCCTGGAGGTCTCTCAGCAGGTTGAGGATCTGGTGCTGCACCGTGACGTCGAGCGCCGTGGTCGGCTCGTCGGCGATCAGGAGCTTGGGCGAGCACGAGATCGCCAGCGCGATCGTGACGCGCTGCCGCATTCCGCCGGAGAGCTCGTGCGGGTACTGGTCGAAGCGCTTCTCCGGCTCGGGGATGCCCACCAGGCTCAACAACCGTACGGCCTCCGCGCGCGCCGCCTTGGCGTCCAGGTCGAGGTGGTAGCGCAGCGTCTCGGTCAGCTGCTTCCCCACGGTGACCACCGGGGTCAGCGACGTCATCGGGTCCTGGAACACCATCGCCAGGTCGACGCCCCACAGGTGCTTGTTCTTCTTGGGGTTCACCGTGGCGAGGTCGACGCCGTCCAGCCTGATGTGGCTGCCGTCCAGGACGCGGGCGTTGGGCGCAAGGATCTTCATGATCGCGCGGGAGAGCACCGACTTGCCCGAGCCCGACTCGCCGACGACGCCGAGTGTCTCCCCCTTGCGCAGCTGCAGCTCGACGCCGTCGACCGCACGGACCATCCCGCGAGGCGTGCCGAACCACACCCGGAGGTTCTCGACCTCGAGGAAGCTCTGGTGCTGCTCGATGTCGCCGACCACGGCATCGTCCACGAACGGTTCCGTACCGGTGCTCATATCGAGGACTCCCTACCGACGCGGCCCCGCGCCCAGTCGCCGAGCCTGTTGAACGAGAAGACAGTGAGGAAGAAGAAGAGGGCGGGTACGAGGACGAGCTGCGGCTCGTCGCTGAGCGACTCGCGCCCCGCCGCCAACATGCCGCCCCAGCTCGGCGTCGGCGGTGGGACGCCGACTCCGAGGAAGCTGAGGCTGCCCTCGGCGACGACGAGCGTGGCCATCACCACGAGGGCGAGGGACAGGATCGGCAGCATGACGTTGACCAGGAGCTCGCGCGTCAGGATGCGCAGCGGCCGTGCGCCCAGTGCCTTCGCGGCAGTGACGAACTCCCGGTCGGCGAACGCGATCGTGTTGGCGCGCGCCACCCGGGCGAAGTTGGGGATCCCGACCAGCGCGAGCGCCACCACGAGCGTCAGCAGTCCCGGCTGGAGCGCGGTGACGACGGCGATCAGGAAGATCAGCGGCGGGAACGCCAGCATGAAGTTCACGAACAGCGAGCTCGTGGCGTCGGCGGCACCGCGGAAGTATCCGGCGATCATCCCGATGGTGACGCCGATGAGGAGCGACAGGCTCGTCGCTCCGATCGCGACCGCCATCGAGACGCGGGCTCCGTAGACGATCCGCGACAGCACATCCCGGCCGATAGCGTCCGTGCCGAGGAGATGGTCCGCCGACGGCATGGCACTGAACGAGTTGGTCACCTCGTTCGGGTCCGGGATCGGCAGCACGCCAGCCAGGAGCGCCGCCAGCGCGACGAGCGCGATCCACACGACGCCGAAGAAGGCCCCGTAGTCACGGCGCCGCCGCACCGGTCGTACGTGCTCGTCGAACACCTCGAGCGGTGCTTCGATCTCCGTCGCGCTCTCCGGCCCAGGTCGCTGCTGGACGAGCTCGGTCATGACGTCCTCACCTTCCTCACGCGCGGGTCGAGCAGTGGGTACGAGACATCGACGAGGGTGTTCATGAGCAGGTAGACGATCGCGCTGAGGAGGACTACGGCCTGCACGACGATGTAGTCCCGCGACTGGATGGCGGTGATCACCAGCGTCCCCATCCCGGGGAGGGAGAAGATCGCCTCCACGAGGACGGTGCCGCCGATGAGTCGACCGATGACCACACCGGAGACCGTCACCAGGGAGAAGGAGGACTGCCGCAGGGAGTGCCGCGTGAGGATGCTCCGGGTAGGGAGGCCTCGCGCGCGGGCCGAGAGCACGTGGTCCTGCTGGAGGGTGGCCATCATGTCGCCCTTGAGGAGCCGGGTGAAGAGGACGCACTCGCCGGCTGCCAGCGTGATCACAGGCAGGATCAGCCGTTTGACGTGCTCGGCGGGGTCCTCGGAGAACGGGACCCACCCGAGCACGGGCAGGACGCCGAGCTTCACGGCGAAGACGTAGACCAGGAGGATGCCGAGGACGAAGGCCGGCGTGGCCAGCGTCGCTGAGATCATGAAGGTGGAGGCACGGTCGACGACACTGCCCGGGCGGTACGCCGACCAGACCCCGACCGGGATCGAGACGGCGAGCGCCACGATCATTGCGAGGACGGCCAGCTCGATCGACACCGGTGCGCGTTCGAGGATCTGGTCCGAGACGCTGAGGCCCGTCTGGAACGAGCGCCCGAAGTCGCCCTGCAGGATCCCTCCGAGCCAGTCGAGGTAGCGCTGCCACATCGGGTCGTTGAGGCCGTACTGCTCCGCCGCCGCGGCGCGCTGCTCGGCCGTCGCGTCCGGGGGGAGGATCGCGTCGACCGGGTTCCCCGGGATCAGATCGAGGAGCAGGAAGACTGCCACCGTGACGAGGAACAAGAGCAGGAAGAACCTCGCCACCGAGCTGGCACGACGTCTCCAGACCACCACATTCATGTCTCGACCATCCGTTCACTCGCTGTCGGTTCGGCGGGTGCGGGGCGGAGGGAGTTGCCCCGCACCCACCGAGTGGCGGACTACTCGGGGACTACTCGTTCAGCCACGCGTACTGCCAGTACGCGCTCGCTCCCGACGAGGTGCCGGCGAGCACGATGCCCTGGACCATGTCGTTCGCGAAGAGGTGTCCCGTCTGGTAGCGCCAGTTCCGCAGCGGCCCGTCCTTGGACAGCTCGCCGTTGACGGTCTGGTACGCCTTCTCCACCTCGCCCGGCTCGTTCGAGCGACGCGTCGTCTCGAGCGCGGCGTCGACGGTCGGGTTGGAGTAGCTCATGACGTTGAGCGGTCCGTCGGTGTGGAAGACGGCGTACAGGCGGTCCATGTCCTGGGACAGCGTGGCGCCCATGATGGTCTGGAAGTCACGTGCCGTCGAGCGCTGCGAGAGCGTCGCGCCGTCGACCGGCTCGAGCTTGAAGTCCAGGCCCTCGATCTTCGACATCTGTGACTGGATGAGCTGAGCGACCTGCTCGAGGGCTGGGATCCCGGCGTAGCAGACGAAGGTGACGGTCTCACTCGTCTTGCCGGTCCGCTCGAGATAGTCGTCGAAGAGACGTTGCGCCTCGTCGAGGTCCTTCTCCGGGAACATGCCGAGCTCGTCGTCCCGGTAGGGGCTGTCCGGCCGCAGGAAGGCGTCGACCGGCTCGTCGCCCGGGTAGACCGCATTGTTGATCTGCGCGCTGTCGAAGGCGCTCAGCATCGCCTGCCGGAGGCCCTCATCGGCCATGACCGGGTCCTTGAGGTTGAACTGCAGGCCGGTCCCTCCATTGAGGGGCACACGGTAGATGTCGTAGCCGCCCTCGCTCTCGATCGCCTTGGCGTCCTTCGTCAGGAGCGACCAGTCGACGTCGATCTCACCGCTGCGCAGCGCGTTGAGCCGCTGGTCATCGGCTCCGATCACCTTGATCACGAGCTTGTCGAGGTACGGCAGGCCCTCCTCGAAGTAGCTGTCGTTGCGCGAGTACTCGGCCTGCGAGTTGCGCGTCCACTTGTCCAGCACGAACGGGCCGGCTCCGACCGGAGAGCTGGAGACGTCCTCGCCGGCTGCTTCGATGGCCTTCGGGGAGCCGATGGTGCTCAGTCCCTGGGTGAGCGCCCACGGAAGCTGGAAGTTGGGCTCCGCCGAGGTCACGGCGACGGTCAACGGATCGACGACCTTCCAGCTCAGTCCCTCGGTGTAGCGCGCCGACGGTGCCAATGTCTTGGGGTCCTTGATGCGGTCCCAGTTGTAGACGACCGCCTCAGCGTCGAAGGGCGTACCGTCGCTGAACTCGACGCCCTCGCGCAGCTTCAGGGTCCAGCTCTTGCCGTCGGTGCTCTCGAACGACTCCGCCATCTGGCCGACGAACTGCTGCTTGTCGACGTCGTAGCGCATCAACGTCCCGTAGATCGGGGCACAGCGGTCGAACGACAGGGTGCAGAACGCGGGATCGAGCGAGACGGTCTCGACGTTCACGGCGTACGTCAGGGTCCCGCCCTTCTGCGGCTCTCCGGCAGCGCCGCCGCCGCCGTCGCTCCCTCCTCCGCCGCATCCAGCCAGCACCACTCCGAGCGCGGCCGCTAAGGCCACTGACCGCGACAAGACCCGCCAACCCTTCATCTGCAAATCCCTTCCTCGTACGACGCCGATGTGGGGTCGCTCGACGGAACACGCCACCGAGCCAGCTGTGTGATGGCCGCCACTGCGACTTCGCACCCAACATAGGCAACCGACCAGTTGGTGGGTATACGCAGGGTGTCAGAGTGGGAGCCGCGTTCCTGACACGCTGTCAACGCGGAGCGCCGACCGTCGGTCAGGCACCTGTCTGTGCCTGGACCACCAGCGTGGAGGGGAGGGCGGACGTCGGCGAGGCGTCGCCGGCGGTGGCCTCGATCACCATGATCGCGGCGTACAAGGACGTCGTCGTCTCGGGATCGTCCAGGTCCACTCCGAGGAGACGTTGGATCCGCGCCAGGCGTTCGTACAACGTCGGTCGAGAGATCCCGAGCTGCTGCGCGGCGAGCGACTTGTTGCTGCGCACCCGGAGGTACGCCGCCAGCGTGCGCACCCAGTCACCCCCATCGAGCGCGTCGCGCAGCTGCAGCGGCCCCAGCGTCCGCTCGACGAACGCCTGGAGCCGGGCGTCGTGCCGCAAGGTGTAAAGGAGGCCTCGTAGCTTGATGTCGTCGATCGAGTGGAGGACCCGACGTCCCGCCATCGGCGACGTCGCTCGCGCCGCAGACGCGACGTCGCTCGCCTCGGCGAACGACCTCCCCACCTCTGCGAGGTCCGAGACGACAGCACCACGGCCGAGCGTCGGAGGAGCAACCCCCGCGTCCTTGCACGCCTGAGCGACCTTCGTCGCGAACTCGTCAGCCGCGGAGGCGTCGGCGCGCTTGAGCAGGAGCAGGACGCCCCACCTCTCCGGCGTCAACCGTCCGACGAGGGCGTCGACCTGCACATCGTCGAGCGCGCGCGACAGGACTGACCGCAAGTCGCGTTCACGATCGGGAGCCACGATGATCGGGAGATAGTGGCGGTGCCGGGTCGGGTGCCCGAGGGCTGCCGTACGTGCATGGATCGACTCGGTCCGGGAGCAGCGTCCGGCGACGAGGTCGGCGAGCACGGTCCGCTGAGCGTTCGCCACCACGACGTCGTCGTCCTCGAGCAGCAGCCGCATCGCCAAGGCCGATGCGGCGCGTTCGAGGACGATGACCTGCGCCGGGTCCGGCGGCCCTGAAGTGAAGAGCACCAGGCGCCCGCGCTGCTGACCGCGGGCCTCGACCGGCACGACCACACAGCGGTCGGCCTCGTCGACCCGGGTCCCGAAGGACTGCGTCAGGGTGAACGCCTTCCGGCTCCATCGTCGCAGGAGGTCGTCGGCGACGCCGTCGACCGTGTGAACCGCCAGCACCTGGTACATCAGGTTGGAGAACACGATCTGCCCCTCGGCGAGCTCCCCGGCTGCAGCGACAAGCTGGTCCACGGACGCATCGGCGGCGCCCAGCTCGGTGAAGCGCTGGTGCGCCATCGCTGTGGTCTGCAGCAGCCGCCGCTGCCCCATCAGGATGATCGAGTGGGCCGTCTCGGTCATCTTGACGAACGGCACCTCCCTGTTCAGCACGATCAGTGGGAGTCCCCGGCGCCGGCACGCCCGGACCATCTCCGGAGGGACTGCGGAGAAGCGGCGTCCGAGCTCGATGACGAGGCCGGCGACCCTCTCGTCGGCGAGGGCGTCGACATATCGGACGCCCTCGTCCGGCGAGTCGGCGAGGCCGACCCCGGTCGCCAGGATCAGCTCGCCTCCCTGGAGGAGCCCGTGCGTGTCCACCAGCTCGGTGACATGGAGCCACCGGATCCTTCGGTCGAGGTGCTCTTCGCCCGCGACGACGACAGGCTCCCCCTCGAGCGTGACGCCCATCGCGAGGAAGTCGGCGATCGTGAAGGTGCTGATCGAGGCGTGCTCGGCCTGCGAGCTTCTGGCCGTCGCCTCGACGAGTCGCATGCGTCGCTCTCGGTCCACGCTTCGGTGAGATCTCTCCGGCACCTCGGGTCCTTTCGGTCGCCTGGGCCGCGGACGCGCCGAAGCGCCTGGCGCGGACCCGTCGCTGTGACTCGAATCACAGCAAGTATTGCCAGATCCCAGGCGATTGTGGAACCCCTTGCGGAACGAACATTTGATCGCACCGCCGCTGACACGACGACTGACGGACGCCCCGTGCCGCCCCCATACTGTGAGGATGACGTCGCTCTCTCGCCGGAAGCTCACCCCGAGCGCACCCACCACCAGCGCTCGCTCGGACGAGATCCTCACGACGGCGGCGCGCCTCTTCCAGGAGTCCGGGTACGCGACGACGACGATCCACGACATCGCCGACGCTGTTGGCGTTCTGCCAGGCAGCCTCTACCACCACTTTCCGTCGAAGGAAGAGATCGCCATCGGCCTGCTCTCGCGATTCGGCCGCGCCCTGAACGAGGTCGGGCTCGTCGCAGCGCGCCGTGTGCGCACCCACGACGGGACGCCCGAGGAACTCGTCGAGGCGCTCACCGCCGATGTCGTCGCGCTGAGCTTCCGTAACGCCGCGGCCATCCGACTACGGGCCTACGAAGCGCCGCCGAGCGTAGCGTCGGAGCGCTTGACCACCGCGATGCAGCTCCGCTCGCCGGCCCTGGAGCGAGCCTGGCGCGATGCCGTGTCGGCACTCGGCTCCGAGGCGACGGACCCGACGGTCGATCGCGGCCTCCTCCGATTCACCCTAGGACGACTGGCCTTCTACTCGTCGACCTACTACCCGCTCGAGACGGACCCGCGCGAGCTCGCCGCGCATCTGTGCGACGTGGTGCTCCATGGGGTTGCGACCTCACCTCCCAGCGACGCCGAGCTCGAGGCGTCGGCGGCCTACCGTACGGCGATGGCCGTCGTCGCGGACTGGAAGCGAGAGAACGCAACCGATCCGGCCGGGGCCAGAGAGGCGGTCGTCGCTGCCGCGCGCGCCGAGTTCGCACGTCGCGGCTACGCGGCGACGACGATCCGCGACGTCGCTCACTCGGCCGGTGTCGGCATGGCGACGCTCTACCGGCGGTTCGACTCCAAGGAGGCCCTGATCCGGGAGATCCTCGACGCATACGCCGACCGCCTCGACCATGCGTTCGCCGCGGTCCTCGAGTCCGGCTCGCCCGAGTCCGAGACACTGAGCGCAATCGCGCGCGTCTTCGTCCGTGCCAGCCGGGAGTACCGCGAGGAGTCGGCGATCGTGAACCTGGGCTGGACCGGACGCGAGGCGCCCAGCAGCCCTTTCCACGACTACTTCCTGGCAACGCAGAATCGTCTGAAGTCACTGGAAGGACTCACCTCGCAGGGCATCGCGAGCGGAGCCTGGCGGCCGGTCGCCGCTCCCCACGAGCTCGGCTTCCACTTCCGGTCGGTGATGTGGACGCCATTCCACGAACATGCCCGGAGCAGCGAGACGCGCGCGTACGCGTTCGTGCGTCAAAGCCTGATCCGGGGAGCCGTCGACACCCCCGGATGAGGGTCAACTGCCGACGACGATGCGAACCTCGCAGTTGAGCGCCGCCTCGAGGGCGGTGTGGAGCCTGCTCTCGGGGACGCGTCGCAGGTGGAGGGGGTCGAGTGTCACCGCGACCACCTCGTCGTCGCCTTCGAGGATGCGCTCGACCTTCCCGTCGATGTCGAAGGCCTGGAGCACTCCGCGGGCGTCGTCGTCGGTGCCTCGACTGATGAAAGTCACCACCCCCGGGGTCGCCGGGATCCCGAACGCACGGCGGCATGCGGCAACGTGCGCTTCTTGGGCGTCAGGATCGAACTCCTCGATGATCATCTCGATCTCCCGCCCTTTGTCCGGCAGCTTCTCGGCGGGGGTCGCCACTACGTCGAATCCTTCCTCGCGAAGGCAGCTCAGCCCGGTCTCGTAGTCGCTCCCGGAGAGCAGGCCTTCATGGTCGACGACGATTCTCATCACGGCGGTTCGCATAGTCGGGACGGTAGCGTCCATCTGGCGCGCCGGGCCAGCGTCACAGTGTCGAGTCCTCGGCGGCCCTGGGCGGAGCTAGTAACTCCGGCCCAGGGCCTCGGTCCACAGGAAGGCGAGTTCCCATGAACCGTCCGATCACAGTACCGCCCGCAGCATCCGCGCTCTGCGCAGCCTCAACTGATTCTGGAGCCGGTGACAGGAGTCGAACCCGCGACATCCTCATTACAAGTTGTCGGGAACCGGTTCGCGGATGGTCGGTCTTGTGCGTTTGCGCAGGTCAGAGGCGGTGTCGATTCCGTGGCCGTCCGCGCGGGTTCGCTGTTTCACGCCCGTTTGGCTACTTGTTTGGCTACTCGCGGTGGTCGTTCGCGGTGATGACCCTGCACAAGCTCCACGCGGGCGACGGCTACACCTACCTCACCCGTCAGGTCGCCTCCGGCGACGTCGTACGCCGCCCGGGTCAGTCGTTGGCGGACTACTACACGGCGAGCGGGAACCCGGCGGGGCGATGGGTCGGACAGGGCGCTGCCGACCTCAAGGTGAGCGGGATGGTGCGCGAGGACCAGATGCGGTCGCTGTTCGGCGCCGGCATGCATCCCGATGCCGAGCAGATCATCGCGCTCGAGGTCACCAACGGAGCTGACCCCGACCAGGCACTGGCATCTGCGCGGCTCGGGCTCGCCTTCCCCACCTTCCAGACACGGGAGTCGCGCGACGCACGGGTCGCGGAACGCGTCGAGCGGTACGCGAGCAAGCACGGGCATCTTCCGGATGCGGCGGCGCGGGCGCGGATCGAGGCATCGGAAGCCTCGAAGGAACGCCGTGCGGTCGCCGGTTATGACCTGGTGTTCACTCCGGTCAAGAGCGTGTCGATCCTGTGGGGACTCGGCGACGCCGCCACCCGCCAAGCAGTCACCGATGCCCACCATGCGGCGGTCGCGAACGTGCTCGCCTGGCTGGAGGACGAGACGTGCTTCGCACGGATCGGCGCCGGCGGTGCTCAGCAGGTCAGGGCACGTGGATTCATCGCCGCCGCGTTCGACCACTTCGACTCTCGAGCCGGTGACCCCGATCTGCACACCCACCTCGCGATCTCGAACAAGGTCCGCGCCGTACACGACCATCCCGACGGCAGCCCACGCTGGCTGTCCCTGGACGCCCGCGTCCTGCACGCGGCCGGGGTCGCTGCGTCGGAGCGGTACAACACGCGCATCGAGGACGAGCTCGCCCGCCGGCTCGGTGTCGAGTTCACCGAACGCCCCGACACCATCCGCACCGACAAGCGGCCTGTTCGCGAGGTAAGCGGGATCCCGTACGCGCTGATCCGCTCGTTCTCCCAACGCCAGGCCGCGATCGAGGACCGCTACCGCGAGCTCGCCGTCGACTACGCCACCGCGCACGGCCACGATCCCGACGCCGGTGCGCAGCTGCGGTTGGCGCAGCAGGCGACCCTCGACACCCGCGGCGAGAAGATGCTCGGCGAGCCGCTGGCCGACAAGATCACCCGCTGGCGCCGAGAAGCTGGACCATTCCTCGGCCAACACCCGGCACGCGCGATCAGCGAGCTGACGACTCCAGAAACGCCTGCCCGGGTGTGGCGCCCAGACGAGGTTCCCATCGACCTTGTCGCCGAGGTCGCGACCGGTGTGGTCGCCGAGCACAAAGCGACCTGGACCCGATGGAACGTCCTCGCCGAGGTCGAGCGCCAGATCCGCCATCTCAGGTTCGTCAACGACTCTGACCGCGAGCTCGTCACCCTGAACGCACTCGAGCGGGCGCTGTCGCCGGACGCGTCGGTCACCGTCGCCGACGAAGGACCCAGCTACGGGTCGGCACGGTTCACCACACAGAGCATCCTCGACGCCGAACAACGCCTCCTCGACACCGCCTCCGCACCGGCCGCGTCTCCTGTGATGTCCGAGTCAGAAGCCAATGTCCGGCTGTGGGCGTACGAAGAGAAACAGGGAAAGAAGCTCGACGAGGGCCAGCGCCGCCTCGTCCTAGACTTACTCACCAATCCTCACGCCTTGAGCGTCGGTATCGGGCCGGCCGGATCAGGAAAGACCACCGCAATGCGCGCCCTCGCCGCCATCTGGCAGGCAAGCGGGCGGCGCGTCATCCCGCTCGCGCCGTCGGCCAGTGCCGCGCAAGTCCTCGCCGACGAGCTCGGATGCCGCTCGGAGAACCTTCACAAGTTCCAGCACCTCAGCACCGAATCAGCCGAGACAGACGACTGGGCGAGCCTTCGTCCTGGCGACCTGGTGCTCGTCGACGAAGCCAGCCTCGCCGGCACCGCCCGCCTCGACTGGCTCACCCAGCACGCCCGGGCAGCCGGCGCGGTCGTGCGGCTCCTGGGAGACCCTTACCAACTCTCCGCAGTCGAGGCCGGTGGCGCGTTCCGACTCCTCGTCGACGACATCGGCGGACCCGAACTTGACACCCTGCACCGCTTCCACAACCCCGCTGAAGCACAAGCAACCCTCAAGCTGCGCGAAGGCAACGCGAACGGGCTTCGCTTCTACCTCGACAACGGACGCATCACGACAGGAAGCGAACCCGAACTCCTTGACCGCGCCTACAACGCCTGGCTCGCCGACACCGAGCGCGGACTCAGCAGCCTCATCATCACCACCACCGAACACGACGCACGCGCCATCAACACCGCGGCGCGCACCGCGCGCATCGCGGCCGGCGACATCAACCCGCGCGGCGGTGTCCACCTCCGCGACGGAACCACCGCCAGCGTCGGCGACACCATCATCACCCGCCGCAACAACCGAACCCTCACCACGGCCGGCGGCGGCTACGTGAAGAACGGCGACCGCTGGATCATCGCGACTCAGACCAACGACGGCGGCCTCGTCGTCACAGGCCGCGGCGCCACCACCACCCTGCCGCCTGACTACGCCGCCGAACACGTCCAGCTCGGCTACGCCGTCACCGCCCACCGCGCCCAAGGCCTCACCGTCGACACCGCCCACCTACTCATCGACGACACCACCACACGCGAAGCCCTCTACGTCGGCGCAACCCGCGCACGGCAGCACACGCAGATATACGTCGGCGACCGACAAGGACTCGACCTCGACGCCGAACGACCACCCCCGCCCAAGCGTGATCCGGTCGACACCCTCCGGACTGCGCTCAATCGATCCAGTGCAGATTGCTCAGCAACGCAGACCCGGCGAACACATCGCGCTCGACGGACGCTGGAGCGGGACAGGCGACCGAGTCTGATTCTCATGAGTTGATCACCCGTGCAGGTGATGCGGGTGACGGTTGGTCGGGCGAGACTTGGGACGCCAACAGTCGACGCACCAGGGGGACCATTCACATGTCGAACGAGTCGAAGGGCGCCACGACGGCAACTGCCACCGCCAACCGCGAGGCAGGCGCCCACTACGCGATGGAGGATCGGCAGGACTTCGCCGATGCCGACCGCGGCCTGATCGCGCCCCTGCCGGGTCCTGTCCTCGGCTCGGACGGCCACACGATCTTCGACCCGCACGCCTTCGACTACCTGGCGGACGACAAACCGGCGCCCGACACGGTGAACCCAAGCCTCTGGCGGCAATCACAGGTGATGCGTCGGGGCGGCGTGTACGAGGTCGTTCCCGGCCTCTATCAGGTGCGGAACAACGACCTCGCCAACCTGACGGTGGTCGAGGGGGACGACGGCCTCGTCGTCATCGACTGCATGGCTGGGGTCGAGTCAGCCCAGCAGGGCATGGCGCTGATCCGTGAGCACGTGAGCGACAAGCCGGTCGTGGCCGTGATCTACACCCACACCCACATCGACCACTACGGCGGTGTCAAAGGTGTCGTCGACCTCGGCGACGTGGCGTCGGGGAAGGTGCCGATCATCGCCCCGGGGACGATCGCCTCGTTCGACAAGTACGCGATCGGGGAGAACGTCGTCGCGGGGAACGCAATGGCCCGGCGGGCGTCCTACGCCTTCGGCGGCCACCTCGACCTTGACCCCCACGGCACCGTCTCCTGCGGAATCGGGATCGCGAGCACCGCCGGTCCGATCGTCTCCTATATCTCCCCGACCGACGGCATCACCAAGACTGGGACGAAGCGTGAGCTGGCCGGGATCGAGTTCGAGTTCCTCTACGCCCCCGACACGGAAGCACCGGAGGAGATGCACATCTGGATCCCGCAGCTCAAGGCGCTCACCTGTGCCGAGAACGCGAACCACAGCCTGCACAACATCCAGACTCTGCGCGGCGCCCGCACCCGCGACGCGCGCAACTTCGCTCGCTACCTCGACGAGACCCTCGAACGGTGGGGTGACGAGGCCGAGGTCCACTACGGTCCGCACACCTGGCCCGTCTGGGGCAACGAGGAGCTGACGTCGTTCATCTCCTCGCAGCGCGACACCTACAAGTACATCCACGACCAGTCGTTGCGTCTGGCGAACAAGGGCTACACCCCGCTCGAGGCCGCCGAGGAGATCGCGCTCCCCGACGAACTCGGGCGCAAATGGTTCAACCGCGGCTACCACGGGACGGTCCACCACGACGTCCGTGCCGTCTTCACAAAGGAGCTCGGGATGTGGGACGGCGACCCGGTGTCGCTACACCCGCACCCGCCGGTCGAGTCGGCGAAGCGGTTCGTCGCCCTGGTCGGACCGGACCGCATCCTCGAGGAGGGACGCCGAGCGATCGAGGCGGCCGACTACCGGTGGGCCGTGGAGATCCTGCACAAGCTCGTGTTCGCGCAGCCGGACAACACCGAGGCACGCGAGCTGCAGGCGGATGCGTACGAGCAGATGGGATACCAGGCCGAGGGGCCGCAATGGCGCGGGATCTTCCTCACGGCCGCCAAGGAGCTCCGGGTTGGCGCACTCCCACCACCGTTCACGACCGCGAGCGAGGACAGCATCCACGCGATGCCGATCGACATCCTGTTCGACTTCGCCGCCGTGCACGTGATCGGTGAGAAGGCAGCCGATGTGGAGGTTCGCATCGACTTCACGTTCACCGACCTCGACGAGGCGTGGACGATGTGGGTCGCGCGCGGCGTGCTCAACGCGCGGCGCGGAACGTCGAGCGGAGCAGCAGTCGCGGTCGCCGGTCCGAAGGCCGCGCTCGTTGCTGTACTGCTACAACCTGGTGCGGCGGAGAGGCTCGCTGCCGCGGGCACGATCACCGTCGACGGCGATGCCGCCGTTCTCGAGACCTACGGAGAGCTGCTCGATGTGTTCGATGCCTCGTTCCCGATCGTCACACCATGACGTGACGGTCCTACGCCGCCCGCCGCGGCCCTGCCTACTCTTTCCGGGACGCCGATCGGGAAGTTCTTGTCGAGCTCATCAAGGACGCTCGCGTATGTCGCCAGCACCGCGCGATCGCCCTCCGCGGTCACGATCCCGGACTCAAGTGCCTCTCCAGCATGCGCCGGCTGAAGGACCGTCGCGATGAGTGCCGCCTTCGTGCCCGTGAGGTGGAGCTGAGCGAGGTCGGACGCGCCCCGGCGGGCATGGAGCACGCCGCGCGCGACCCACATCGTCCACGTCTCGTCGAGGTCGGTGAACGTGAAGTCGATGCGGAGGTCACAGTTGGCGGCGCGATCGCCCACCACGCGGACCGCCGCGTAGTCGAACAACAGGTCGACGGACATCCCGAGAACAATGTCGCCGGCAACCGAGCTGAAGGTCTGCTCGATGACTCCCTCGCGGAGCTCGCGGGCCATCGTCAGAAAGACCCCGCGCCATTGCGGCCCCTCGGCTTGGTAACCCATCTGCTCGTACGCATCCGCCTGCAGCTCGCGTGCCTCGGTGTTGTCGGGCTGCGCGAACACGAGCTTGTGCAGGATCTCCACGGCCCACCGGTACTCTCCCGCCTCAAAGGCGCGGCGCCCCTCCGTGAGGATCGTGTCGGCCCCGATGAGGTCGACATAGCGTCGCCCCGACTCGGCCGGTGGAAGCGGGTGGAGGGTGACCGGGTCGCCGTCCCAGAGCCCCAGTTCCTTATGGAACACCGCGCGGACGTTGTGGTGGACCGTCCCGTGGTAGCCGCGGTTGTACCACTTGCGGCCCAGCCCTTCGGGGAGCTCCAGGATCTCGGCCGCCTCGATCGCGGTGTAGCCCTTGTTCGCCATCCGAAGCGCCTGGTCGTGGATGTACTTGTAAGTGTCGCGCTGGGACGAGAGGAACTCGACGACCTCCTCGTTACCCCACACTGGCCAGGTGTGCGGCCCGAAGTGCACCTCGGTGTCGTCTCCCCAGCGCTCGAGGGTCTCGTCGAGGTAGCGCGCAAAGTTGCGCGCGTCCCGCGTCCTCGCACCGCGCAAGGTCTGGATGTTGTGGAGGGAGTGCTGCGCGTTCTCGGCGCAGGTGAGCGCCTTGAGCTCCGGGATCCAGATGTGCATCTCCTCGGGCGCCTCGGTGTCGGGCGCGTAGAGGAACTCGAACTCCAACCCCGCGAGCTCTCGCCGCTCCCCCGTGCGCGTCACGAGGTCGGTCGGCGGAAGGTATGAGACCGTGCGTCCAGGACCGCCCGGCCCGATCCCGATGCCGCACGTGACGGTCTGGCGAGCGCCCGGCTCGAGAAGGCTCCCGAACGCGTACGAGGCGCGCCGCGACATCGCGTTGCCGACGATGATGTTCTCGCCGATCGCATGCTTCTCGAACTCGTAGCCGGGCGCGATGATCGCGACCTTGCCGGCAGCGACGTCGGCAGGATCGACGATGCCCTTCACGCCGCCGTAGTGGTCGACGTGCGTGTGGGTGTAGATGACGGCGACGACTGGCTTGTCGTTGACGTGCTCGCGGAAGAGATCGAGGGCCTGACGCGACGCCTCCACCGAGGTCATGGTGTCGATGATGACGAGACCGTCCTCGCCGTCGACGACCGTCAGGTTCGCGATCTCGCTGTTGCGGACCTGGTAGAGCCCCTCGACCACCTCGTACAGGCCGCCGGTGTGCAGGACCTGCGACTGGCGCCACAGGCTCGGGTTGACGGTGTGCGGACATGGGGCGTCGTCGGCGAGATAGGCGTAGGCGCTGTTGTCGATCGGCGCGATCAGGCCTCGTCGCGCGTCCACGAAGTCCTGTCGGTCGTCGAGGTCGTACGCCGTGGTCGCGTCGCGGTGGGCGGCGACGGTCGACGGGGTCGCGTCCTTCGGGATGTACGCCATCGGTCCTCCTGGGTTGTCGAGTCGGAGTCGGCACGCGCTCGTTGCCGGGAGGCGCGACGCAGGTGCGCGCGCCTCCCGGCAACGAACTGCCTCAGCCCTTCGACGCGAGGTAGTCCTCGACGGAGGGGTCTGTCATGCCTTCGTCGAGGTCGGTGATCCCGCCGACGGCAGCCTTCGACGGCTTCTGGAGGAACGTCGTCGTGCTCGGCGGCAGTTCGGGGCTGGTGAAGTCGAGCGTCGTGCCGACCCCGCTGTTGAAGTCCGGAAGCTTGCGGAGGGCGGCGGTGATGCCCTCACGCGAGAGGTCCTCCGACGTGCATGCGCCCTCGAGGGCGGCGACCATCATCCGCATCAGCGTGCCGCCCTGCAGCGTTGCCGACTCGGGCTTGCCCTCCGGGTTCGCGGCTGTGTAGTCGGCGATGAACTTCTTGACCTCGGGGACGTCGGAGTTCGGACCGGCCGCAGGCGACGCGATCAGGAGCATCTTCTCCAGCGCGGGCGCTGCCGGTGTGCCGAGCAGCTGGACGGCCCACCCGACGGAGTTCGTCAGCACGGGCACGCGGAGTCCGGTGGCCGCCGAGACGCCGACGAACGATGCGGTGGCCGGCGGGAGGACTGTCATGAGTACGGCCTTGACACCGGCGGCCTTGAGGGCGGACACCTGGGGTGTCAGGTCCGTCGCAGTGGGTGCGACCTGCTGCTCGACGATCTCGAGGCCGAGGTTCTTCGCGGCGAAGGTCGAACCCTCGAGCGCATTAGCCCCCGCCTCGCCCTCGACGAACACGTGGCCTACTTTGTCGCCCTTCTTGAGCCCGGCCTGCTTCGCGAGGACGGTGAGGCCGTTGATCATGTCGATGTCGTAGGTGCTGCCGGGGATCTGGATGTGCTCGTACCCCAGGAGGTCGGCGGAGAACCCGCCGACGAGGGTGAGCATCTCATCGGCCTCGATGCTGTCCACGAGAGCAGCGGTCGGTGCCGAGCCGAGAAGCTGGGAGATGCCGGCGACGTCGCCCTTGATCTCGTTGTACGCCGCGACCGCGCGTTGCGGGTCCAGCGCGGTGTCGCGCACCTCGAGCTCAAGATCGCGGTCGCAGATGCCGCCGTCGGCATTGACCTGGTCGACGATGAGCTGCTGACCCTCGAGCACGGACGTCCCCAGCGAGGCACCCGGGCCGCTGGCCACGGTGAGGGCACCGAGCGTGATAGTCGAGTCTGTTACTCCGGGACCGGTCTTGATGCCGTCCGAACCTTGCTCCGCACCGGCCTCGCTCTTGGTGCTGCAACCGGAAAGCGCGAGCGCGATCGCTGCCGCCGCGATTCCTGTCTTCTTGAAGTTGTTCACGGATACTCCTTGATGATGTGCGCACACCACGGGCGTGGGATGCGGGGGGGTCTTCTTCAGGACGACGTGGGGCCACCGCGGGATCGTCGGCGACGACGGCGGGCCGAGATCGCACGGGGGATCGCCGCGAGGCCGCCGGGCGCGAAGATCATCACGATGAGGATCGCTGCGCCGTACAGATAGTTGGAGGCCTCGACGGGGAGGATGCCCTGCTCGATGGACCCCGCCGGTACGACGAGCGGGAGGTGCGTGGCGTAGTGGCCGATGACGTGCGGGAGGGACGAGACGAAGACCGCCCCGACGATCGCGCCGCCGACCGAGCCGAGCCCGCCGATGACGATCATGGCGAGGAAGTTGACCGAGACCATGATACCGAAGGAGTCCGGGACGATCCGTTCGTAGGTGAGCCCGAGCAGAGCACCGGCTGCTCCGGCGTACATCGACGAGACCGTGAACGCAGCGGCACGGTAGCGCGCGACGGGAACGCCCATGACGGACGCGGCGATCTCGCTGTCCCGCAGCGCACCGAGCGCCCGACCCGACCGCCCGCGCAGCAGGTTGTGTGCTAGGAACCAGGCGATCGCCACGATGATCAGCCCGAAGTACCAGAGGCGCTCGAGGCGGTCGAACGGGACACCCATGACCAGCAGTTGCGCGGCTCCGGAGTCGGCCAGCGGGAACCCGAGGACCTCCATCGCCGGGACGCGTCGCCCGTTGAAGCCGCCGGTGACGGACTTCGCGTTGAGCAGCACGTGCTGGCCGACGTAGACCAGGGCGAGCGTCGCGACACCGAGGTAGAGACCGCGGAGCCGTCCGGAGATCGGGCTGAAGAGGACACCGGCGAGTCCGGCGGCCAGCACAGCGAGGACGAAGGCGACCAGCGGCGGCGCATTCAGCCCGGAGAGGTCGAGCGTGCCGGCACGCCCGGCGTCGCCGGCGAACCAGGCGTAGCCGTACGCGCCGACGGCGAGGAAGAACGAGTGCCCGAGCGACAGCTGGCCCGCCGTCCCGAGGAGGATGTTGAGGCCGATCGCGCCCACGGCGGCTGACATCGCGAACAGTCCGATCTGGAGCCAGAAGGACGACACGTAGAGCGGGAGCGCGAGCAGCACGAGCGCTCCGCCGACGAAGGTCGCGGCTCGTCCCCACCGGCGGCTCGACGGAGCGGGCGACTTCGTGGCGGGCGTGGCGACGGTCGTGGTCGCGGGTGGTGCGACGGTGTCAGACACGGGTGCTCTCCTTCGTGCCGAGCAGGCCCTGCGGCCTGACGAGCAGGACGGCGACCATCACGACGTAGGGGGCCAGGACGGGGAGGCCGGACCCGAGTGCGGTGAGGTGGCTCTGATAGGTCGCGGCGGCCGCCTCGGTGATCCCGATCGCGAGGCTCCCGAGCAGGGCCCCTGCAGGGTTGCCCATCCCGCCGATGATCGCGGCGGGGAAGCACGCGAGAGCGATGAGACCGGTCGACTGGTCCAGTCCCTGGCTCGGGAAGGCTGCGATGAACACCGCAGCGACCGCAGCGAGGGCGCCGGCGATCGCCCATCCGGAGAGCTCGAGGCGCCCCTGCCGGACCCCCATCAGCGCGGCCGCTTCGCGATCCATCGACGACGCACGCATCGCGAGCCCCCAGCGGGTGAATCGGAAGGCTAGGAAGAACAGCCCGATCAGAGCACTGGCGATGAGGAGCGAGGCGAGGCGGGTCTGAGCGACCGTGACCCCACCGAGCTCGACGACGTCCGACCCCCACGGGTCGCCGAGGCTGAGCACGTCGATGCCGATCTGGCGGGCGAGTTCGGCGGTGAGGAGGATGTTGAAGCCGATCGTCATGATCGCGAGCGTCGCGACGTCGTGACGACGCGACGCACGCAGGATCATCGCCTCGACCAGCGCCAACCCTGCCGTCGCCAGCGCGGCGACGACGACCGCCAGCCAGAACCCAAGCGGGTCGTGGAGGCGGGCGACGACGAGGCCGCCAAAGACGATGAGCGATCCGTGAGCGAAGTTCATCGCGTGCGAGGCGCGGAAGATGACGGTGAAGCCGAGGGCGACCAGGGCGTACACCGAGCTGAGAGCCAGCCCGTTCATCAGCATCTGGGCGAGAGTGGTCACTGCTCCTCCTCGTGTTCAGGCGTACGTCCGCTGCCGAGGTAGGCGCGTACGACCTCCGGGTCGTTCTGCACCTCGTCCGGTCGGCCGGCGGCGATCCGTCGCCCGAAGTCGAGGACCGTGACGTCGTCTGCCAGTCGCATCACGAGCCCCATGTCGTGCTCGACGAGGAGGATCGACAGGTCGAGCGTCGACCGGACCTGCTCGATCGTCTGGGCCATCGCGGCGCGCTCGGCAGTGTTCATGCCGGCGACCGGCTCGTCGAGCATCAGCAGCCGCGGCTCCATGCACAGCGCCCGGGCAAGCTCGACCCGCTTGCGGTCGCCGTACGGCAGTGCCGCCACCGGCGCGTCGAACACCGCGCCCAGACCGACGAACTGCGCGATCTCACGGGCACGTGCGCGGTGGCGGCGCTGCTCTGTTGTCGCGAGCGGCAGGCGGAGGGCAGTCGCGACGAAACCGGCGCGCGTGATCGTGTGCCGTCCGAGCATGAGGTTGTCGGCGACCGTCCCTCGGGTGAGGACGATGTTCTGGAATGTCCGCGCGACGCCGAGCGCGGCGATCCGGTGCGGACGCAGGCTGGTGAGCTCGTTGTCGCCGAGGTGCACGCTGCCAGAGGTCGCTTCGTAGACGCCGGAGACGACGTTGAAGCAGGTCGACTTGCCGGCGCCGTTGGGACCGATGAGCCCATGGACGGTCCCCGGGCGGACGGTGAAGCTCACCGCGTCAAGCGCGACGAGGCCGGCGAAGCGGACGGTGAGGTCGGAGACGATCAAGGGCGGGTTCTCGTCGGCGCGCCGGGACGAGGCGGCCCGATCGACCGTCTGGCTCGTCGATGTCATCGGATCCACCGCTCCAGCGGCGCGGCCGCGCCGGCCAGGACGGCCCCCGTATCGTCCGTGAGCTCCTCGGGGATCTCGCCGAGGTAGAGCCTGCGCACCTCGTCCGACGCGGCGAGGTCGGACGAGGCACCCTGCAGCCGGACCCGCCCCACGTCGAGGACGTACGCGTGGTCGGCCAGCTCGAGCGCCAGCGCGGCGTTCTGCTCGACGAGGAGGACGCCGACGCCCTGCTGGTTGATGATCGCGATGATGTCGGCGATCCGCTCGACCATCTGAGGCGCAAGACCCAAGGATGGCTCGTCGAGCAGGAGGAGCTCGGGATCCGCCATCAGCGCGCGCCCCATGGCGAGCATCTGCTGCTCGCCGCCGGACAGCAGCCCTGCTGCCTGGGCGCGGCGGTCGGCCAGTCGGGGGAAGAGGTCGAAGACCCGCTCCTTGGCCTGTGCCGTGGCTCGCTTGGACCGTCCGCGCACGCCGAGCTCGCCGGCGCGCAGATTCTCGTCGATGGACATGTCCGCGAACACACGCCGGCCCTCGGGGACCTGGACGATGCCGCGGCGCACCGGGACGCTCGGATCGGAGCCACGCAGCGTCTCGCCACCGAAGGTGATGGTCCCGCTGTCGATTGCCCCCGAATGGAGCGGGAGGGTGCCCGAGACCGCACGTAGCAGCGTCGACTTGCCGGCGCCGTTGGCCCCGAGGAGTGCGACGACGCCTGAGGCGGGCACCTCGAGATCCACGCCGCGCAGCGCCCGGACGGACCGCCCGTAGCTGACGCGGATGTCGCGCAGCACGAGTGCTCTTCCGTTGGTCGTCGTCATCTCATCGCCTCTCGGTGGTTATCGACGCTTAACTTAGTTTGTCGTAGACCTTTGATGTCAAGGGTTTGTATTGAATCGTTGAGGCTACTTATTGGACACATCTGACGCTCCGGTGATCTCGCACGGGTATGCCGACACGCCTCGGCAGCGGATCGGACGGCCGAGGTACGCAGATGCTTGTCGGGTCTAGACGGCGGGCGTCACAGTCCGAGGTCCTTGGCGATGATCGTCTTCATGACCTCGCTGGTTCCGCCGTAGATGCGGGTGACCCGTGTATCGGCGTACAGACGCGCGATCGGGTACTCGAGCATGTAGCCGTACCCCCCGTGCAACTGCAGGCACTTGTCGATGACACGGCCGGCGACCTCGGTGCAGAACAGCTTGATCTTCGCGGCGTCTGCACCGGTCAGCTCGCCACGCTCATCCAGCTCGAGCCCGCGATCCAGCAGCGCCGTCGCCGCCTCGACCTCGGTGGCGCACTCGGCGAGCACGAACTTGGTGTTCTGGAATGCCGCGACAGGCTTGTCGAAGACCCGCCGCTCGAGGGTGTACGCGCGCGCTTGCTCGATCGCCGCGCGTGCGGCGGCGACAGTCGTCACCCCGATGGCGAGGCGCTCGCGAGGCAGGTTCTGCCCGAGGTAGGAGAAGCCCTGCCCTTCCTCGCCCAAGAGGTTCTCGGCGGGAACGTGAACATCGGTGAACGACAGCTCGTTGGTGTCGGCGGCCTGCTGGCCGAGCTTGCGGAGCTTGCGACCGAACCCGAAGCCCTCGCTGGCGGTGTCGACGACGAGGAGCGACAGGCCGGACCGCCGATCGTCGGAACTGGCAGGCGAGGTCCGCGCCACCACGACGACGAGCTCGGAGTTACGCGCCCCCGTGATGAAGGTCTTCGCCCCGTTGAGCACGTAGTGGGACCCGTCCTCGGAGCGCCTAGCCGTCGTCCGGATGCCGGCCAGGTCCGACCCGGTCCCCGGCTCGGTCATCGCGATGGCAAAGGTGATGTCTCCGGAGGCGATCCCGGGAAACCATCGGGCCCGCTGATTAGCGTTCGCGAGTCGGAGGAGGTACGGGAGCACGATCCCGGCGGTGACGCCGAAGTGGCCCAGGATCACGCCAGCGCGACCCGCCTCCTCGAGCACCACCGCCTGGTACGTGAAGCTCGTCGGTCCGGCGCCGCCGTACTCCTCGGGGATGTCGAACCCCATCACCCCGAGGTCGCCGAGCTTGCGGAAGAGCTCGCGTGGCGCGCCCTTCTCAAGCCACGTGTCGTACTCCGGGAGGACCTCCTTCTCGATGAACGCTCGGACGGTCTGCCGAAACGCCTCGTGGTCGGCGTCGAAGACGGTGCGTTGCATGGCTCTCCTCAGCGCTGTCCGCCGTCGACGACCAGGCACTGGGCGTTGACGTAGTCGGACTCGGGCGTGCACAGCAGGTAGACGGCACCGGCGGCTTCGACGGGCGTGCCCGGCCTGCCGAAGGGGATGGTGCGCGCGGCCATCGCTGCACGGTCCGGGTTGATGCCGACCTTGATCTTGCGTCCCTCGATCTCCACGAAGGCGTCGTCGCCCGCGACTGCCTCGGTCATCCGGGTGAGGATGAAGCCGTACGCCACCGCGTTGACGTTCACCTTGTAGCGGCCCCATTCCTTCGCCATCGTCTTCGTCAACCCGATGACTCCCGCCTTCGCGGCCGAGTAGTTGGCCTGCCCTGGGTTGCCGAAGACCCCCGAGACGGACGAGACGTTGACGACCTTTCGGTGGTGGTCGACCGGGTGCTCCTTGAACCAGGGTTGCGCGGCGCGCAGTATCTGGAACGGCGCTTTGAGGTGCACGTCGACGATGGCGTCCCACTGCTCGTCGGTCATCTTCTGGATCACGGTGTCCCAGGTGTAGCCGGCGTTGTTGACGATGATGTCGAGGCCGCCGAACGACTCGGTCGCCGTCTGCACGAAGCGCTCGGCGAACCCGTCCTCGACCACCGAGCCCGCACAGACCACGGCGTTGCCGCCGGCCGCCTTGATGTCAGCCGCGGTCTGCTCCGCAGGATCCGGGTCGAGATCGTTCACGACCACCGACGCACCCTCGCGCGCCAGCTTGAGCGCGATCTCACGACCGATGCCGCGGCCCGATCCGGAGACGATCGCGACCTTCTCTTCCAGCGTTCCCATGAGTGACTGGCCTTTCGTAGGTGGAAGCGAACGACGTCGCGTGGTCACGCGAGGTCGATGACGGTGCGCAAGGCCTCACCGGTGTGCATCTGGCGGATCGCTTCGTTGATGCCGTCCAGGGGCACGTGGTGGGTGATCATCGACTCGAGGTCGATCTGCCCCTCCCGCCAGAGGTCGATGATGCGGGCGTAGGTTCGGCGTACGTCGGTCCCGCCGTAGAACGACGGCAGCAGCCGCTTCTCGTTGAACACCAGCTCGGCCATGGTCAGGTCCGGCAGGTCGGTGGACGATCCCGCGCCGACCAGGCACACGGTCCCGCCCATGCGCGCTGCGTCGTAGGCCGCCCGGAGAGTCGAGGGCTTGCCGACAGCCTCGAACGCGTAGTCGAATCCCCGCCGACCGGTGATGCGCTTGGTCGCGCCGGCGAGCTCCTCGGGGGCGATCGCCTCGGTCGCGCCGAGCTTGAGCGCCCACTCGCGACGGTTCGGTGTCGGGTCCACCGCGAGGATCGTCGAAGCACCGGCAACTTTCGCGCCCTGAACGATGCTGATCCCGACACCGCCGAGCCCGACGACCACGACGGTCGAGCCGGCCGCGACCTGAGCGGTGTTGAGGGCGGCACCGATGCCCGTCGTCACGCCGCACCCGATGAGCGCGGCGACGTCGTACGGCACGTCGTCGGGGATGGGGATCGCTGCGTACGCGGCGACTACGATCTCGTCGGCGAACGTCCCTTTCCCGAGCATGCCCGGGAGAGGCGCACCGTCGAGGGTGAAGTTCGGGACGGCGAGGTCGCGGTATCCCGCGCGGCAGAGGTGCCCGTCGCCGGCTCGGCAGGCCGAGCAGGCGTCGCACGGCGGCATCCAGCAGACGATGACGCGATCGCCCGGAGCGACGTGGGTGACCCCGTCACCGATCTCGAGGACCTCTCCGGCTCCTTCGTGTCCGGGCACGAACGGGGCGGGATGCTGGAGCACGCCGTTCATCGCCGACACGTCGGAGTGGCACAGCCCGGCGCGGTGGAGTCGGATGCGGACCCGGCCGGGTCCGAAGGAGGTGGTCGCGACCTCGCGGACGTCGAGCGACTCGTGGCCGGTCTGGTGGAGGACTGCTGCACGCATCGGAGATTCCTCTGCTCGTGGGTGGATCGTCGGGTCAGGCGCCGACGCGCGGGAGGTGAACCGTCTTGGTCTCGAAGTACGCCGCGAGACCCTCGGGGCCGTACTCGCGACCGATCCCGGAGTGCTTGTAGCCACCGAACGGGGCGGCGACGTCGAAGCGGACGCAGTTGACGGCGTACGTCCCGGTGCGGATGCGGCGCGCGATCTCGACCCCGTGGTCGACGTCGCCGGCCCACACGGTCCCGGACAGCCCAAAGTCGGAGTCGTTGGCGATTCGGATCGCCTCCTCCTCGTCGCGGTAGCGGATCAGGCACACGACGGGTCCGAAGATCTCCTCGCGGGCGATTCTCATCGCGTTGTCGACTTCGCCGAAGAGGGTCGGCTCGACGTACCAGCCCGTAGGCTGGTCAGCCGGGACGCCGCCGCCGGTGAGGAGGGTCGCGCCCTCGTCGATCCCGGTCTTGACGTAGTCGAGCACCCGCTGCTGCTGGGCCGCGCTGACCATCGGACCGACCATCGTCGCGGGGTCGGACGGGTCACCGACGGCGAGCTTGCCGACCGCCGCCGCGAGCATCGCGGCCATCTCGTCGTACCGGCTCTCGGGCAAGAGGATGCGGGTCCGTGCAACGCACGCCTGACCGCTGTTCGGATAGGCGTCGGCGAGGAGAGCCGGGAGGGCAGCGTCAAAGTCCGCGTCCTCGAGCACGATCGCCGCGGACTTGCCACCGAGCTCCAGCGTGATCCGTGTCAGGTTCTCCGACGCTGCAGCCATGATCGCCTTTCCGACGGCGGCAGATCCGGTGAACGCCACCTTGTCGACAGCCGGGTGGGCGACGAGGTAGGCACTGACCTCACGCTCGGCGGGCAGGACGTTGAGGACCCCCGCGGGGAGCCCGGCGGTCGCGCAGACCTCGGCGAGGAGGTAGGCGTCGAGCGGGGTCTGCGGCGCGGGCTTGAGGACGACGGTGCAGCCGGCCAGCAGAGCCGGCGCGACCTTGCCGGCGATGACGAGCTGCGGGACGTTCCACGGGACGACCGCGGCGACGACGCCGACAGGCTCCCGACGGACGAGCAGAGGTCCGGTCAGACCCGGCCGCTCCTCCTCGAGCTCGGTCGACGAGGCCACGGCCAGGGCGGACGCGTACGCCGCGACCGCGCTCAGCGCCTGGCCACGCACAGCGAAGCTCATCGGTGAGCCGTTCTGCGCGGATACGAGAGCGGCGAGCTCCCGGTGACGGGCGGCAAGCTCGTCCTTGATCCGCGTCACGACCTCGATGCGCTCGGCCATCGTCATCCGCGGCCAAGGACCGTGGTCGAACGCCTCACGCGCAGCCGCGAGCGCCCGGTCGACGTCGTCGGACGTGGCACTCGGCACGCGGGCGATGGTCTGCTCGGTGTGCGGGGAGACGACGTCGATCGTCGCGGTCCCCGTGGAGCGGACCCAAGCACCGTCGATGAAGACGGTGTCGCGCACGTCGACGGCGGTCATCGGACGAGCTCGAGGATCGTCGCGTTGGCCATGCCGCCGCCCTCGCACATCGACTGAAGCCCGTACGCGATGCCGTTGTCGGACATGTGGTGCACGAGCGTGGTCATCAGCCGCGCGCCCGAGCCGCCGATGGGGTGCCCGATCGCCATCGCGCCGCCGTTGGGGTTCATGCGGGCGTAGTCGGCGCCGGTCTCGCGCAGCCAGGCAAGGGTGACCGATGCGAAGGCCTCGTTGATCTCGTACGCCCCGATGTCGTCGAGCGACAACCCGGCCCGCTTGAGGGCCTTGGCGGTGGCCGGGATCGGCCCCTTCAGCATCGTCACCGGGTCGGTTCCGGCGAGGACGGCGGTGTGGATGCGAGCGATCGGCGTCCAGCCGTACTGCTTGGCGATCTCGCTCGTGGTGACGAGCAGTCCCGCGGCGCCGTCTGAGACCTGCGACGCGTTGCCGGCAGTGATGCTGCCGCCCTCGCGGAACGCGGGGCGCAACGCGCCGAGCGTCTCCATCGACGAGCCGCGGCGAACTCCTTCGTCGGCCTTGAACTCGATCTGTGTCCCGTCGGGGGTCGTCACGGGGACCGGCGCGAGCTGCGCCTCGAACCGTCCCTCGTCGATCGCTGACGCCGCGCGGGCGTGCGAGTCGAGGGCGTGCTGATCCATCTCTGTCCGAGTGATGCCGTACTCGTCGGCGATCATCTGCGCACCCGTCCCCTGATGGAACGGGACGCCGTAACGTGCCTCGACCAGCGGGCCGAACGGCACGCCGAAGCGCTCGTCGCTGCGGGTCGCGCCGAGGGGTACGGCGCTCATCACCTCGACGCCGCCGGCGACCGCGATGTCGTACTGGCCGGAGATGACGCCGGCGGCCGCCTGGTGCACCGCCTGCTGCGACGACCCACATTGCCGGTCGACGGTGACACCGGGGACCGACTCGGGCCACCCGGCCGCCAGGACCGCGGCTCGACCGATGCACCCGGACTGCATCCCGACGGTTCCCGCGCATCCCCACACCACGTCGTCGACGAGGGCAGGCTCCAGGCCGGTTCGCGCGACCAACGCGTTGAGCACGTGCGCGGACAACGTGGCGGCATGCACCTGGGACAGGGCCCCACCGCGCTTGCCCACGGGTGTGCGTACGGCATCGACGATCACGGCGTCTCGCATGACTCTCCTTCGGACGGTCCTGGAAGTACGTGGACGCTCGGGCAGGTGGCCCGCTCGGTGCTCGTAAGTTAATCTTCCATAACCATCATGTCAAGCCACGCAAGTCGCCGGATTGCGCCCAGTTGCCTGTTGCAACGGGACTCGGCCGCGTCAGAAGTGAAGGTGACGAAACCTTCATCGACCTGATGAAACTCTAGACACATTCGTTATGGGGGATTAACTTAGCCCTGTGACGACCGACACACCCTAGGAGTTCCCTTGTCCAGCGCCCCCCGTCCCCAGTCCGACATCGAGACCAGCCCCCGCCAGGACGGCTTGGCCTCACCCTGGCTCCGAGGCATGCCGCGCTCACTGACCTACCCGTCCGTCGGGATCGACGCCCTTCTCTCCGGCGCCGCCCGGGCGTACCCGCAACGCGTCGCGCTGCAGGACGGCGCGACGACGTTCACCTACCCCGAGCTCGAGGACGCTGCTCGACGCGTCGCCGGAGGCCTGCGGGAGCGGGGCATCCGGCCCGGCGACGCCGTCGCGCTCCATATGCCCAACACGTGGAGCTTCATCGTCGCCTACTACGGCGCGCTGTGTGCCGGTGCGGCCGTCGCGCCCGTCAACCCGGCCCAGCCCATCGATGCCCTGCGGCAGCAGCTCGAGGACGTGGCAGCGAAGGCCGTCGTCACGAGCCCGCTGTGCCTCGACGCCGCCGTCGCGGCACGGACGCCCGAGATCGAGCTGCTCGTGTGCGTGCCCGGCCCGGACAGCGTGGAGCCGGAATCGCTGCCCGCGGACGTCGTCGCGCTGTCCGAGCTGACGGCGAGCGATCCGCTCGACGGCTACGCGGTCGACCCGGACCTCGTGGCCCACCTGCAGCTCACCGGCGGTACGACCGGACGTTCCAAGGCAGTGCGTGTCCTCCACCGCAACCTGGTCGCCAGTGTGGTCCAGAACGCGTGCTGGCGCGCGACCGGACTGGTCGATCTCGACGACCAAGGTGGCCTGAGGATCACGCAGGTTCCCGAGGCCGTCGCCAAGGGCTCTCTCGTCCCCGGCGCCGGCATCTATCTCGCGGTCCCGCCGTTCTTCCACGGGCTCGGGCTGGTCGGTCACAACATCGAGGTGCTGCTCGGCTCAACCGTCGTCGTCCCCGACGGCGGATTCTCGCCCGACGGCTTCCTGTCCGACGTCGAACGCTACGGGGTCACACACATCGTGGGGTCTCCCGCGATGTACTACGCGCTCATGCGCAGCCCCACGATCTCACAGCGCGACCTCTCGAGCGTCTCGCTGCTCGTGTGCGGGGCGGCACCGATCGACACGTCCGCGCTCAAGGCCTTGGGCGACACGTTCGCGAACGCGTTCGTGATCGAGGGCTACGGGCTGAGTGAGGCCACGATGGGCGTGTCGGGCTCCGGCGGCGGGGTCGAGCCGCTCGTCCCTGCGGGAAGCATCGGTGTCCCGTTGTTCGACACCGAGGTGGAGATCCGCGACACCGACGGGCAGGTGCTGCCCGACGGGGTGGTCGGTGAGCTCTGGGTCCGTGGGCCGCAGGTCGCTGACGGCTACGAGGGGCACCCTGAGCTGAGCGCAGCACAGTTCCGCGACGGCTGGCTCGCCACCGGTGACAGCGGACGCTCCGAGGACGGGTTCCTCTACCTCGTGGGACGCTCGAAGGACCTGATCATCTACAAGGGCTACAACGTGTATCCGCAGCCCCTCGAGGAGATCCTCTGCTCCCACCCAGCGGTCTATCAGGCGGCTGTCGTCGGGCAGCACAGCGAGGCCGTGGGCGAGATCCCCGTCGGGTTCGTCGTGCTACGGCCCGGCGCGCAGAGCTACGACGGGCTCGCCGAGGAGATCATGGCGCACCTCGCGGACAAGGTCGCCCCCTACCAGCGGGTGCGCGAGGTCCACGTGCTCGAGGCCCTGCCGGTCACGCCGACCGGCAAGATCCGCAAGGTCGACCTGCGCGAGCGACTCGCCTGACAGGCCGGGCTGGGCCCGGGGCGCACCACGCGGTGCGCTCCGGGCCCGAGCTATGCGTGAGGGTTCTCCAGCAGCGCGAGACAGATCCGGGAGAGCCGGGCAGCAAGGTCCGGGCGGGCGCTCAGGGGCGGTGTCCGGACGACGTTGTCGACGACCGCCAGGGTCGCGAGCACGGTGATCTTGGCGACCTTCGGATCGAGCTCAGGCCTGTCTTGGGTCAGGACGCCGACCCACAGTGCCAGGAAGTCACGCTGTGACTGCCGGCTGGCTCGACGCTGGACTTCGGGCAGCTGGTCGAGCTCGCTGACGAGCACACCGAGAAGATGGCTGTTCTCGATCGCGAAGCCCACGTACGAATCAACGAGCCGGCCAAGGAGGTCGGCGGGATCCTGCGCACGAACGAGAGCCTCCGACGTGGCCGACCGACGTCGCTCACCAGCGCGGAGCACGGCCGCCTCCAGCAGCTCGGTCTTGGTGGTGAAGTGCTTGTAGATGTTCGGTCCTGAGGTGCCCACAGCGGCGCCGATGTCGTCGGTGCTGACCGAACGGAACCCACGTTGGTCGAAGAGGCGGACGGCCTCGTTCAGCAAGGTCTCGCGCATCGACGACGGGAAGCCCTCGATGGCCGGAGCCGGGGGCCGCTCCGGCGCGTTCTCGGGCTCACCGCCGGGGCCGTACAGGTCGCAGGAGACGACCGACTCGCCCAGCGATACAAGCAGGCGCTCGTACGCTCGGCGCGGGATCGTCACCCGGTGGAACGAGACGCTGCTGTAGATCGACGTCGTCGCCCAGGCCAGCAGGCGCGCGTCGTCGGGTGAGAGCTCCGGACGGCGACGCCGGATCAGCTCCGAGACTTTCGACTCGATGAGCGTGAGCTCGTCCCAGAGCTCCGCACGGTCGCTGTCTGCGAGGTGACGCGACTCCCGCTGCCACAGGATCGGTGCCGACCGGCGATCGAGGCAGCGGGCCGCGAACGCCTTCAGCAGCGCCTCGATCGAGCCGGTCGCCGACACCATCTCGTCGGTTCCCTCCATGCTCGCGTGCACGACCGCGCGTAGGAGGTCGTGCTTGTTGCGGAAGTGCCGGTAGAGCGAGGGCGCCGTGATGTCGACGACCGCGGCAACCTCGGCGAGCGAGACATTGTGGTAGCCGCGCTCGGCGAACAGGTCGCCGGCTGCGGTGGTGATCTGCTGGCGACGGTTCGCGGGACGGCGACGGACCGGGACCGGACGCGATGATGCGGTCGTCACGGTCCTCCTCCAGCGCTCGTGCTCACGTCATCAGGACTCATCGGTCACCGACTCTATCCCCGGTGCCGCGCCGGATCTCACAGACCGGCGCCGAAGCTCGCGCTTGAGCACCTTGCCCGCGGATGACAGCGGGAGCGCATCCACGATGTCGACCTGCCGCGGCGCCTTGTACGCCGCGATTCTCCCGCGCACGTGAGCGACGAGCTCGTCGGGGGACGCCGAACGACGGTCGTGCAGCACGACTGCGGCGTGGACGACCTCGCCCCACTCCTCGTCGGGGACGCCGAAGACGGCGCACCCCGCGACGGCGGGATGGTCGGCGAGCGCGTTCTCCACTTCGCTCGAGTACACGTTCTCCCCGCCGGAGATGATCATGTCTTTCAGGCGGTCGACGAGGAAGAGGTAGCCGCCGGAATCCAGATAGCCGAGGTCACCGGTGTGCATCCAGCCGTCCTGGACAGCGTCCGCCGTCAGATCTGGTCGCCCCCAGTAGCCGAGCATGAGCTGGTCCCCGCGGACGACGACCTGCCCGATCTCGCCCAGTGGAACCTCCTGGCCAACCTCGTCGACCACGCGGATCTCCAGCTGCGGCACGCCCCGGCCGACCGATCGCAGGCGTCGACCTCGACAGCGGTGATCCTCGCGTCCCAGCATCGTGACGGTGCCGGTCTCAGTCATGCCGTATCCCTGAACGAACCCGCTGTTGGGGAAGGCCTCGAGCGCTCGGGCGAGCAGCGCCTCCGAGATGGGCGACGCGCCGTACCCGAGCGTGTGCAGGCTCCGCAGGTCGTACGACGCGAGGTCAGGATGGTCGACCACCCGTTGGAGCATCGTGGGCACGAGAGTCGTCCGCGTGACTCGGTGTCGGGCGATCGCCGCGAGCACCGCGACGGGGTCGAACGCGCGCAGGAAGACGAAGCTGCCACCGACCAGCTGTTGTGTGATCCACCCCTGGATCGCCGCGATGTGGAACAAGGGGGCCACAACGAGGTTGACCCCGCCGGGCACGCTCGTCGGTTCGGCGACCTGCGCCGTGAGGGCAGACGTGACCAGTCCGCGGTGGCTGACCATCACCCCTTTGGGGTGCCCGGTGGTCCCCCCGGTGTAGAGCACGGCGGCAAGGGCGTCGTCTCCGCGACGCCGGTCCTCGATCGGCTCGGCCGCGCTGATCAGCTCCTCGTACCCGACCATCCCGTCGGGCGCCTCGCCCTCGCCGCAGTACACGACCAGCAGGTCGAGCCGTCGTACCGCCGGGTGTGCGAGGACCCCAAGGAACTCGTCATCGACGAAGAGCACCCGCGAGCCGCAGTCAGCGAGCGAATACGCGATCTCGGCTGCGCTCCAGCGGACGTTGACGGGATTGATCGCGGCTCCGCACCACCACGTCGCGAGGAAGACCTCGTGGTGGCGGTCGGAGTTGGCCGCGAGGACGGAGACACGATCGCCTTCCTCGACGCCGAGCTCACCCAGTCCGCCCGCGAGGTGCGCGACACGGTCGGCGACCTCGCGGGCGGTGCGGACACGATCACCGCAGCGGGTGAGCGGCGCGTCGGGTGCGCTCACTACGGTTTGGTGCAGCGCATGGGTGAGGTGCATTGCGCTCCTACGCGGCCGTCGCGACCGAGGTGCTCACAGCCCCATGTCCTTGGCGATGATCGTCTTCATGACCTCGCTCGTACCACCGTAGATCCGCTGGACACGGGTGTCGGCGTAGAGGCGGGCGATCGGGTACTCGAGCATGTAGCCGTAGCCGCCGTGCAGCTGGAGGCATCGGTCGATGACGCGCTGAGACGTCTCCGTGCAGAACAGCTTGATCCGCGCGGCGTCCGCGGCGGTAAGCGTGCCCGCCTCGTCGAGCGCGAGGCCCCAGTCGACCATCAGCTGCGCGGCCAGGACGTCGGTGTCGCAGGCCGCGAGCTCGAACTTCGTGTTCTGGAAGGTCGCAACGGTGCGCCCGAAAACCTCGCGCTGCTCGACGTAGGCCTGCGCGTGGCTGATGGCGCTCTGTGCCATCGACACTGCGCCGACGGCGATCGCCAGCCGCTCACGCGGAAGGTTCTGGCCCAGGTAGGAGAAGCCCCGATCCTGCTCGCCGAGGAGGTTCTCGGCCGGGACCAGCACGTCGGTGAACGACAGCTCGTTGGTGTCGCTCGCACGCAGGCCGAGCTTGTCGAGCTTGCGCCCGAACGCGAAGCCCTCGGTATCGATCGGGACGACCAGCAGGCTGAGCCCGAATCGGCGGTCGTCGGCGGTGGCGGGCGACGTCCGCGCGACGACCACGCACAGCTCGGAGTTCAGGGCGCCGGTGATGAACGTCTTCGCACCGTTGAGGACATAGTGGCGTCCGTCCTCGCTCAGCCGCGCGGTCGTACGGATCCCCGCGAGGTCCGAGCCCGTGCCCGGCTCCGTCATCGCGATGCACAGCATGGTCTCGCCCGAGGCGATTCCTGGGAGCCAGCGCTGCTTCTGCTCCTCGGTCGCGAGCCGAAGGAGGTACGGCAAGACGATGCCGATACTGACCGAGTAGTGCCCGATCCCGACTGCGGCGCGGTTCGCCTCCTCGGTCAGGATCGCTTGGTACTTGTAGCTGGTCGGGCCGGCTCCGCCGAGCTCTTCGGGAATGTCGAACCCGGTCGCGCCGAGGTCGGCGAGCTTGGTGAACAGGTCGCGCGGGACCCTGCCGGCCTCCATCCAGGACTCGAAGTGGGGAGTCACCTCCTTGGCGATGAACGTACGGACGGTCTGGCGGAAGGCCTCTTGGTCGTCGTCGTAGACGGTGCGCTTCATGGTTTCCTTCGAGGTCGATAGGTCAGTCGAGTGAGACGGCGGCGTTGCCGACGAGGGTGTCCGTGCCGTCGGTGAGCGTCACGCGGAGGTCGACGTAGGCGATGCCGTCCTCGATCGCCGTCACCGTGCCGGAGCAGGTCGGCTCGGCGTGCACGGGCGTGATCGCGGCGAACCGCACGCCGTACGAGCGGATCCGCTCCTGCGGCAACCAGCTCGTGAGCAGGCCCGCGAGGTAGGCCATCGAGAGCATGCCGTGGGCGAACACGTCGTCGATGCCGACCGCACGGCACGCGTCGATGTCGATGTGGACGGGGTTGTGGTCTCCGGACGCGCCCGCGTAGAGGGCGAGCGTGCTCCTCGTGATCTCGGGGGCCTCGAGGACATGGGTGTCACCGACCTTCATGGCTCACACCCGCCCGCCGTCGACGACGAGGCACTGCGCGTTGACGTAGTCGGACTCCGGCGCGCACAGCAGGTAGACGGCGCCAGCAGCCTCCTGCGGTGTGCCGCCCCGGCCGAGCGGGATCATCTTCTCGATCGTCTCGAGGCGTTCGGCGCGGACGCCGACCTTGATGTCTCGACCGTCGATCGTGAGGGTCTTGTCGTCCTCGATCGCCTCGGTCATCCGGGTGCGGATGAAGCCGTACGCCACCGCGTTGACGTTGACCCTGTAACGGCCCCATTCCTTGGCGAGGGTCTTGGTGAGCCCGACGAGTCCGGCCTTGGCCGCGGCGTAGTTCGCCTGGCCGGGGTTGCCGAAGACGCCGGAGGTCGACGAGACGTTGACGACTTTGCGGTGGTGGTCGACGGGTTGCTCCTTGAACCACGGCTGGGCGGCGCGCAGTATCCGGAACGGCGCTTTGAGGTTAACGTCGACGATCGTGTCCCACTGCTCGTCGGTCATCTTCTGGATCACGGTGTCCCAGGTGTAGCCGGCGTTGTTGACGATGATGTCGAGGCCACCGAAGGACTCGGTCGCCGTCTGCACGAACCGCTCGGCGAAGCCGTCTTCGACCACCGACCCCGCACAGACCACGGCATTGCCGCCGGCCGCCTTGATGTCAGCCGCGGTCTGCTCCGCCGGATCGGGGTCGAGGTCGTTCACCACGACCGACGCGCCCTCGCGCGCCAGCTTGAGCGCGATCTCACGACCGATGCCACGGCCGGACCCCGACACGAGGGCGACCCTTCCGTCGAGCGTTCCCATGAGTTCTCCTTCTGCTGTCTGAGGTGTTCAGTGGCGTGAGACGTCTACGCCGAGCTCGGCGAGGATCCGTTCGGTGTCCGCCCCGACGAGTGGAGCCGCACGCGGCGCGTCGCTCGGCGTACCGAGGAACCGCGGCGCGGGGTTGGGTTGGACGTGACCGTCCTCGAGAGGGCTGAACGTGCCTCGGGCCTGGTTGTGCGGGTGGTCCGCGGCCTCGGTGAGCGAGAGCACCGGCGAGACGCACGCCGCCTGTCCCTCGAAGGCCTCGGCCCACGCGTCACGTGAGCGCGAGGCGAAGAGACCGGCGAGGCGGCGAGCCATTTCCGGCCAGGCTTCGCGATCGTGCTGCTTCGCGAACGCCGGGTCCTCGGTCAGCCCAAGGACCCGGAGCATCGCGGCGTAGAACTGGGGCTCCACGCAGCCGACGGCCACGAAACGATCGTCCGAGCACCGGTACGCGCGGTAGAACGGCGCTCCCCCGTCGAAGAGGTTCGTGCCGCGGTCATCGGTCCAGCGGCCGCGAGCGCGCAGGCCGTGGACAAGCGCGAGCTGGACGGCGGTCCCGTCCGTCATCGCCGCGTCGACGACCTGGCCTAGCCCACTCACCCGTGCCTGGTAGAGCGCGGTGGTGATGCCGAGCGCGAGGAGCATGCCGCCGCCGCCCATGTCGCCGACGAGATTCAGCGGGACCGCCGGGACGTCGTCGGCAGGTCCGAAAGCGCCGAGCGCGCCCGCGACGGCGATGTAGTTGATGTCGTGACCCGGCTCTTGCGCGAGCGGTCCATCCTGACCCCAGCCCGTCATCCGGCCGTAGACGAGCCGCGCGTTCCGAGCGAGGCACGCGTCAGGGCCGAGACCGAGCCGCTCTGTGACGCCGGGACGGAAGCCCTCGATCAGCGCGTCGGCGGTGTCGATCAGCCGGGCGGCGACCTCGATGTCGTGGGGATCCTTGAGGTCCAGCGTGATCGACCGCCGGTTCCGGTGCAGGACCGGGTGCGCCGACGGCTGGCCCGCGTCGGCTGGTCGGTCGATGCGGATCACCTCGGCGCCCTGGTCGGCGAGCAACATTCCGCAGAACGGCCCGGGACCGATGCCACCGAGCTCGATCACCCTGACACCGGCGAGGGGCCCCCGCGCCGTGGCGATCACGACGCGACCGCTGCGGGCTCGCGGATCACGGCGGTGGAGCGGAGGGTCGCGATGGGCTCGCCGTCGCGTGTCACCTCCGTCGTCCGCACCAAGAACTGGAGCGCGCCGCCCTTCTTGGAGTAGACGTCGCTGACGTGCGTGGCGAAGCTCAGCACGTCGCCGGCATAGGCCATCGCGTGGTAGTCGAAGGCCTGCTCGCCGTGCAGGATCGTCCGGGGGTCGATCCCGAGCGTCGTGTAGAGGGCGAACGGCTCGGGGGTTTCCATGTTCAGGCAGAACAGGAAGGTGGGCGGAACTGGGAGGTCCGGGTGCCCGGCCGCTCGTGCCTGCTCGACGTCGGAGTAGACCGGGTCCCTCTGACCGGTCGCTTTCGCGAAGAACCGCAGTCGGCCGCGCTCCACCTCGGCGGTGTGCTCCGGCACGCGGGTGCCGATGATCTGATCGTCCAGGGTCACGGTGTCGTCCTCACAGGAGCTCGAAGATGGTGGCGTTGGCCATGCCGCCCGCCTCGCACATCGCCTGGAGCCCGTATCGAGTGCCGGTGTCGCGCAGGTGGTGGAGGAGGGTCGTAGTGATGCGGGCACCGGACGCGCCGAGGGGGTGGCCGATGGCCATCGCGCCCCCGAGCGGGTTCAGCCTCGCGTAGTCGGCCCCGGTCTCGGCCAGCCACGCGAGCGTCACCGGCGCGAAGGCCTCATTGATCTCGAAGACCCCGATGTCGTCGAGGACGAGCCCTGCCCGCTGGAGGACCTTCGCCGTGGCGGGGATGGGGCCGAGGGCCATCGTGACGGGATCGGCACCGGCGAGAGCGACAGTGTGGACTCTCGCCATCGGGGTCCAGCCTCGCTGGGCGGCGATCTCAGGAGTCGTGACCAGAAGGGCCGCGGCACCGTCGGATATCTGCGACGAGTTGCCGGCGCTCACGCGCCCGCCCTCTCGGAACGGCGTCGCCAGACCGGCGAGCCGTTCGAGGGTCCCGCCCCGACGGACGCCTTCGTCGGTGTCGAAGAGGAAGGACGTCCCGTCCTCGCGCACTACCTCCACCGCGGCGATCTGATCCTTGAACCGCCCTTCGTCGATCGCGGCAGCCGCGCGGGCGTGGGAGTCCAGGGCGTGCTGATCGAGGTCGGCGCGCGTGAGCCCATATCGTTCGGCGATCAGCTCGGCCCCGACGCCCTGATTGAACTCGACGTGGTCGTAGCGCTCGAGGACGGCCGGGCCGAATGGCTTCCCGCACCCGGGGACCGTGTGGCTGGACCCCATCGGCACACGAGACATGCTCTCCACGCCGCCGGCGACCGCGATGTCGTAGTGACCAGCCGCGACACCGGCGGCAGCGAAGTGCACCGCCTGCTGCGACGAGCCGCACGCCCGGTTCACGGTGACCCCCGGGACAGACTCTGGCCAGCCGGCGGCGAGGGCGGCGAAGCGACCGACGCCGCCGGCCTGCTCACCGGCCTGTGTGACACAGCCCCAGACGACGTCGTCGACCTCGGCGGGATCCAGCCCCGTGCGTCGCGCGAGGGAGGTGAGCACGTGGGCAGACAGGTCGACCGGGTGGATGTCGGCCAACGCGCCGCCGCGCTTGCCGACCGGGGTGCGCACGGCATCGACGATCACGGCATCCGTCATGGTTCCTCCTAGGGTTGCGTAGGTCATGATTGCTCGTCTCGCGTGGATAGTCAAGATTCACTTAGGGAGCATTCCGACTTGTTATTTCAGCATCGCACGGCCTATCGTACGGGCAGCATTGAGTCCGCAGCAGGTAGATCGAGAGAAGGAGCGTGACGCGAGATGACCTCCCTCGTCGCCCTCGAGGCCACGGAGCTGAGCCCACAGGAGCGAGAGCTCCGGCGCCAGGTCCGCGAGTACCTCGCCGAGCGGCTGCCTGCCGGCTCGTACCACGTGGGTCTCGGGATGAGCGGCGGGATCGACCGTGAGTTCTCCCGCGATCTCGGCCGACGCGGATGGCTCGGTATGGCCTTCCCGAAGCCGTACGGCGGTGGCCGCACGGCGGTCGAACGGCTCATCGTCGTCGAGGAGCTGCTTGCCGTCGGAGCGCCGGTCGGGTGGCACTGGATCGCCGACCGCCAGTCAGGCCCGAACATCGCGGCAAACGGGACCGACGCACAGAAGGACCGTTTCCTCCCTCGCATCGCCGCCGGCGAGCTGTGCTTCGCGATCGGGATGAGCGAGCCTGATTCCGGCTCAGACCTCGCGTCGCTGCGCACTCGAGCCGTGCCGGTCGACGGGGGGTGGCGTGTCAACGGCACCAAGGTCTGGACCACTGGCGCCTTCGAGGCAACGCACCTGCTCGCGCTCTTCCGTACGTCGGACGACCGTCACCAGGGCCTGACGCAGTTCATCGTCGACCGCCACCAGCCAGGGGTGACCGTCTCCCCCATCACGTTCATCGACGGGAACGCCGACTTCTGCGAGGTCGCCTTCGAGGACGTCTTCATCCCCGACGACATGCGGCTGGGGGCCGTGGGTGCCGGCTGGGGCCAGAACACCGGCGAGCTCGTCCTCGAGCGCGGAGGCGTCGACCGATGGATGTCTCTCGTCCCGATCCTCGAACGGTGGGCTGCATCGGTCTCTGACGAGGGGTCGACGAGTGCGTACGAGGACCTGGGCGCGATCACCGCACGGTGCTGGTCCTTCCACGGGATGTCGCTGTCGATCGCGCGAATGGTGGATGCCGGTACCTCGCCGAGCCTGGAGGCGGCGCTCGTCAAGGACATGGCCACCCGCTTCGAGCAGGAGTGCATCGAGATCGTCACAAGGCACCTCGGCCACTCACCCGACCTCGGGAGCCCGGACCCGTACGAGGCGCTCCTCGCCCGTGCCGTCCTCGTCGGCCCGTCGTGGACGATCCGCGGCGGGACGACCGAGATTCTCCGCAACATCGTCGCGAAGGGGTTGGGACTGTGACCGGAGCAAGCGACATCGGGCTCGGGCGTCTCGTCGACTCGCTCTTCGCCGAGACGTTCCCGGCGCACGACCGCGCAGAGGCCGAGCGAGTCGGGCTGTCGGTCGCGCAGTGGAAGTCGGTCGCGGAGCTCGGGTTCCCGCTCGTCGGGATCACCGAGGAGGCCGGCGGGTCCGGCGGCACTCTCCTCGATCTCCTGGTCGTGCTGCAGGCGGCAGGGCGACATGCGGTCCCGCTGCCCCTGGCCGAGACCGCGCTGGCCGCCGGAGTCCTCGCCGACGCCGGTCTGGAGATCACCGCCGGCCCACTCGCGACCGTCCCCGACGTGGGCGGCCTCACGCTGCGCGGGGGACGCCTCAGCGGCACCGCGTCCCGGGTTCCCTGGGGTCGGACCGCCGACTTCGTCGTGGCCGTCATGACCGACGAGCTCGGCGAGCAGCGAGCCGTACGCTGCGCACCACCGCTCTCCTCGATCGAGCCCGGGTCGGACCTGGCCGGGATGCCCTGCGACACGATCACGTTCGACGAGGTTCCCGTCGACACCGCGGCGTGGCCCACAACGGCGGGAGATCCCCTGCTGAAGGGCGCGCTGCTGCGCTCGGCACAGATCGCCGGCGCCGTCACGGGAGCCTTCGAGCTCACCCGCGACTACGTGACGTCGCGAGTGCAGTTCGGGCGTCCGGTGTCGCGGTTCCAGTCCGTACAGGCCCACGTCGTCGAGCTGGCGCAGGCCACGACGTCGACACGGCTGTGCGTCGAACGCGCAGGCGTCGCCGCGTCCTGCGGGCCGGCGACGTTCGAGATCCTCGCGACGAAGTCGGTCGCCAATCGAGCCGCAGCACGGGCGGCAGCAGCGGCCCACCAGGCGCACGGCGCGATCGGGATGACACGGGAATACCCGCTGCAGCTGCTCACGCGCCGGCTGCACCAGTGGCGCGGCGAGTTCGGCGCCGCAGCAGAGGTCGAGGCACGGATCGGCGCGGCGGTCGCACGCGCCGGTGGCGTCGTCGCCCTGGCGACGTCCGACGGCGGCGAAGGGGGCGCGCAGGCATGAGTCAGAGTATCGAGGTCACCTCCTCGGGACACGTCGCGACGATCGAGCTGCGACGTCCTCCTTCCAACTACTTCGATCGGGAGATGCTCTCGAGCATCGCCGACGCCGCACAGAACCTGCATCGTGACGGCGTCCGCGCGATCGTGCTGTGCGCCGCGGGGCGCCACTTCTGCGCCGGCGCGGACTTCGCGACCGACGACATGGCTGACAACCGCGAGGAGTCGGCGGCTCTCCTGTACGCCGAGGCCGTGCGCCTGCTCACGATCCCGGTGCCGGTGATCGCGGCGGTCCAGGGCTCTGCCGTCGGGGGCGGTGTCGGGCTGGCCTGCGCAGCCGACTTCCGTGTCGCCTCGCCTGCGTCGCGCTTCCACGCGAACTTCTCGTCACTCGGTTTCCACCACGGGTTCGCGCTCAGCGTGACGCTGCCGGAGATCGTCGGGACCCAGCACGCCGCCGACCTGCTCTACGCGAGTCGGCGGGTGGACGGCCAGCGCGCGTACGACATCGGGTTGGTCGATCGCCTCGTGCCGGACGGAGAGCAGCGCGCGGAGGCGGTGCGCTGGGCGCAGGAGATCGCCACGCGGGCGCCGCTGGCGGTGCAATCGATGAAGCAGACGCTGCGGGCGCCCCTGGTCGAGAAGGCCCGTGCCGCACTCGAACGTGAGCACGCCGAGCAGGCCCGACTGTGGGCGACCCGCGACAGCGCGATCGGCATCGCCGCGAACCTGGCCCGCGAGACGCCGGTCTTCACCGGCCGCTGACCGCTCCCCACGACCCGATCATCTCAACCCCTCGAACGCTCGAAACCCACGAAAGAGATGCCATGACAGGTTCCGCACTGGTCGCCGGCGTCGGCATGGTCCCGTTCGCCAAGCCGGGCCGCAGCGACGACTACGACACGATGGGCGCCCGCGCCGTGCGCGCCGCGCTGACCGACGCCGGACTGCCGTACGAGAAGGTGCAGCAGGCGTACGCCGGATACGTCTACGGCGACTCGACGTGCGGGCAGCGGGTCGTCTACGAGGTGGGGTTGTCCGGCATCCCGGTCGTCAACGTCAACAACAACTGCGCCAGCGGCTCGAGCGCGTTGTGGCTCGCACGACAGGCGGTGGAGAGCGGAGCAGTCGACTGCGCGCTGGCGGTCGGGTTCGAGTGGATGCAGCCCGGCCCCCTTGCTTCGGCCTGGACGGACCGCACCAGCCCTCTCGCCAACTTCACCCAGGTGCTCGACGACGTGCACGGCATCGAGCCCGATGTCCCGAGGGCGGCCCAGTTCTTCGGCGCGGCCGGCATCGAGTACGCCGAGGCGTACGACATCAGGCCGGAGACGTGGGCGAAGATCGCCGTGAAGGCTCGCGCTCACGCGGCGAACAACCCGTACGCGGTCTTTCGTGACCCCGTGACGGAACAGCAGGTGCTCGACGCTCCGCGCCTCTACGGGCCGATCACCCGTCTCCAGGCCTGTCCCCCGACGTGCGGCGCGGCCGCGGCGATCATCGTGAGCGCGGAGTTCGCCCGCGCGAACGGTCTGCGCACCGACGTCGCCATCGCCGCCCAGGCGATGGCGTCCGACCTCCCCGGCACGTTCGACGAGGGCAGCATGATGAAGATCGTCGGCACCGAGGTGACGAGCGTGGCCGCACGTCTGGTGTACGACGAGGCCGGCGTCGATCCGTACGACGTCGACGTCGTCGAGCTCCACGACTGCTTCACCGTCAACGAGGTGCTGTCGTACGAGGCGCTCGGACTTGTCGGCGAGGGTGGCGCGGAACGGCTGATCGTCGACGGCGACAACACGTACGGCGGGAGGGTCGTCGTGAACCCGAGCGGCGGACTGCTCTCGAAGGGTCACCCGCTCGGCGCGACCGGTCTGGCCCAGTGCGCAGAGCTGGTGTGGCAGCTGCGCGGCGAGGCTGGCGCCCGCCAGGTGGCGGGGGCGCGGCTCGCGCTGCAACACAACCTCGGCCTCGGCACTGCCGGAGTCGTCACGCTCTACGAGCGGCGCTCGTGATCGCTGATCCCGTTAAGTAAATGGTGATTAGTTATTCGGCTACGCCATTAGGCCTTGTAATTAGGGTGTTCCTAGTGGGAATGTGATCTTTGTCTCACCCACTAAACGACGGAGATGACCATGACCTGGAGACGATCTCTCGCCCGGCTGACCAGCCTGGTGGCAACCACCCTCGCGATCCTCGCGCTGGCCGGCCAGGGCCTGTCGGCCAGTGCTGCGCCGGAGCCGGCCCTCGAGACTCCGACATCGACCCTCGCCTCGGCGCTGACATGCCCGACGACCTTCACCCACCCCGACCGCGAGCCCGTCCTGCTGGTGCACGGCACCGTGTCGAACGCTGCCGAGAGCTGGGGGTGGGGAGTCGCCCCCGCTCTGCGCGACCAGGGATTCGACGTCTGCACCGTCGACCTGCCCGACTACTCGCGCCCCGACATCCAGGTCTCGGCCGAGTACGTCGTCCACGCGATCGACGCCATCTACCAGTCCACCGGTCGCAAGGTCGACGTGGTCGGACACAGCCAGGGCAACCTCCAGCTCCGATGGGCAGTGAAGTGGTGGCCGCACCTGCAGGCGCGGGTCGACGACATGGTGAACCTCGCCAACCCGGCCAACGGCATCGTCGGCGGCAGCGCCTTCTGCATCGTGCCGTGCATCCCGGCGGCGACCCAGTTCAGCCTGGGCTCGAGGTTCTTGGATGCGCTCAACGCAGGAGACCCGACGCCGGGACCGATCTCGTACACGTCGATCTACAGCCTGACGGACGAGGCGATCCTGCCGTTCACGACCGCTATCGTCGACGGCGCGAAGAACATCTCGGTCCAGTCGGTCTGCCCGGGCCGCATCGTGACGCACGTCGGCTTCCTGTACGACTCCGTGGCGTTCCGACTGACCGTCGACGCGTTGTCGCACAGCGGGTCGGCCTCGCCCGGGAGGATGCCGTTCGGGAAGTGCCTCGACGTGAACCTTCCGGGCGTCACGGTGGCCGAGGCGACGGCAGCGACCGCCGTGGTCGTCGCCGCAGCGGGCGTCCGCCTCGTCGGAGGCGCCACCGCGTGGGTGGAACCACCGCTCAAGGCGTACGCCGCCGGGTAGCGTAGGGCCAGGCATCTGGCGGACGACGACGGGCGGCAGCGTGAGCGCGACGGACACCCCTCCCCGCCGACGCCCGCGCGACCGACGAGTGACGATCGTGGAGACGGCGATCGTCCGGTTCCACCGCGATGGCTACCACCACGTCTCGATGGACGACATCGCGTCCGACGTCGGCATCAGCGCAGGTGCCCTCTACCGGCACTTCCGCAGCAAGCAGGATCTGCTGTTCGCTGCACTGTCCACGCTGCTCGACGAGTACGAGGAACTCGGGGTGGGGATCAACGATCCCCACCCCGAGACTCTCCTCGCGGCGCTCGCCCGCCACACCGTCCGATCACGGGAACGCGGTCTCGTCTGGCAGCGCTACGCCCGAGACCTCGCGCCGGACCAGCACGAGATCGCCCGCGCGCGACTCCGTGGTTTGGCTGGACGGGTCGCGGCGGCGGTGCAGACGCGGCGTCCCGAGCTCGACCCGAGCAATGCGGACATGGTCGCCTGGGCCGTCCTCGCTGTGCTCGCCAGCCCGTTCGAGCACCGCGTCACACTTTCCGCCGCGCGGTTCGAATCACTCCTGACCGGCTCAGCCGTCGCCCTATGCGACACCCCAGCCGTCCCGGCACGCGACGTAGCGACGGCTGAGACCGTCGCCGTCGGCCCGTACGCCAACGCATTCGCGGCCTCGACCCACGAGCGCATCGTCGCGGCGGCGGGCCAGCTGATCAGGGAGCAGGGGTTCGACGCGGTCTCCATGGAGAGCATCGGTGCCGCGGTCGGCATCACGGCCGCGAGCGTCTACAACCACTTCCCCAGCAAGAGCGACGTTCTCCTCGCCGTGTACGCGCGTGCCAGCGAGGGGCTGCGTCTCGGGCTCAGCCAGGCCCTGTCACGCGCGCAGGACACTGACAACGCGCTCGAGCTCGTCGTACGGTCGTACGTCTCGCCTGCGTTGCGCCCAGACGGCCTGTCGGGGCTGCTCTTCCGAGAGACGGCCCGACTGCCCGAGTCGCGACAGCAGTCGGCGCGACGCGTACAACGCGAGTACGTCGACCGGTGGGCGCGCCTTGTCGAGTTGCCGCTGAACGAGGCGCGGATCATCGTCCACGCCGCTATCGCGCTCGTGAACAGCCTCGTTACTATCCCCCATCTGCGTGCGCGGGCGGGGTTCGAGGAGGAGGTCGTCGGCCTCGCGCTGGACGTGTTGCGAGGACGGCCTAGGGTGTGACGAGGTTGAAGTGAGGGTCGAAGTCTTCGAGGACCGACCCGTACGACGCCAGCACCGACTCGTCGCCGTCGATCGTCAGGACACCGGAGGAGACAAGGTCGCCCGCCCGTGACGGATCGAGCAGAACGGCGACCACTGCCTGTTTCGGTCCGGTGATCGTCGCCTGAACGTTCTGGCTTTCCTGCGGGCGCGCGTTCATGACGCCGTCTCGGACCCACGCAGTCCATCTCTCATCGGTGTCGTTGACCACGATTCCGATCCGCAGGTCGACGTCGGCCGCACGCTCACCGACCACATGGATCGCCGCGAAGTCGAACAGCTGGTCCATCGGCATGGCCAGGATGGTCTCCGAGCTTGCTGTGTTGAGTCCGCCCTCCGTCGCGGCTCCTTCACGTAGCTCCTGCGCTGCGGTGAGAAAGATGCCGCGCCACTGAGGGGCTTCCTGCTGATACCCGAGCTGCTCGTACGCGTCGGCCTGCAGTTCCTTCGCCTGCGCGTCAGCGGGGTCGGCGAACACCAGGTGGTGCAGGATCTGAACAGCCCATCGGTAGTCTCCCTCGCTGATCGCTCGCGTTCCCTCCGCGAGGATCGCGTCGCGGCCCAGGAGGGACACGTACCGCCGCGCGTTCTCAGCAGGGGGCAGGGGCCAGATCGACGCGGGGTCACCATCCCACGTGCCAAGCTCCTTGGCGAAGACCGCTCGGACGTTGTGGTGCAGCGACCCGTGGTAATAGCGGTTGAACCACTTCTTGCCGATCGCGTCCGGCAGCTGCACCATCTCCGCGATCTCGATCGGGTGATAGCCCTGGTTCGCCAGCCGCAACGTCTGGTCGTGCATGTACTTGTAGAGATCGCGCTGCGACTCGAGGAACGCGACGACGTTGGCGTTGCCCCACACAGGCCAGGTGTGCGGTCCGAAGTGCACTTCGACCCGGTCGCCCCAGCGCACGAGCGTCTCGTCGAGGTAGCGCGCAAAGTTGCGCGCGTCACGCGTTCGGGCGCCGCGAAGCGTCTGGATGTTGTGCATGGTGTGGTTCGCGTTCTCGGCACAGGTGACGGCGTTGATCGCAGGGATCCAGATGTGCATCTCCTCAGGCGCCTCGGTGTCGGGCGCGTAGAGGAACTCGAACTCCCAGCCACCGAACGTGCGCGTCTCACCCGTCGCAGTGATGCTGTCGTTCGGCGCGATGTAGGTGGTCGTGAAATGCGAGCCGCCGCCTGGGCCGATGCCTTGCGTGACCGCGCCGCTCACGCCGTGAGGAATCAGAGCCTCGAACGTATAGCTCGCGCGCCTCGACATCGCGTTGCCGACGATGACGTTCTCACCCAGGGCGTACTTGTTGAATGACTCGACGGTGCCGGGGCCGACCAGCGCAACCTCGCCGGACTCCACATCGGCCTCGTCGACGACGGCCTTCACGCCGCCATAGTGGTCGAAATGCGTGTGGGTGTAGATCACCGCCACAACGGGCTTGTCGTTCACATGCTCGCGGAACAGCCGCATCGCCTGCGCGGCCATCTCCACACCCTCCATGCAGTCGATGACGACCAGACCTTCCGGCGCATCCACGATGGTCAGGTTCGCGCCGTTGCCTCTCACCTGAAAGAGGTGGTCGACCACCTTGTACAGACCCAGCTGGATGACCAGCTGCGATTGGCGCCACAGGCTCGCGTCGACCCCGGCCGGAGCATCCTCGCCCTGCCGGATGAAGCTGAACGTGCTGGCGTCGAGCACGGTCTCCCCACGCTCGTTCTTGATCTCGTCGAACCTCGCAATCAGCCCTCGCTCGACGTCAGCGAAGTCGGCGCGGTCACCCAGCGCGTAACGCGCCGCACCCGACGCGTTCGCCTCAACCGTGAACCTCGTCGGCTCCTTCGAAACAGCCCCCACGACAACCTCCGTTGAACGAGTACGGGATACACGGACGAACCTAGGGGCAGTGGTCGTGACGCGCACCTACAGAACGTCGCGTCGCACGGCCCGCCCCACTCACGCCCTCGACGTGAGCCACGCAATTCAGATCTCCGGCAACGAACTCACCCTCGTCGCTCCCAAGACCAAACACTCCGCCCCATCAAGTCCAGCGACCCGCTCGAACATCGTTTCCACCGCGACCACCCCCCACCGGTCGCGAACGGCCGCGGCCATCACGGCCGAGAACGCCGCCTGGAGGATCCTCTACCGGGATACAGACCCACGTGCTCGCAGCAACAATCCAGAGAACCCGAAGACCCCACACCAAACACCTCTACGGACTCACCCGCACCAGTGTGAACCGACGTCGCCAGACGACCCGACCATTCTCATCCCCCAGCGCAGCGCGTCGAAGACCGCAAGCGAGCACACCTCTTGCACCCTGTAAACAGGGTGGGCCCGGGGGTCGTCTCCGGGTGCCGCGCCAACGTCGGGAAGGCCCGACCTCTTGCTGCCCAGCGACTCGCGTGCGGGTCGGTAGAGGCTTCTAGGTGGATGCCTCCCGGCGGTGGTTCCGCGGTCGGCGTGGACGCTCGATAGAGGCATGGGGCATCTGGTTGCTGACGGGTCCCAGGGTGCATGCGCGTCGCCGGCCTAGCGGCCAAGTAGGGAAGGTAGGACGCGTGTTTGCAGGGATCGACACTCACAAGGACACCCTCGCGGTGGCTGTGGTCGACCACGGCGGTCGCCAGGTCGCAGCAGGACAGCTGCCGAACACCGAGCCAGGCTTCCTGGAGTTGGTCGAGCTGCTCGAGGCCCATGGTGTGTCTCGGGTGGGCATCGAGGGGTCGGGCAACTTCGGTCGCGCGATCGCGGTGCATCTGGCGATCGACTGGACTCCTGAGTGGGATGTCTCGATCGTGGAGGTGCCCACGCTGATGACGTCGCGTGAGCGTCGCGCCCAGGTCGGTCGGGGCAAGACCGACCCGGTCGACGCGTTGGCGATCGCACGGATCGCCGCCCGCGAGCCGGGCTTGCCGCCGGTGCGGCTGACTGTCGGACCGGCCGCTGACCTGCGGGCGCTGCTCGACTACCGCGACGATCTGATCGCGGAGCGGACCGCACTGGTCAACCGGGTACACGCCGAGCTCAGCGGCCTGCACCCGGGCTATCAGAAGCAGATCCGCAGCCTGGCCACCCGCGGTCGCGTCCGTCAGGCGCTCGCGCTGCTCGACGGGGAGGTGTCGATCCGGGCCGATCTGTGTCGCCGACGGCTCGAACGGGTCCTCGACATCGACGAGGAAGCCGCGGCAGTGAAGCGTCAGATCGCGACTCTCGTCACTGAGTCAGGCACGAGCCTCACCCAGATGCACGGTGTCGGTCCTTTGGTCGCGGCCAGGTTCATGGCAGAGGTTGTCGACGTCACCCGCTACCCCAACCGAGACACCTTCGCCTCCGCCAACGGCTCGGCGCCGATCCCGGCCTCCTCAGGGCGCACGGTGCGGCATCGCTTCAACCCGGGAGGGAACCGGCAGCTCAATCGGGCGCTCTACACGATCGCGCTCTCCCAGATCCGTGAGCAGACCGAAGGCCGCGCCTACTACGACCGCAAACGCGCCCAGGGAAAGACCAAACGCGAAGCCATGCGTTGCCTCAAACGACGACTGTCAGACCTCGTCTACCAAGCGATGCGCCACGACGCCCGCGCCCGGGTCGAGTCGGCGGCGACCGACGCGGTAGCCAACGAAGCTGTCGCGGTGGGTGCGGCCAGCGCAAACGAGGCACGACTCACTGCCTTACGGCAACCCGCGTGACAAGACTTCCAGCCTCAGCGCCCTGCTCTTCGGTACGGCGACAAGACCGCACCCACCTCACCGCAGATTAACGCCAGCACCGCCAACGAGGACTTGCAACATAGAGGCCCACCTCTGGTGATGATGGTTCCGCCTCAGTGATTCGGATCCGCCCTGCCACCGTTGCGGAGCGGCGAGTACACCGTTACGCACAGCTCCCGAGGAGGTATCAGGTGCTGGGGTCGGGCCTCATGCCTGGCCGGAGGGCCGGATGAGGCCGAGTTACCGCGGCGTCGGAGTCATCTCCCCGGCGAAGCCGTCGCCCCGCGGCGAAGCACTGGCTGCGTTCTTTCCGACGGGTCCATCGACCCGCGATGATCGAGGCCAATCCGTGCTGTCCGGTGGACGGTACGTGCACAGATTCTCCGAGTAACTACTCCGTCACCAAGACAGGTGCACATCGGCTCGGCCCGAGCCGTTCGCAGTGATGGTGGATGTAGCCGACCAGCACCGACGTGGTCACGCACTCCCTCATTCCGTCTCGAGGCTGTGGGCCCGTTCGGTGATCTCGCGCCACTCTGCCTCGACCGCTTCGATCTCTTTGGCATGCTCGCTGGCGAAGTCTTCGATCAGCGGCGCCAGGTCCATGATGTGCTGTTCGTAGGCGTCCTTCCGACAGGCGAAGTCGGCCTCGAGCACCTCTTGTTCCTGGGCGAGGAAACGCTGCCATTCGGGCGACTTTGCGCGCGGGTCGCTCGGTCCAGCCGGCGCGGGTCCCGATTTGGCGGCCATGTAGCTCATCGCAGGCCCGAGCTCGTCGTAGGTTTGGCCTGTTTCATCGAGGACTGAAAGAGAAGAGGACCGCATGCAAGCTCCGCGTTTGGCGTCGTCGCCGCCAAGCTCGTCGTCGGCTTGAGCCAGCGCGTCGTCCCACGCGTCGACGAGTTTCTTGGTGCCCTCCGGAGCGCTGACGGCGTCGGCTTCAGCGTCAGATACTGGCTCGGTGGACGCCAAGCACTTGTCGATGGCGGCTTCATAGGCTGGCGAACGCCCGTGGTCATCGCGGTTCATCTCCGCCTCAGCCGCCATGAAAGGCGCCGAGGCGATTTCGTTCTCTGACCAGACGGGGCGAAGCGGTTCCGCGAACCAGTCGCTGGCGCCGAGTGCATCCGCGGGCGACGCGAACGATCGCGACAGCGACCACTGCCACTCGGGGAATCCAGCACTCTCGAGACATGCATCCATCCCAGCATTGAGCCGGTGCGCGCGAAGGAGGCTACCCGCGTTTCGTTCGTCCACTGTTCCGGCGAACTGCTCATACAGCGCCTGAGCTTGGACGTGGACGTCCGCCGGCGCCTTCATGGGTGGCAGTTCATGGCTGACGGCGCCACAGGAAGTCAGCGCTAACGCTGCGGCGACGACGCCCCCACCCAAAGCGGCCCTCCGAAAGAGGAGTTCGAAAGAAGTCTTCATCCGTCGTACCTCGTCGGATCGGAGTTGCATGACTCGAAATGGCCATCCTGGTAGAGGGTCCGCACCCTCGCCCACCTATCTGTGCACGTCCGGGGCGCGGACGTGCACAGGGCTCCGGTGCCCGACCCGGAGAACCGTTCGATTCCGTAGAACACAAACCCGCCGTTGACGAAGTCGTCGTCGAGCACGTACCCGAAGCCCTTCTGCATGTTGACGACGTTCACCCCACCCCAATCCGATGGCTCCTGCCAATAGCCGTTCCCACCAGGATCCGTAGTTGCTGCCCCGTTGGGCTTGCAGGAGCGCACAACCCGAGAGTCGTAATGGTCACCATTTGACACCTGCCAATCGAGCATCGAGTCCATGCAACGGTCAGTTGACATGCTCGCGCTCGGATACGCGCCAAGCCGAAGATGCCGGGACGAAAGGCTCCAGCTCGCGTACTGATGGCCCGACCCTGCATACGCATAGGCAGAGCCGCTCGTATCTGCGACGGCAGGAGCGCTGATGAACACAGTCAGTCCTAGCGCCACGACCGTTGCGCAAGTGATGGCTCGGCTGGTCAACCAATGGCGGCGGGAGCGCATGGGGAGGAATGTAACAGCAATTTGCAACGGCGATCTGCCCATTGCATTGACCGGCTCGGGTGGTCGGCAAGCTGAGTGGCGGCTCAATCAGGACGACGTCCCTCTGGACTCGTCCCGCCAAGAGTTCATCACCAACGATCTACAGCATCCGCTTCCGTGTCAGCACCGGAGAGCGCGTGGCAGGTCCGCCAGTGCAAGGCAATTTGGCTCCCGTCCTGAGCAGTGTGATCCCGACCACGAGATCGCGTCGCCCCAACATCACCAACGAGACGAAGGTCGTTGTGACCTCGACGCGGCGGTCAGTGCGGCCCGCCAAGGGCGGGGACATGATGGAAAGGGTGGAGTCGAGCACCGGTCCACACAGGACGTCACGGGCAGGGAGGGGATCTCTGACGGCGGTGACCCACATCAGCCGGAGCGTGCGCGGGCCGAATCATAGGGAACGGCCGCGATGGGTTCTGGGCCCCCCGATCTGCGCTACCCGAAGAGGTGTCGTCGCGGCGCGCCCGATCGGCGAGGGGCGGGTGTGCACGGCGGGGTCGCCTGCGGCGAGCGCGGAGAGGCGGTCGGCGAGCTCGCGGGGCGCGAGGACCGTCGACCAGTACCGATTGGATTCAGCGCCGCGGCCGTTTACTCGATAATGGAACTCGTCTGCGATCGCACGGGCCTCCACGCGGAGTTCGCGCTTGCGGTCCAGTCCACGGACGATCCTCGCCACGGATGCACCGATGTCTTCGAGGTTTGACCGGATCCGGGCCGCACAGTCCGCAGTTATCGCTTGGGGCGCCCGTTCACCCCTGAGAGTCGACACAGTCATCGATGCGGACAAGACGATGCGGGTGAGGACGGGATCGTCTGCTGCCGCGACGCACACGGGAGTGAGTTCTCGGCGAAGGATGGCCCAGTTGTTCGCTCGATTCGAGTGCCGTTCATCGCCAGTGGACTGGCCCAGCCACTGGTATCCAGCGGCGAGCAGGGTCGCAGCATCTCGGAGTGTGCCCGCACCGCAGAGCCGGTCGCCTTCCCAGCCGAACATTCGGCTACGGACGAAGCCGAGCTGCTCACGAAAGCGCGTCAGCGGATCTGGGTCATCGAGATCGAACGAGTGCGGCAACCGGAACGCCGCAAGCGGGTTCGGCGTCTCGGGCGTCGCCGCGCGGCGGACGACCTCACACCGCGCGGCGACGCGTGCCATGACTGGAGCGAGCATCGCCAGTCGCTGGTCCAACTCGGTGTCAGGACCGCTGCACGCCGAGTGGACCAATGGATACGCATCGGCCACCACTCGTAGGAGATCGCCGACGTCAGCCAGTGCGCGTCTGACGACCGCGCGGTTGTGGAGAAGGAGTGCGTCCGGTGTCACGGCGATCCCATTGCGGAGTGTCTGAGCGCTGATCACGTCAGCGCCGAGGCCGAAGAGCTTCGCGGCTCTGCGCCACGGGAGAACCACTGACGAGTCGGCCTTGGTTCGTCGCGTACGACCGCTCGTCGCGTCGCGCCAGTTCAACGCATCGCTCACGTCGGCCTGGATTTGCCGAACGGCCTCAGTCGTCACGCCGAGCCGGACAGGGTGCCACTCACCGCGAACGAACTGGTTGCCGCTGCGCATCGGCACGATCGCGTCGAAGTGCAGAGTGAGCTTGGCGGCCAGGTCGGCGTACGCCTCGAATACTCGAGACGGCGCTTCCGCTCGTCTCGTCTTCTGCAGCCCCGTGCACCCGTCCAACATGGCGACCGTCGCCTCGGCAAGCAGCTCGCCATACGTCACCACCATCACGCACCGACCTGCTCGAGACGACGCGCTGCAGACTCCAGCAGCATTGCCGCGTCGATCTCATTCACCGTGTTCGAGCAGCGGGTCGAGGCCGCTCGAGCGATCTCGCTCACGAGCAGAGCGAGGTCTCTGAGATCCAGGCCAGTGTCCGGGCTAGTCGGGATGTCACCGCCCTCGCCGCCGTTGAGTTGCTGGGTCGCGAGCGACAACTCCAGCGACGCCGTGTGAATGTCGAGTTCACCGCGTTCGGTTGCCAGCTCGATCAGCCAGCCGCTCGCCTCGTACGCCAGCCGCGCCAAGCGCGCCGCTGACACGTCGCGGCGAATGGCCAACGCCCGCATCTCACCCCACTGCATGACGTCGCGACCTCACGTCGTCTCGCCGCGTCGACTCGTGATCAGCCGCCGCTGTTCCGGCCAGAGGTCGAGCATGCGGCGGTGTGCCTCCGCCGTGGTCGTTGGACGGCGGATGGCCGAGCGCTCCAAGTCGTCCGACGTCGCGATGATCCGGGCGCGAACCGACACCTCGAGGAGCCGCTTCGCGAGCGGCACAGCACTCATGCCGTCCGTTTCGGCCTGTGCTTCCGCATCGCGATCTGTTCCCGGTGGCCCACCCATGACATCGGCGATCGCCGACACCTGTCCCGCCTGGGCGAGCGACCACGTCACGGTCACGGGGTCAATCGGATCCTTCGCCTCATACATCTCGACGACATTGGCGAACACGGTGCGATTGTGGACGTCGCTGAAGTCGTCATCCGACAACCAGTCGGTGACGTGCCGGATCGCGGTCGGTTGCGCGATCAAGGCACGCACCACACGGCGTTCGAGGTCGGGCTCTCCCAGGTACGGCGCGGGTCGGATAGCAGGCAGGTCGTCGGACCGCAGCGGCGCCACGGAATATGCACCTGCCGCGCGGGCTTCCCGCTGATGCAGGTCTTCGACGGTCCGGCGCACTGAGTCGACGCCGGCGAACACGCGGTTGAGCTCTACCGCAGTCGTTGCGTTGCGGGCCCGCGTCCCCAGCATCTCTGCGCGCCGCCGAACGGTGCGCTGAATCGACAACTCCAGCACCATCCGGCCGTAGTAGACAGCCCGGTCAGGGCTGGGGCACTGGTGCATGCAGTCGGCGAGGAACGATCCATCGGCCGGGTTGGCGACTGCATCGGGATGGGCAAGCAGGTACGCATTCACGGCGTCGGGCGTGACGCCGTCTTCGCTCGCGATCCGTACGGTGTCGATCGCGTTGTAGGTAGCGCGCTCATGGAGACCTTCGAAGTCGTCGGGCTGGAGCCATTCCTTGAGCTCGTCGTACCGCGCGGCTTCGAGCAGGATCGCGCCGAGCGTTGCACGCTCGGTGGCCGCGGTGATGCTGGTCATGGCGCGACTCGATCTACCGCTTCGTCGGCAAGACCCAGGCGGCGCTCGGCGTCACGAAGGAAAGCGATCGTTGCCTCGTCCTTGACGCGGATCCAATCGTCACCCTCGGGTACCCAGTAGTGGTCGCGATGGGCGATCGGCGACCCGGGAAGGCTGCCGAGCAGCATCGCCTCACCGGCCTGGACGGCAGCACGCATCTGCATGCCGGTGAGCACGGTGGCGTCGGGGCTGGCGACATCGTCGATGGACATCTGCGATGGGTTGTCATTCATGTCGGCGCTCTCTCGCGTGATGTGTTCGGCGAACGCCTCGTCGTCATCGACAGCGCGGGCGTCGTACGTCGACTCGGGGCGTTCCTTGTGTTCGTCGGTGCAGGAGATGTTCCATCCGCCGGCGCCGATGCGCCGGAGGAACGCTGGGAGCCAACGGTCGTGCCAGTCGATCGGTGACGTCATCGGCGCTTCGGGATCGGCGTACGCTTCGCGCCAGGCGACCCAGAGTGCGGTCAGCTCCTCGACGAGCTCGGGGTGGCGCCACCAGCAGGGTGGGATCTGCCGCGCGAGTGGATAGCGGCCGCGCAGCCACCCGACCCACTCGGCCAGGCCTCGCCACAATGTCCGCGTGCCGTGGGGACTCTGCCCTCGCCAGGACCACTGCGACGGCACGTTGACACCGGCCGGTGTCGCGACTGCATCGTCGAGCATCTGCGCGAGGGTCCGGGTGCGTTCGTCGAGGAGTACGGCTGCCTGCGCGAGCCCTTCGACGGTCGTGATGTCGAGAACCTCGCCGGTACGAGGTTCGACGATGTCGTTCACGTCCTCGCCTCCTCCTGTGTGTTCGCGAGCTGTCGCAACGCCTTGTCGGCGTACCAGCGCCGGAGCTTCACGCGAGCAGGCGGCAGGTTCTGATAAAGCACGACGGCCTCACCGTCGGGGAGCTGTTGGAGCAGATGCAGCGGTGCGAGCGACTCGCGTTGCTCGGAGTGGCTGCGCGAGCGCTTGCCGTCGGGTCCGGTCTGTTCGCCGCCGAGTCGTACGCGTGTCTGGCCAAGCAGGTCGGAGAAGTAGCGGAGGGTCTCGATGTCACCGACTCCCGCGAGGAGGATGCGCAGCTTGGCATTCGAGAGCACGGTGCGAGCGACTTCGCGTCCGCCGTACAGGTGCTCGATCTGAGCGATGTCGTGGTACGCAAGCAACAACTGGATCCCGTTGCCTCGACCTGTCGTGAGCAGATGCGGCAACCGCGGGTAGCGGAACACGTTGCCGGCCTCGTCGAGCGCCAGCAGAACGCGAGGCTCGATCGGTCCGCCACGTTCGGCCGCACGAACCTCGGCCTCGTGCACGATCGACGAGATCAACGCGGTGAAGTACGGCGTGTAGCGCTCGGTCTCCGACTGCGGAGTGACGAGCAGTAGCGTGCCGGGGCGGTCCTCGTCGAACAGCTCAGCAGCGGTAAAGTCGCTGCACGCTGCGGCTGCCCGCACGGTCGGCCGGTTGTATGTGTCGGCGAGGCCGAACGCCGTGAACAGCACCGACCCACGTCCCTCCTCGTGGATCTGCCAGGTCGAGGCGTACTCGCGCGCCACGTTTGTGAATCGGTGCTCGTGGAGGATCTGCTCGACGCGCTCTCGCGCCAGCTCCCCCTCGTACGCCCACTCGATGAACCCGTCGATGCCACGGTCATCAACGTTCGCCGCCAGCAGGAGGCCTTTCAGGTACTTCCGCGCCTGCGCGTTCCACGGCCGTGCTTTGGGATCGCCGGTCATCCCCGAGGATTCGACGAGCCAGTCCGCCATCCGATCGGCTGCTTCGGGATCGGCGGCGTACGCCACCGGTGACCATCGCGCAGTCATCGTGCCCGGCGCACCGCCTGGCGCGACCACCCAGACCGGGCCAAGCGCTGACCGGCGTCCGATCACCGGCGTCAGATCCTGAGGCTTGGCTGTCGTCATCACGACTGTCCCTGCCCACTCGAGGACGTTGGGGATGATCAGCCCGACGGTCTTTCCGGCACCGTTCGGTCCGAACACGACCGCGGAGACACAGTCGTCGGCCGCGAGGCAACGACGTGTCGCTTTGCTGCGGCCTGCGACGAGTCGATACGGCCTTGTGGCGGGGTCGCTGCGGACCGCCATTCCGCGTTCGTCGCGCCGCGAAGCCCACTGGGCATCCGACCGACGCTTGCGGCGGGTCAAGGTTCGACCGTGGAGGGTTCTCCAGACGATCCACGCGAGACCGCCGCCGAGTCCGATCAGCAGCACAGCCGCCGACCAGTACGCGGCCGCGCCACCGCCCCACGTCGCCCGACCACTTGTGGCGATCCATGCGTCATTCGGCCGGTCGCCAGACAGCACCGCGCCGGCGAAATCCAGGGCCTGCCCAACATCGCCGGTGTGCCAACCGGCGCCGGTCACACCCGATGCCAGTACGGCTGCGCCCCACAGGACAACCGTCCCGGCAATCATCGCGGCGCCAATCGTGATCACCGCTGTCGCGAAGACGTCGGTGACCGGCTGCTCCTTCGCCGGGCTGGTCATCGCATCCTCGCGTCCGTGTCGGTGATCTCGAGCTCGTGGTCTGCGAGGACGTGATCGACGATGAACGACCGGCGCCCGACCTTCCACAGGCCACGTCCCCTCGGAAGCCCCGGCAGGAGGGAGGTCTCAACGTCGGTGAGGCCGAGGGCGGACGCGGCAGACTCGAGTTGGTCGCTCTCCTGCGCGTACATGATGCGCGTCGAGCAATCGGCGAGGAGACCCCGCGCGATAGCGACAGCCTCGGATCCCGCGTCGCCGACGGCGCCGAGGTCGGAGATGCGGTGGACGACGGCCAGGTTCGACTCACCGAGTGCTCGCGACAGCTTCCAGCGAGACTGCATGCGCCGGACGAGCGCGGGGACGCGCAAGACCCGCCACGCCTCGTCGTAGACAACCAGCCGCCTCCCGGCGGTGGCGTCACTGATGCTGGCCTCCATCCACGCCGACGCGCACGACATGAGCAGCGCGAGAGCCGTGTCGTCTCCTGCGAGGCGGCTGGTGTCGACGACCTGGATGGGCGCGTGGATGTCGAGCTGGTGCGTCGTCGCGCCGTCGAAGAGTCCCGCAAGGTCGCCAACGATGAGGCGGCGGAGTTCGAGGCATGCGTCGCGTGACAGCGCGGCGAGCTCGGCGCCGCTGCGAAGTCCGAGTGAGTTGGCGTCGTCCTGGGAGGGGCGCATCATCGCCTCGACGACCTCCGGCAGCAGGGGCGTTCGCTGCCGTGAGGCATCCGCATCGGAGCGGACGACGCGATCGAGCGCAAGGTAGATGGCGTTGCGCTCAACGGGAGTCAGCCGGTGGCCGAGGCCGGTCTCGGCGAGCGCCTGGAGAAGCGAGATTCGGCGGCCGCGTACGTCGTCCAGCCACACCGACTCCGGGGTGCCCTGAGGGCGCGATCCCGTCTCCAGCGGGTTGAGGCGTGTCGCCAGGCCGCGGCCGAGGGCGAGCGGTTCGACGCCGAGGGTCCCCGCGAGCAGGCCCCACTCACCCTTCGGATCACCCGGTACGTAGGTACGCACCCCGAAGGCCGACAGCCGATAGGCGAGTGTCTTCGCGAGAGCCGACTTGCCTCGACCGATGACCCCAGCGAGCAGAACGTTCGTGTTCGTCAGGAGCTGCTGCTGGTAGAGCCGCCACGGGTCGTACACGAACGACGCCTGCGATCCGGTCTCGCGTCCGATGTAGACGCCCTCCGAACCGAGTCCGGTCTCGATCACAAACGGGTAGATCGCCTGGAGGTTCGCTGTCGTCGCTCGGTGCACCGGCAGGCGCATCCGGAACGGCATCCGCCCCGAGTGGCGCCGCCACGGCATGCGGTCGTCGCGGTACTGCTCGAGTTCCACCGCACGTCGCTCTGCCGCCGCCATACGGGCGTCTCGCCACCGCGATGGGCGTTCGGCGCGCGCAGCACGGCGCTCCTTTCGGCTGACTTTGACGGCGGGTTCCTCAACGACCGCGTTGGTTGGCCGGGACGTCAGTCGCGGGTAGTCGGTCATGATCGGACCCCACGTGCAAGCGGCAGTGCGGCCGCGATGAACGCCTGATTCTGTTCGCCATAGACGCGGCGCACCTCAAGGACGCTCCGTACAGCAGCCTGCTCGACCTGAGAGCAAGCATCGTCGAGCTCCTGCTCGGTGGCGGCGGTGACGGTGACGTAGCCGTTGAAGCGGTACTCGACGTGACCCCGCACAAGCTCGCGCTCACGTCGTTCCAGCGTCAGGTTCTCCTCGTCGTCCTGTGCAGACTCGATCTGGCCGATCTTCTGGCGGTTGATCTCGTCGGTGCGCTTCTGCACCTTGGCGCTGCGGATCTCGCGGAACGACTTCGATGGCGCCACCGGCTCAGCGGTGAGTGACAGGGTCCGCCGTACGCCGCCGAGGACGAGCAGTGGATAGAGCCAGGCGGCCTGTACCTGCATCCGCGGCCACGACGCCACCCAGTACGTCGCGTGGTAGCCGCTGTCAGTGCGCGAATGACCAAATCGCGACTCCGCGATCATTGGTCCTGCGCCGTCGATTGCCACGCCTCGCTCGAGCCCTTCGCGTCCGCGCCTGTCGATCTCCACCGTCGACGCCGGGTCGTACTGGGTACGGATCAGCCGTCCGAGGTCGCGCGCACCGAGCCAGCCGACGACGTCGACCGAGCAGCGACGCAGTCCGCTCTCGATCCACGTCAGCTCCTGAGTGAGCACGGCTGCGGCACCTTCGCGTCCGCCACCGGCTGCGCGGATAGCCCGACGGCACCGCCGACTGTCGATGGAGATCACGACGAACGACTCGTGCCGCGTCGCGCTCGGCCCCTTGTCAGAGATGAGCTGCTCGTACGCTGCCGCGGCGGGCGATGTCGCATCGCCCCGCTCGCGCCACCAGTCGTCGAGACCGCGACCGGAATCGGGAATGGTGCGCTCGAGCCACTGGATCGCCGCGAGCCGGGAGCCCTCCTGGCCGAGCTGCGCGAGCAACGAACCCCACGACGTGACCCGCGCATGCTGGGTCGCACGGTCAGCGAGCGGGAACGCCGGTGCGACGACCTGGACGACCGCGGTCCAACGATGTCCGTCCCGGATGACGGCGACGTTGCTGGCGTCGGTTCGGAACTCGCGCACGATGACATCGCGTCCGCCTGGAAGCGCGATCCGGTCTGCTCCGCCGACAGGTTTGTGCACTGCCCAAGGCCCACCGAGGTAGGTGGCCTCACCGGACAGGCGACCTGCGACATAGTTCGCCACGGGTCGACCCCAGTCGATGATCGGCCGCCCCTGAACCGGGAAGAAGGCGAGGAAAGCGCATACCAACAACGCCAGGAGTCCCAGCAGTCCGCCGCTTCCTCCGCCGGCGACGAACCCGATCATCATGAGGATGACACCCTCTGTCAGAAGGAGCAGCTGGTTAAGGCGTAGTCCGAGCAGGATCGCGCCACGATCGCGCGGGCCGAACAGGTAGGACTCCTGCGTCTCGTACGAAGTCATCGTCAGTTCCCCTTGTCATGGTTCGAACCGGTCCCACCGACGTCGGGCCCGGGCGCGACCGCGTCGTTGAAGTCCCCCTGAGCGGAGGAAGCGGACGCAGCAGCCTTCTTCGATCCCTTGACGGCGGCTTGCGCAGCAACGACGCCCACGGCAGCGACACCGGCAGCCGCACCACCTGCGACCGCACCTCCGCCCGCACTGGAGGCGCCGCCGCCGGCGGCTCCGGACGGCACGGGCGGCTTGGCGCCGGCGGTCGTGGCGCCCGAAGCGCCCTTGACCGCACCGGACTTACCGCCAGCGCCAGTGCTGCTGCCTGCCGAGGGGCCATAGCCCTGGGGACCACCGACCGTCGCTCCGCCCGCCGGCTGAGTGGATCCGCCTCGCGCGTAGTCACGCGCCATGTCACTGCGGCCGCCGCCCGCGTGCACCAGGCTTCCGACAGGCACGTGACTGGTGATGGGACGGGCTCCGGTTTTGAGCGACGCCATCATCTCGCCCGCCAACTGTGTGTCGGCCGCGAAGTGGACGAGCCGCAACATCACGAGCGGGGCGAAGCATGCTCCGCAGAGCAGCACCACGACGCCGACGAAGTCTGACAAGGACTGGTCGAAGCCACGGAACAGCAGGCGCATCCCGACGCCGAAGATCGCGAAGATAACCGACTTGCAGAACACCAATGCCACGAGCGTCTCGGTCGCCTTCCGAGACCACGCGCGAGTCGGCCCCCACAGCCAGCCCGCGATGAGCAGGGGGGCGAAGACCACCACGACCAGGATCGCCATCTTCCGCAGCAGCAGGATCACCCAGAGGATGACTCCCGCGATGAGAGCGGCGAACATCAGCAGGAGCATCAGCATGTTCGCCGCGATGTCACCTTGGGCGCCCATCTGCGAGAACCCTTCTGCCAGCTCGTCCATCTGCTCGCCGAAGTCGGCGCTCGTGACGGAGACGATGCCTCGCGACAGCCAGTTGTCCATCGCCACGAGAAGTTGGGCGAAGAGGATGTAGACGGCGCCACCGATCGCGGAGACCGCTACGCCCAGCGTCGCCCGTACAAGGACCGTCGGGTCCCGCCGAAGGACGGCTGCCAGGAGAGCGATGAAGTAGACCGCGGTGATGATCGGGATGGCGAGTCCGACGAATCCCGCGTACACGTCGCGGTAGGTCGGATCGGTGAGCGGGACCTGGGTGGACTCGTCGACCACCTTCGTGATCCCGCTGAAGAGCTGGACGAGCCCGTTGGCGGTGGACTTCGTGATCGCGGACAGGCCCGAGTCAGCGACCTGTTCACCGCCTTGGCAGACGAGGTTCCACCAGGCGCACATCTTCACGACGAGCCACTGCAGCGCGGGCGTAGTCATCGGATCAGACCTGCTCGCCCAGGTTGCTGAAGAAGTTGATCAGGGCGGGCGCCGCTCCGGCGAGCAGTGCGGCGACGAGCGAGATGACGACGCCGATCTTGCCCTTGCTCGCCGCGTGGAAATTGCCGGCAAACGATCCTCCCGCCCACACGATGGTGCTGATGAGGAGTGCACCGAGCGCTCCCCACAGTGCCCAGCCGCCGAGCCCGTCAAGGATCTGCTGAATGACATTTCCACCGGGAAGCTCGTTGGGGTTCGGTGTCACGTTGACTGATGAGAGTGACTTGATGGACATGGTTGTTCCTCACTGTGTGGCGGTGTCCCCGGCCACGGACACGTGGACGTGATCCATGTGCATGAGGGTCGGGTTGGATGACCCGCTGGGATGCCCATACGAGCTCCACTGCGGATGGTTGACGGACCAGATGCGGGCTCGCCAGATGACATATGTGACGCCGAACGCCTTGGCGTTGGTGACGAAGTAGCTGGCGACCGCGTCGCCCTGAGCGATGCCCGTGACGCCGGTCCAGCTCGCGATCATGACGTCCACGGCGCGACCGGTGTAGTGGTCGGAGCCGGCTATGTGACCGGAGGACGCCCGTCCGCCGATGTTCGTGATCTTCCACTCGGCGAAGACGCAGTCGACGACCTTCTGTGCCGAGGCGACAAGCCCCGACAGGACCGGCAGGCCGGAAGGCGGGCATGTGCCGGCCGTAGCGTCAGCGGAGCATCCGAGCCCCTTGGCTGCCCACGCCGCGATCGCGGTGGCCCGCTCGGTCCATTGCGCATACAGAGAGCCGTCTGCGCTCGCCTGGACCGCCTGCGCAGCCTGCTCAACCGGCAGCGTCTCCCACCCCGGTACGTCCAACAAACCATCTGGAGCTGGCGGCCCGTCAGGACCGCCGAAGAACGCTGCCGCCGCGTACCGCGGATCGGTGACCTGTGCGGCGCTCCCCCAGCCTTGGGAAGGGCGCTGCTGGAACACCCCGAGACTGTCGCGATCGCCGTACGAGAGATTCCGTAGACCCGACTCCTGCAGCGCGGTGGCGTACGCGACGACGAGTCCGCGAGCAGGAACTTCCAGTTCGCGAGCGACGTCGGCGATCGTCGACGCGACACTCTGCTGCTCGGTGTCGAGATCGGGTTGAGCGCCGGTGGCAGGTCCAGCAGCGAGCGAGCAGAGCGCGCTCGACGCTTCGGGCGCTCGCACACCCACCAGCAGCCCCACCGCCAGAGCGAGGACCACGGCGGGCGACAGCGCGAGGAACGCGGCGGTCTTCATCGCCGCCCAGCTCCCGCGTACGCCCCCATGAGAATCCCTGTCCGTCGTGTCGGCTCGTTTCGAACCAGCACACGCCGAAAGGGATGGAGCGGGAAGACGACACCTGTTGACGCTGGGGGCGCAACCCCCGTCAACTCACATGAACAGGAGCGGGGCCGCCATGATGAGAATGATCAGCAGCCCGACAGCGAGGACGATCGTCCAAAACCATCCAACCGCGCTGAGGCGACGCTTGACCTCGACTGTCACCGGCCGCGCGGCGGCATCACGCCAGCCAGCGTCGTACCCGTCTCGGTACGCGGCGAGACGCGTCTCTTCCACGACTCGATCGTGCTCTTCCTGCCACACGATCCGACCCTCGATCTCGACCATCGGGTCGTTCGCGTCCAGGATGATGACGCGATCGGGACGCTTGAGGGGTTCATCTGCTCGTGCCATTGCCCCGGCCTCCTGATTCCAGGGAACCACATCGGCGCAACGGCTGTGAAGAACGCGCCTATGGGGCCTCATGCCGGCACACCTTTCAGGGCCTTGATCCGCATCAGGCAACGCTGCGAGCCGACCGCCATCGCGAGCCGCTCGGCGCACTCCAGATGCTCGCTGAACGCAACGTCGTCCTTCGCACGCCGGTACGCGGCAGCCAGGTCGATCTCGAGCGATGCTCCCGCCCGTCCCGTCGGCGGACCTGCAAGCTTCGACCGTGCAGATTCCAGCCGCTCGACAGCATCGTCCTGCTGGAGGATCACCTGAGTGTGGCCGATCCAGCGATCGAGGCTCGCGCGATCGAACACCAGGTACGGCGGAAGCGGGCTGTCCAGGGACGGCCCCAGCTTCTCCGCCTGCGACAGGAGGGCAAGTCCGTGTTCGTACTCACCGGCGAGAGCCATCAACTCTGCGGCACCCGCGGAGACCCAGCACTCCACCGGCTTGGCCACGCGACCCCGCACCGCTGCGAGTACCTCGCCTGCGACGTAGGCGGCGCGGCGCTGACGTCCTAGCAGGACGAGCACCTGGGCTTGCTCGATGGTGGTGAACGCGTCGAGAGCGGCGTCGCGTGCTGTTCTTGCGGCGCCGTTCGCGGTCGCGTAGAGACGCCAAGACGCAACGAGTGACAAGAGGTCAAGCGCTTGCCAGCCGGCGAGTGCGTCGGCGAGCAACCGGGCCAACTCGACCCGCTGTCGCTCCCCGACCGAGTTGACGAGATGCTCTGCGATCTGCTCGACGTGCACCCGGGTCGAGTCGAGAAGACTGCAGGCCCCGAAGTCTCGATCGCGTGCTCGGATGCTCTCCGTCGCCGCCCGCAAGTTGGCAACCAACGAATCGAACTTCGCCTCGTACAGATCAAGCTGCGCTGCTAGTGCCTCCGCCGCCGGAATGTCGAGCACCTGGTCGTTCGACACCAGTCCGAGCTCGACGTCGTCCTTGCCGAAGATCTGACGAAGGATCTTCCGGTAGCAGTCGCTCGGATAGCGGCGCCCGTTCTCCCACCGCGAGAGCGACGCCTTGATCGATTCGGCGTTCGGCAGGTTCTCTCCCGCCTCCGCGCCAACCGCCTTGATCCGCCCAACCAGCTGCATCTGTGACCAGCCGGCCTCCAGCCTCGCTTGCTTCAACCTCGTAGCCATCGCCGCCCCCCGAAGCGTCCGATACACCACCATGACGCGGCGCAACCGTTGTTGCCACCGTTGCGTCAACCCCCGTCAATAGGAGTCCACTGTCCGCGCGAGGCACAAGGGGCTTGGCGGTAAGTGTGGAAAGCCAGCGGCTATCCACAACGCCGGACTGTTCCGCCACGACAGCGGCGGCCCAACGACCAGCGCTGCGACAGCTTCTGGCCCAGATCGCAGCGGCCCAGGAGAGGGTGGTTCCCGATCTGAAGTGTCAACTGATCGCGCGCACCGCCCGCCAGAATTCGACCAGGTTTGCTCTTCCGACTCCACTTTGGGCTTGAAGCAGGTCATCGAACCGCTCCGTAAGTGCCCAGACCCGCGACTGGCCGGCCCCTTTCCACGTGCGAGGTTGAAGAATTTCGTGGGCCTCTAGCAACGGCACAAGAGTATCGATCACCGCTTGATGGTCAGCCTTGAAGCGGTGCACCAGCTGGTTCTCGCTGACGACAGTCGTCCGGCTGAAGAGACGGACCACGCGATGGGCAAGTTTCTCCATCGGTGACTCGATCAACTGGACGGGAAGCATCACTTCGTCATCGATCTCGGCTCGCGTGATGCCAGCGGCCTCAAGACGCCAGGCGATGCGATCGGGCGCATACTCACGGATATCTTCCTCATCGTCGAGCGAGATACGGAGACCGTCGATCGAGCAGTCCTCGAAGACGACGCCGTCGAAGTGTGAATCTGCGCTCAACATGATTTCCCCGAGGGCGCACTTGCGCAGTCGCACGTTGGTCCAGTCAGAGTGACCGAGGCTGGCGTTGACGAAGGAGCCACCTTCCAAGGTCAGGTTGTGCAGACGGCTCCGCTCGAAGGCAAGACTTGAGTAGATCACCCGTCCACTGAACTCAGCCGTCGAGCCAGCGAAGAGCCCGTCACATACGAATGGGATCAGGGTGCCGACGTTCACCTGTAGGAAGGTCGGCTTCCACTCGCGCGCGACAACGCGTTCGAGAGTCGCGAGCAGCGTCGTGACTCGATCCTCGGTTCGTTCAAGCATGCCGCACACGTACCGCGCTGTGGAGTCCGATATTTGAGCGACGCTTAGATATCTGGAGAGGTCAGACCCGTTGCCGCCATCCATGACCACTTCGAGGTGCGATTTGAGTGCGTAGGCGATGAAGTAGTCACGAAACTCCGGGTGATCGAACGACCGCATGCGGTCGCCGCCGCCTCCCGTCGGGACCAGGAGAACGTGCATCCGAACCATTTCCAGGATCTGATGCCGGCGACTCGGGTCAATTCCCCACTGATCGAGCAACAGTGTTGCGATCGTTTCGATGACATCAATTTCGAGACGATCGCGTTGACTCCGATACATCTCCTCAGCGACGTCGGCAAGAATCTGCATATGCTGCTCGATTGACAAATACGGCTCGCCAGTCTCTGAACTGACCCACTTCTCCTGCACTTCACGCGTCACGAAAGCATGGACGACGGCGGCGACGCCACTCAGCGGATCGTCTGACGCGCGGATGAATTCGGCTGGGTCAAGGTCGTATATCAGCAGAGCGCGGGCGACCTGAGTCAAGAGGAATGGTCTGGTGACCATCGGATGGCCATCGTCGTCTCCGAGCTCAGCACTTATTTCGGCGTAGGTGAACTCCGGATCTCGGATTTTGTTGTCCCCCATCGAAACCCGCTGGAGGTAGGCCACGCCCTCTGCGCGATCCCAGGGCAAGAGCGACATCTGGTCAAACTGACACGGGCTTGTCATTGCCCGTTCAATGACGCCCGCACGGCGCAGGTAGTCGTCCGTGTCAAAGAAGCTACGACGGGCGGCGGCGATCACAACGCCCTGGCCCTTCAACTGGCTCACCAGCGTTGCAAGTGACCCGAGTGCATCAGTACCGCCTTGCTCCGCCGCCAACTCATCGAACCCGTCGATCGCCAGGACGAGCGCCTTCTGCCGCATCAGGCGAAGCACAGCGGGCATCCAAAGGCCCGAAATTCTCAGGTCGCCAAGATCGCCCATGAGCGCCTCTGACAGACGCAATAGTTGTCGGCCTTGAAGGTCGACATGCCAGAAGACGTAGCTTCCGGTGCCGTCCAGAAAACGCCGAGCCTGCCGCGCTTGGTGCTCCCGCAGTACCGCCGTCTTTCCGTGTCCCGCGTCGGCGGTAAGAAACGTGACACGAGCCGAAAACGGCGGGACCTGCCGACATTCTTCCTCTAGAATCTCGAGCGCTTTTCCGGATCGAAGATCTTCAGCGGGCCGAAAGATTGAGACGCGACTGTCAACGAACGCCGACACGGCTTCACGGCGAGTCAGCCGCTCGGCGAGTTGATCCAGCCTGCCTAGCTCATGCGTCAAGAACTTGCGGTATGGAATCGTGCCACCTTCGTAGTCGACCATCGAGTTGCCGTCTACGTCGACAAGGCGAGCGACGATCTCGCGCCCGCCACGAACAAGCATGAAGTTGCCGTCCGGATCGACGGCGACGTCTTCCTCTTCATCGGCGAAGGCGGCAAGGTCCTCGCGAAGATCATTCAGTTCCACTTTGGTCCTCCAGGTCGAACAGGCTGATTCCCTTGGCGTTCAGCAGAGTTTGCATCGATTGCCCGAGCGTCCCGTTTGGCGCGACGACCGCAACTGTTCCTTTGCAAATTCCTGCCGCTGCGACCAGCGGAGGTATGAAGTCGGTGTCGTCGGACACCACGAGGATGGTGCCGATGGCGGAGTCAAGTGAAGCTTGAAGAAGATCACAGCTAAGCATCGTGTCGACCATCTTCTGCTCATGCACAATGAATGCGCTTCCGGCAGTTACCGAGCAGGTCTCCGCTGGACATGTGGAACCGGGTCCCTTCGCAAAGCGCACAAGAATCTTCGCAGGACATGTTTCACACTCGGCGCATCCGTCTGGAGGTGAAGCAGCAAGACGAAGCCGTGGCGTCGAACTTCGCCTCCTATATGTGTCTTCAAAGACAATGGACGGCTCGTATATCAACGATTGAGCCAGTTCAACTGACCCACGAACAACGCCGCGCCCAATGACCAATGGAAACGGGTCGGCCTGCGAGGCCGCGAGGGCGACCTCACTTCCGCGCCTGCTAAGCACCCCGTTGGAGACCCAACCTCCATACAGGCGAACACGGACCGATGTGCCGACCGCTGATGCACTCACGGTTCGCTCGATCAAGCGCATTAGGACGTGGCGAAGCTCGGATTCGCTAATGGTGCGCGGGAACAGGTTGTCGAAGTCCACGAGTATCAATGCCATGCGCGGCGTCTCCGCGGACGTGTCGGTCGGGCGAAGAGTCTCGACGGCAACAGCTGATGTCATGGCTCCCTACCCGTAAGTTGTCCGACTTCGAGCAGCCTAGTCGCCAGACGACTCAGGCTGCGCGAAACCGGTGCAGCCATCCGCATGAAGGATCGGCTCCTGTCGCAATGGCCGCTGAGCGTGACGAGTCCGACCCGCCCCGAGGATTGGCGCGCGTCATCGTCCGCGTGCAGCAGTCCCATGCCTACCCTGCGCACGTGCGTTAAGCCGCCGCGTTTGGGCTCCCCGGAATCGCGGCAAGAGCCCTGACCTGGGAATCTGGCTCGGTCAGCATCGATTAACGAGCTCTGGGGATGACATGGGGATGACAGCACCCGGCTGGTACCCGGATCCGACCGGCCGTTTTGAGCATCGCTTCTGGGATGGGCAGCGCTGGACAGATCATGTGGGAGCCAACGGCCAGCAGCACGTCGACGCCACGGGTCCCCCTCAACCGGAGCCTGTCTCCCTCCCGCCTGCGGTAACCACACCGGACGTCCCAAAGGAGACGGCTGCCGGTTCCCTTGCGACCACCCCTGTGACCGTGCCGCAGGCGACACCGGAGAAGATCACTGCCTTCAACGCAAAGTCGGTCGCCACTCGTCTACAGACGGAGAATGCACGGTTGCAGGGCATGCTCGCCGATCTCGACGCGATGGATGCCGCGGAGCGGGCATCCCACATCGAAAAGTTACGCCAGATAGAGGCCGACCTGAAGAGTTCGGTCGACCGACTCAACGCCGAGAAGGCGCATCTAGAGGCCGCAATGATCGTAACCAGGGACCGGCTTTCGCTCGAGGAGTTCGGCCTGTTCGACTTCGAGCACCCAGCGGAGGCATCGGCAGCATTGGCGACCGATCTGGAGGCGCTGCGCTCACAAATCAGGCAGACGAACAAGATCGGCAACGCGATCACCGCCACGTCGAACTTCACGTTCAACAACTCAGCCGCGAAGGGCCGCACCTTCGTCAACCAGATGAGCCGAATCATGTTGCGCGCCTACAACGCCGAGGCAGAGAACGCCGTGAAGACCGTGAAGGCCGGCAACCTCGCCTCGGCGCAGAAGCGGCTCTCGACTGCGCGTGAACAGATCGCGAAGCAGGGCACGATGATCGATCTGTCGGTCACCGAGTACTACCACCACCTTCGGCTCCAAGAGCTGGAACTTGCCGCACGCCACCTCCAGGCGTTGGCTGCCGCCAAAGAACTGGAGCGTGAGCGCCGCGCCGAATTGAGGGAGCAGAAGGTGCTCGAGGCGGAGATCAAGCGGGAGAAAGAGCGGCTGGAGAAGGAGAGAACGCACTACCTCAACTCGATCCAGCGACTCCGTGATTCCGGTGATGAAGCCGCTGCCATCGCGCTTGAGGCCGAGCTCGCCCGGATCGACGCCGAGATCGCCCAGGCCGACTACCGGGCCGCCAACATCCGTGCCGGCTACGTCTATGTCATCTCCAACGTCGGTGCGTTCGGCGAAGGCGTGGTCAAGATCGGAATGACACGACGCCTCGACCCAATGGACCGAGTCCGCGAGCTCGGCGACGCGTCCGTCCCGTTCATCTTCGACGTGCACGCGTTGTTCTTCAGCGATGACGCAGTGGGGATTGAGGCGATGCTGCATCGCGAGTTCGCAGCGCAGCGGCTGAACAAGGTGAACCTGCGCAAGGAGTTCTTCAAGGTCGAGCCGCAGGCGGTGCTGGATGCCTTGCAGCACCACAACATCGCGGTGCTGGAATTCAAGACGCACGCAGCGGCCGAGGACTTCAGGACGAGCTGGCCGTCTTCACCATCTATCTAGCTTGCCTACTACGCCGCTGGCGGGCGGCGCAGGAGCACCAAGAAGGCATGAAGGCGTGGATCAGTCAGGTGTTCCTGCCACCCGCCAGCGGTCGCCGTCGACCTGCATCCAGAACTGGACCACCGTCGAGCCATCCTTCACCTCGACAAGCGCCTCGCCGGACGGATCCCACACCGGAACATCCATTGCTGCGTCCGCCGGCGGCAACATGACCGTCGCATCGGGGGCCAGCGTTGTCAGCGCCCGGCTGCACTCGGTTCCCTCAGAGCTCGAAGTTGATGCGGCCGAAAGCGCGCGACGGTACTCATCAGTCATGTGATCGCACGCAGCTTCGTCTCGTTGATGCGCGGTAACGAGCCAATCACGCATGCCCGCCTCCACGGCGACGTAAGGGTCGCCGGCTCCGCAGCCGGCGATCAAGGCCGTCAGCGCCACGGCAGGAACTGCAGGGAGTCGAGACACGGGCGTCCTCCCGAATGCGGTGTTGCGCCATGATCGCATGCCCAAGAGCGTGCGCCCGGTCCAGCCAGGAGGGTGGGAGGGCCGCATCCAACGGGGTTGCGTCAACAGGCGTCATCAAGAGTCGTCTTCCGAACGACGCGCATGGCGTTCGATCCTGAGGAGACATCCGAAGGACGGGGACGCCATGACATCACTTCTCCTGCGGCCGACCGAGGCGGCCGAGCAGCTGGGAATCGGCCGCACCAAGATCTACGAACTGATGAGCGCGGGCGCGCTCGCGTACGTCAAGATCGGTGTGCTTCGTCGGATCCCGTACGCCGCCCTCGAAAAGTTCGTCGCCGAGCACGAGACCACGACCGAGAGCGCGAGCCATGACTCGGACGCTCCCGCCGCGCTGTGACCACGACGGCTGCGCAGGCCCTCCACTGGCGCAGCTCGTGGATCTCGCCGGGCACTCGGCCGTGCTGTGCCGTCGGCACTGCCGAGAAGCGCTTGAGGTAGCCGTGTTCGCCGCGCCTCCACTGTCAGGGATGGAGTTGGTCGGCGTCACGTCGGTCGCGCTGCCGATCATCCTCACGCGTTGGGATGACGCCAGCTGGGTGAGCGAAAGTGCCTAGTGGAAGGCGCCGCAGCCGCGGAGAAGGCGCCGTCTACCAACTGCAGAACGGGAGGTGGAGAGGTGCTGTCGATCTCGGCTGGGTCAACGGGAGCCGTCAGCGGAAGTACATCCGCGGTGAGACCAAGTCCGAGGTCCTCAAGGAGATGCGCAAACTCGTCCAACAGGCCGAGGAAGGCCGGTTGAGCGCCGAACGCACTCCCACCGTCGCGCAATGGATGGACCGCTGGCTCGCCGACGTTGCGTCCTCCACTGTTCGTCCCACCACGCTGTCGCGTTACGAGCAAGAGGTGCGCCTACACGTGAAGCCGGCCCTCGGTCGGATCAGGCTCGACGCGCTCCGACCTCACCACATCGCCGACCTCTACAAGGCGAAGCGGTCTGAGCTATCCCCCACCAGCATCCGCCGACTGCATGCCATGCTCCGGCGAAGTCTCACGATCGCCGTCCGGTGGGGCCTCATCTCCATCAACCCAGCGCAGATGGTCGACCCACCAGCGATGACCCGCACCAAGATCCACCCCTTCTCCCGCGAAGAGGCCGAGCAGTTCCGCATCGCCGCAGCGAAGGACCGTCTCGCCGCACGCTGGCTGATCGGGCTTCTTCTCGGTCTCCGTCAGGGCGAAGTCCTCGGACTGACCTGGGACGACGTCGACCTCGACGGCCAGAGCATGGCCGTGAACCACGCCCTGCAGAAGATCGACAACGAGTTCACCCTCGTCGCACCCAAGACCAAACGCTCCGCACGAGTCCTACCGATTCCCACCGTGGTGCTGGAATCGTTGAAGCGTCGAAGGAGCGACCAGTTGGCGGATGCAGACCTGGCTGCCCAACTGTGGCAGGGAAACGAACTCGACCTGCTCTTCACCACACATGTCGGCACGCCGATCGAGCGCAGCAACGACTACCGCGCGTTCCAGGCGCTCCTCAAGCGGGCTGGTCTCCGGAAGATCCGGCTCCACGACCTGCGACACACGGCCGCGAGTCTGATGCTCGAACAAGGCATCCCTGCACGTGTCGTCATGGAGTTGCTCGGCCACTCGCAGATCAGCCTCACGCTCGACACGTACACGCACGTCGACAAGCGACTGCTCAAGGATGCATCCGTGCTCATCGAACGCCTGACCGGAGGTGACTGACGTGTCGTTGGCTGCCACTTTGGCTGCCGCGCCGGCCATACGGGACTCCGCGAGAGCGCCGCGCGATCCACAAATCCCCGCCGACCTGCACAAACCCCTGGAGCCGGTGACAGGAGTCGAACCCGCGACATCCTCATTACAAGTGAGGCGCTCTACCAACTGAGCTACACCGGCATGGCTCCGTACGTCGCGGAGCCGCGCCCATCTTAGCCGCCGATGTTCTGCGGTGAACGCCGCGAGGTCGCTCCCAGCTGGACGATCAGCCCGACGATGAAGATGACGGCCACGGCGCCGTACCAGAGCCATGCCGGGTCGGCTACCGTGAAGGCACGATCGACCTGCTCGGAGTCGATCTCGCCGAAGAGCAGCATCGCTCCGGTCACCACGAGCGATGCGCCGGCCCACGCGCTGACGACGATGAGCAGCATCGCCGGCAGCCGAGCGATGACGGCGATCACGACGAGCACAGCGGCGACGGCGAGGCCGACCGTCATGAGGACCCAGTCCTCGTCGGCGCCGAACGCGTTCGCGAGGAAGACGCCGAGCACGTAGCCCATCGCCGCGACCCACAGGACGACTCCCAGCCAGTACCAGAGGTACGCCAGGATGCCGAGCACCAGCGCGCCGACGATCGCCGCGACCCAGCCCCAGAACGTGCCGAGCAGCTCACCGCCGGCCTGGTCCTGCACGAGCTCCGCACCGAGGAAGAACCCGACGAACGCGCCGGCGAGCGCGATCAGCACACGGAGCGCGGCGCCACCCCAGAGCACGAGCACCGCGCCGACGCCGAGCAGGACGATCGCGAGAACGAAGTCGTTGGCACCTCCAGCATCCATGGCGCAGAGCCTATTCCTCCGCGGGCATGGTCGCGCACTTCGCGGGCACCGGTACGTCGTATCTCGGAGAAGGAGTGCCATGACTGAACCACACGTACGGCCCGCGGGGCCGAAGTCGGACGAGTCGATCGCCGACCTCGTCCGAGACATGTCCACGCAGACCTCCCGCCTGGTCCGCGACGAGCTGCGGCTCGCGCAGGCCGAGCTCACCCAGAAGGGCAAGCGAGCCGGCGTCGGCCTCGGTGAGTTCGGCGCCGCCGGCCTGCTCGCCCTGTACGGCCTGGGCGCGCTGTTCGCAGCGATCATCGCCGCGCTCTCGCTGGTGATGGACGTCTGGCTCGCCGCACTCATCGTCGCGGTCGTCCTGTTCGTGATCGCCGCGGTGCTCGCGCTCGTCGGCAAGAAGCAGGTGCAGAAGGCAGTCCCGCCGGTTCCCGAGCAGACTGTCGAGAACGTCAAGGCCGACATCGCCGAGGTGAAGGAAGCGCGAAACCATGACCACTGATCCGAGCGAGATCCAGCGCGACATCGAGGAGACCCGCGAGGAGCTCGGCCGCACGGTCGAGGAGCTGTCGGACCGTCTCGACGTCAAGAAGCAGACGCAGAAGCGCGTGGACGAGGTCAAGGGCGAGGCCAAGAAGCGGGTCGAGTACGCGAAGCAGAACGCGCGCGAGCAACCGCAGCTCCCCGCGATCATCGCGGCGGGAGTGCTCGCGCTCATCGTGGCGAACGTGTGGTGGCGCCGTCGCGGCTAGGGGCCCGATCTACTGGACGGGTGTCCAAATCCAGATTTCTGTTCCATACTGAAACCGTGGCTATTGGACAACTGCCCAACATGGACCGTCTCGAGCGGCTGACTCGCGACCTGGACACCCCGTACGCGGTGGTGGACGGCGGCGCGCTGGTCCACAACGCCGACGAGCTCGTACGCCGCGCGGGAGGCGTGCCGATCCGCGTCGCGTCGAAGTCGGTGCGGGTCCGCGAGATCCTCGAGCGGACCCTGGCGCGCGACGAGTTCCAGGGCGCGATGACCTACAGCCTCGCCGAGTCCGTCTGGCTGGCCGACCAGGGCCACACCGACCTGCTGCTCGCCTACCCGACGGTCTCGCGCGCGGCCCTGGGCGACCTCGTCGCCAAGGACCACCGCGCCGCGTCGATCACTCTGATGGTCGACTCGCTCGCCCACCTCGCCTACATCGAGTCGATCGTCGGCAGCGACCACCCGCCGATCCGGCTGTGCATCGACGTCGACTCCTCGCTGCGACCGGTCCGAGGCATCCACCTCGGCGTCCGCCGCTCCCCCGTGCACAGCCCCGACGACGCCATCGCGCTCGCCCGCGAGATCGCCGAGCGTCCCGGCTTCGAGCTGGTCGGGCTCATGTTCTACGACGCACAGATCGCGGGCATGCCGGACTCGTCCCCGGCCGTCCGCCTCGTCAAGACCCGGTCGTTCGCCGACATCGTCGAGCGCCGTGCCCGCATCGTCGACGCCGTCCGGCAGGTCACCGAGCTCCGTCTGGTCAACGCCGGCGGTACGGGCAGCCTCGACGTCATGCGCGAGGACCCGACGATCACCGAGCTGACCGCCGGATCCGGGCTCTTCATGCCGACGCTGTTCGACGGCTACGACGCGTTCGAGTCGACACCGGCCGCGTTCTACGCGCTGTCGGTCGTCCGCAAGCCGACGCCTGAGATCGCCACCCTGTTCTCCGGCGGGTACGCCGCGTCGGGCGCGGCCGGCAAGAGCCGACTCGCGACGCCGGTCTGGCCGCACGGGCTGTCGCTCATCGGCACCGAGGGTGCGGGCGAGGTCCAGACTCCCGTACGCGGCCGGGTCGCGCGCGCACTGCGCGTCGGCGACCGTGTGTTCATGCGGCACGCCAAGGCGGGCGAGATGTGCGAGCGCTTCGACGCCGTCCACCTCGTCCACACCGAAGCCACTCCGGGCGGTGCGGCGACGGTCGAGACGCTGCCGACCTACCGCGGCGAAGGGAAGAACTTCGGATGACCACCACGACGCCGCACGTCGCCAGCGGGCAGTGGACCAACTGGGGCCGCTGCGCGAGCGCCGACCCGGTCGCGGTCGCCCACCCGCGCTCGACTGCCGACGTCGCGGACGTCGTACGCTCTGCCGCAGCCAACGGCCAGCGCGTCAAGGCCGTGGGGGCTGGGCACTCCTTCACCCCGATCGCGGTCACCGACGGCGTGATGGTCCGGATGGACCACATCACGGGCATCCAGCACGTCGACCGCGAGACTGGGCACGTCACCGTCGGAGCCGGCATGCGGCTGCGCGACCTCAACCCTGCGCTCCACGCGCTCGGGCTCGCGCTGCCCAACATGGGCGACGTCGACCCGCAGTCGATGTCAGGCGCGACGTCGACCGGCACGCACGGCACCGGCGCGCGCCTCACCGGCATCGCCGGCGCGATCGTCGGCCTCGAGATCGTCACCGGCGACGGCACGGTCCTCACCGTCACGCCTGAGGACACCGACCTCTTCGGCGCCGCACGGGTCGGCCTCGGCGCTCTCGGCATCATCACGTCGCTCACGTTCGCCTGCGTGCCTGCGTTCCTGCTGCACGCGCGTGAGGAGCCGATGCGTCTGCCGGACGTGCTGGAGCGCATCGACACCCTGGTCGACGACAACGACCACTTCGAGTTCTACTGGTTCCCGCACACCGACAGGACGCTGGTCAAGCGCAACAACCGCGTCGCCGACGGGGTCCAGCGGAAGCCGCTCTCCCGCACACGGTTCCTCCTCGACGACGAGGTGCTGTCCAACGGCCTCTTCGAGGTGGTCAACCGGATCGCCAAGCACCAGCCGAGCTGGGTCCCGCGTCTCAATGCGATCTCGGGCCGCGCGCTGTCGGCCCGCGAGTACACGGACTGGTCGTACGAGGTCTTCGTCTCGCCGCGCCGCGTCCGCTTCCGCGAGATGGAGTACGCGGTCCCTCGGGCCGCGCTGCCCGACGTGCTGCGCGAGATCGACACCTGGATCAACGCCTTCGACGAGACGGTGTCGTTCCCGATCGAGGTGCGGTTCGCCGCGCCCGACGACATCTGGCTCTCCACGGGCCACGACCGCGAGAACGCGTACGTCGCTGTCCACCAGTTCCACCAGACGGACTACCGCCGCTACTTCGAAGGCGTCGAGGCGATCTTCGGCGAGCACGAGGGCCGGCCGCACTGGGGCAAGCTGCACACCCTCGACGCGGACACGTTGCGCACCCGGTACGCGCGGCTCGACGACTTCCGCGCCGTACGCGACCGACTCGACCCGCAGCGTACGTTCGGCAACGCCTACCTGGAGCGCGTCCTCGGCTGACCCGGCGGGTGGGTCACCCGGCGAGGTGCGAGGCTGAGTCCATGCCGATCCAGCTCCTCAGCGCCCGGCCTCGTGCCGGCCTTGTCACGCTCCCGTGGCACCAGCCGCTGGAGGAGTGGCCGGCCGAGCTGGACGTCTCGCTCCCGCGCGGCATCCATCGACACGTGGTGCGGTTCGTCCGGGTCGACGGTGCGGTCGTGGTCGTGAAAGAGACGACCGAGTACTACGCGCGCCGTGAGTACGTGCTGCTGCGCAACCTCCAACGCCTCGACCTGCCCGCGGTCGACCCAGTCGCCGTCGTCACCGGCCGTACGGCGCGCGACGGCTCGGAGCTCCCCGCCGCGATCATCACCGAGCACCTGCCGCGGTCGCTGCCGTACCGGTCGCTGTTCGAGCACCCGCTGTCGGAGAACACGCTCGACGCCGTCGTCGACGCGATGGTCGTGCTCCTCGTACGGCTCCACATCGACGGCTTCTTCTGGGGCGACTGCTCGTTGTCCAACACGCTGTTCCGACGCAGCGCCGACGAGTTCGCCGCCTATCTCGTCGACGCGGAGACCGGCGCCCTGCACGACACCCTGTCGGACGGGCAGCGTGGTGAGGACCTGGACCTCGTCCGTACGAACGTGTTCGGTGAGCTGCTCGACCTCCAGGCAGCGGGCCTGCTCGCCTCCACGATCGAGCCGCTCGAGCTGGTCGACCGTGTCGTCGAGCGGTACGACGAGCTGTGGCGCGCGCTCACGGGCGAGGAGGAGTTCTCGACTGCGGAGATGTGGCGGATCGAGCAGCGGATCGAGCAGCTCAACAACCTCGGGTTCGACGTCGGCGAGCTCGACATCGTGACCGACTTCGACGGTGACAGCGTCCGCATCCAACCGCGGATCGTGGAGCCCGACCACCACGCGCGCCGCTTGCAGGGACTGACGGGGCTCGATCTCGAGGAGGCGCAGGCCCGGCGGCTGCTCAACGACCTCGACGCGTACGCCGGCGCTCACGAGCTGCAGAACGAGGATCCGATGGTGGTCGCTCACCGGTGGCTCACGGAGGTCTGGCAGCGCCTCGCCGCGATGATCCCCCCGGCTGATCGCGACGTCGTCGAGCCGGCGCAGTTCTTCCACGACGTGCTGGTGCACCGGTGGCACCTGTCGCAGGCTGCCGGGCACGAGGTCGACATCTTCGCGTCGGCAGAGGACTACCTGCGTACGCAGCTCCCGCACCAGGTCGCGACCTTGCGCGCGGCCACGGGCACCGCCGCCCGCAGCTGACGGGGCGCGCGCGGCGGCTCGCATGGCACGACGCCGACCGGGTACCGCAAGGGTCGTCCGTTCGAAGACGAAGGAGGCGACCATGAGCAGCTCGACGAAGCAGACCACAGATCAGTGGTTCGAGGCGTTCGACCGTGAGGGTCTCGCGCTCGTCTACCAGGAGCAGAAGGCCGACGGCGAGGACAGCACCTTCTTCAAGCTGGTGAACCGATGACGCGCCCCGACCAGCCCTCCAGGGAGGCCCACCGCCCGACCGTCGAGGACGTCGACCCGTCGGTGCTGGCGGTCAACGCGACGCCCGACGAGGTGCGCCTGCACGGCGACCCGGACGAGACCGAGACCGTCCAGCGGGGCGACGGAGCGGTCGGGCCCGTCAAGGACCTCATCGACGTCCCAGAGGACGCCGAGGCCGCTGACGTGACGCCGGCCGGAGAGGTCGACCCGGACAACCTCCCCGAGGACGTGGATCCCGAGACCGGCGATCAGCCCACTGCCTGAGCGGCGGCGCGTCCCGCGGCCCGGCCGGAGAAGATGCACCCGCCGAGGAACGTGCCCTCGAGCGCCCGGTAGCCGTGGACGCCGCCTCCACCGAACCCGGCGACCTCGCCGGCGGCGTACAGGCCGTCGAGCACCGAGCCGTCCTCGCGCAGGACGGCCGAGTCCAGGTTGGTCTCGAGCCCGCCGAGCGTCTTGCGCGTGATCACCCGCAAGCGCACGGCGATGAGCGGGCCGGCCTTGGGGTCGAGGATGCGGTGCGGGGCGGCGGTGCGGATCAGCCGGTCGCCGCGGTACGCGCGGGTCTGGCGCAGCGCCACGACCTGCATGTCCTTCGCGAACGGGTTGTGGAGCTCGCGGTCTCGCGCCTCGATCTGCAGCCGCAGTGCCACTGGGTTCAGGAGCGGCTCGGGAGTGAGCTTGTTCATCCCGTCGACCAGCTCCTCGAGCGTGTCGGCGACGACGAAGTCCTCGCCACGCTGCTTGAAGGCCTCGACCGGAGCGGGTGCCCCGGCCTTCACCCGGCCGAGAACCTGGCGCACGTCGCGGCCGGTGAGGTCGGGGTTCTGCTCGGAGCCCGACAGCGCGAACTCCTTCTCGATGATCTTCTGCGTGAGTACGAACCAGCTGTGGTCGTGCCCGGTGGTGCGCAGGTGCTCGAGCGTGCCGAGGGTGTCGAACCCGGGATAGAGCGGCACGGGGAGCCGGTTGCCGACCGCGTCGAACCACAGCGAAGACGGTCCCGGAAGAATGCGGATACCGTGGCCGGGCCAGATCGGGTCCCAGTTCTTGATCCCCTCGACGTAGTGCCAGCCCCGGTCGGGGTTGATCATGTTGGCGCCGGACTCGATGGCGATCTGCTGCATCCGGCCGTCGACGTAGGCCGGGACACCGGTCAGCATGTCGGCCGGGGGCTCGCCGAGGCGGTCGACGGGCCACGTCTTGCGGACGAGCTCGTGGTTGCCACCGATCCCGCCGGACGTGACGATCACGGCCTGCGCGGAGAGGGCGAAGTCGCCGTCGACCGTACGGTTCGACGCGACTCCACGTGCGCTCGAGTCGGGCGCCAGCACCACGCCCGTGACTCCGGTGACTGCGCCGTCGGTGAGGGTGAGGCCGTCGACGCGGTGGCGGAACCGGAAGGTGACGAGGCCCTTCGCGACGCCTTCGCGCACGCGCCGCTCGAAGGGCTCGACCACACCGGGACCGGTCCCCCAGGTGATGTGGAACCGCGGCACCGAGTTGCCCGGACCGACCGCCCCGTAGCCGCCGCGCTCCGCCCAGCCGACGATCGGGAAGAGCTTGAGGCCCTGCGCACGCAGCCACGCACGCTTCTCGCCGGCGGCGAAGTCGACGTACGCCTCCGCCCACCGACGCGGCCAGGTGTCCTCGGGACGGTCGAAGCCGGCGTTGCCCATCCAGTCCTGGAGTGCGAGCTCGGGCGAGTCCTTGATGCCCATGCGCCGCTGCTCGGGCGAGTCGACGAAGAAGAGTCCGCCGAACGACCAGAACGCCTGGCCACCGAGGTTCGCCTCGGACTCCTGGTCGACGAGAACGACCTTCTTGCCCGCGTCCACGAGCTCCGCGGTGGCAACCAGCCCGGCAAGGCCGGCCCCGACGACGATCACATCAGCATCCATGCGAGTCATCGTCGCGGCGCTTGCCTGTGGTGACAATGGCGATCGTGGCGAGTGCGCAACGCGGTTGTCAGTGGTTGACAATGGTCCCATGGGTACGAGAGAACGTGTGGACGTGCAGCGGACGGTGGCCCGCGACGCCGACCGCGTCACCGCCCGCGTGATCGGGGTCGTGCTCCAGGAGATCCCGGCCTATGCGCACGTGAGCGCGACGCAGCGTGACGAGATCGCCGCGATCGCGTCCTGGGCGCTGCAGCGCACCGTCGAGATGTGGGTCGACGAGTCGTCGATGACCGCGGCCGACCTTCGGCGGTTCCGCGGGATCGGGGTCGCACGCGCGACCGACGGCCGACCGCTCCCGGCGATCCTGCGGGCGTACCGGATCGCGGCGGTCGAGTCCGCCGACCTCATCGTCGAGCTCGGCGCCGGGACGCTCGACGTCTCCGACCTCGTTGCGTTGAACCGCACGATGCTCGTGGGCGTGGACGAGCTGTCGGAGGCGCTGTTCGCCGGGTACGAGGAGGCGTCGGCGCACCTGCGCGAGGACCGCGAACGCGTCCTCGCGACGCTCGCCGCCGACCTGCTCGCCGGACGCCAGACCTCGCGAGCCGCCCTCGCCGACCGCTCGACCCGGCTCGGCGTCACGATCCCGAGCCGTCTCGTCCTCACCCTGGCTCCCACGACGACGCCACCGCCCGAGATGTCGGCCTCGTCCTTCCACCTCACGCACGCGACCGCCGCGCACGTCGCGCACCTCACCGACAGGCCTCTGCCCTCTGAGTCCGGCGGCCTGGTCGTGCTGGACGACCTGACCGTCGCCCAGCTCCCGAGGGCCTACCGGCTCGCCACCGGAGCGTACGAGCGTGCGCCCGCTCGGGCGTACGAGCGCAGCGGCACCCTTGCGTTCGCCGACGTCCTCCTGGTCGCGCTGCTGTCCGGCACCGATCCGGACGCCGGCTCCGAGCTCCCCGCCGCCGCTCTCGGGCCGCTCCTCGAGCCGGGTCAGGCCCACCTGCTCGACGGGCTCAGCGCATACCTCGACCACGGGCGAGCCACCGACGCCGCCGACGCTCTCGGCCTGCACCCCCAGTCGATCCGGCACCGGCTGCGCCGGGTCCGCGAGCTCACCGGCCGCGACCTCGACGACGCGTGGGACCGTCTCGTGCTCGACGTCGCCCGTACGACCCTGCGGATTCGCGGCGGTCACGGGGGTCGTTAGCCGAGGGGCAGCCTGCGCCGCCGTTTCACCGCCGCCACCGCAAGGGCGACTGCGCCGAGCGCCCACATGAGCAGCACCGCGACGACCCCGACCATCGACGTGACGGCACCTCCAGCGACCAGCTGCGCTGCTCCGTTGGTGAACGCGCTCAGCGGCATCAGCCCGTTGAGCGTACGGAGCAGGCCGGGCGCCGTCTCCAGCGGGACGACGACGGCGAGGGCGGCGAGCTGGACGACCAGGAGCACGACGTACGCCGCCACACCCGCGCCGCCGAACGCGAGTCGCAGCCCGACTGCGACGAGCGAGAACGTCACCGCCGCCAGCAGGCTCAGCGTCGCCAACGGGACGAGTGCGTCGACGCTCGGGGAGAAGAGGAGCACCGCCGCCATCACCGCGGCGGCCTGCAGCACCGCCAGGCCGAGCACGGGGAGCGTGAACGACCAGGCCATCCGTCGCGAGGAGACCGGCATCATCGCGAGTGCCCGGATCCGCTCCCGCTGCACCCCCATCGCCGACACCATCGCCGACAGCCACAGCACTGCCCCCAGCACCGCGGCCAGCAGCCAGCCGTTGCCGTGATCGTCGTGCTCGACGGAGCTGTCGAGCACGACGGGTTCGCTCACGACGGTCGCGAGGGTGTCCTGCTGCGCGGTCGTGTAGGTCGGTGACTCCGCGGCACCCTTGGCGAGTCCGCTGCTCAGCGACTGTGCCCCCGAGTCGACCTGCTCGGCGCTGCTGTCGAGCGTCGCCGCACCCTCCACCAGGGCCGCCGTGTCCGCGACCGTCTCGTCGGTCGCGGAGGCAAGCGTGCCGGCAGCGGTCGCGACCTCGCCTGTCCCGACGGCCAGTGTCTCGGCGCCGACCGCGACGCCACGAGCCCCGGCCGACAGGGTCGCTTCGGCGCGGTCGAGCGCGCCGGCACCGCGCGCCAGCTTCGCGTTCCAGCCCGCGAGCTCCTTCGCGCCCTGCGCGCTGGCGGCGGTCGCACCGGCCAGTCGCTTGGCCGCACGCTCGGACAGGGCGGTGCCGCCGGCGAGCACGATCGCGCTGTCACGGACGCCGTCGAGGCGTACGCAGAACCGCGCGGACCCTCCCTCGGCGCGGCAGTCGCGACGGATCGCCCGCAGGTCCTCAGCCAAGGTCTTCGCTCGTACGGCCAGGCGCGCATCGCCCTTCGCCAGCCCGGAGGCACCCTTCGAGACCACCCCGGACGCGGTCGACAACGCCGCGCTCGCGGTGCTCAGCGACCGGCTGCTCCGCGCCAGCTCCGACGCCGCGGTGCCGAGCTCACCTGATCCGGTCGCGACACCTCGCGCGCCGGTGGCGACCTCGTCGGCGCCGACGACGAGCCCGTCCGTCGCAGCACTCAGCCCGTCGGCTCCGCCCGCCAGCCTCTCGAGCCCGGCAGCGAGGCTGTCCACGCCGTCGTCGAGCGACCCCGCACCCGTGGCGAGCTCCGCCGTACCGTCGGCGAGCTGCGCAGCGCTCGAAGCCGCCTTCTCGTTCGACGACGCGATCTGGTTGAACCCGTCGTACACGTTCTTGAGATAGCCCTGGGTGGTCTGGTTCCCGAGCGACGTCGCTGCAGCGCCGGCGATCTGCGCACTCAGGTACGGGACGGTCGTGCTCGCAGCCGCGTTGCTCGTCAGGGTCAGCTGTCCCTGCGCCGGGCTGGCGGTGCCGGAGGACAGGATCGCTCTCGAGAAGTCCTCGGGGATCGTCAGCACGGCGTAGTAGTCGCCGTCACGCAGGCCAGCCGCGGCATCGGCGGCATCGGTGAGCGTCCAGTCGAGGTTCGGCGCGGAGGTGCTCGGATCGGTCAGCGACGCCGTCAGCGCCCGGCCGGCGGCCATCGGCTGCGGCTCCGTGATGATGGTGTCGTTGTTCACGATGGCGACGGGGATGGTGTCCAGCCGCTCCTCGCGGTCGGTGACCGACCAGATCACCACGGCCGCGGAGATCAAAGGAAGCACGACCCCCACCACGACGGCGCGGCGCCGACCACGGCGGCGTACGTCGTCAGCACCTGATGCGTTGTCATCCATCGGACAGCCTCGCGATCTCCTGAGGAACGGTGACGATGACGGTGGCTCCCTGCTCGGCGAGCGCTGCGGCGAGGGCGTCCACGTCCTGATGAGCCCCCACGCCGGAGTCGCCGTTCCGCCCGTGGAGGACGACGAGACGCACCCCTGCTGCGACCGCGCTCGCGGCATCGGCGACAGCTCCGGTCGAGGCTCCGCGAGCCGTGGCTCCGCCCAACGTGCCGACCGCCGCCGTCGCTCGTTCCACGAAGTCGCGGCGTCCACGGCGGGACGCTGCGGCCACCCGCGAGCGGGTTCGGAGGAGCTTGTCGACCTCGAAATCCCCGCGCCCCGGTCCCACCCGTACTCCGGTCGAGCACTGGTTGACGGCCTCGCGCTGCTCGGGGAGGAGCAGGCCGTCGACGACGAGGGTCCCGCTGTGCGCCACGCTTCGTCCGGTCAGGACGTACGCCAGAGCCTCGGCGTCGTTGGTCGCCGGCAGCGCGAGCCGGTGGACCTCCCCGGGTCGCGCGGTGATCTCGACCGGCACGTCTCCCTCCCGGGCGACCAGCTCGCGGGCCAGGACGGTCACGTCCCCGTGCTCGGACTCCCACTCCTGGAACGCGATCTTGCGGTGCAGGACGGCCCCCTCGACGTCGACGTCGGGGATCGAGCGGTCGAGCGTCGCAGGGAGCCACCACGCACGGCGGTCCAGCAGCACGAGCACGGCCGGCACGAGCGTCATGCGCACGACGAACGCGTCGACGAACACGCCCACCGCGAGCCCGAACGCGATCGGCTTGATCGTCGAGGAGCCTCCGGGGATGAAGGCGACGAACACCGTGCCCATGATCAGCGCGGCCGCGGTGACCACCCGCGCCGAGGAGACGAACCCGACGGTCACGGCACGCCGCGGATCCCCCGCGCGCACGTACTCCTCACGCATGGCACTGACCAGGAACATCTCGTAGTCCATCGCCAGACCGAACAGCACACCCATCACGAAGATCGGCATGAAGCTGACGACCGGTCCCGTCTCCTCGCCCAGGCCGCCGAGCCAGCCCCACTGGAACACGACCACGACCGCCCCGAGCGCAGCCCCGACCGAGAGGAGGTAGCCGACCGTGGCCTTGAGCGGGACGGCGATCGAGCGGAACACGACCATCAGGAGGAGGAGCGAGAGACCGATGACGATGATGGCGAAGGGCAGCAGCGCGTCGGCGAGCCGTTGGGAGACGTCGATGTTGATCGCCGTCTGGCCCGTCACCAGCATGTCGCCGATGCCGAGCTGCTTCTCCCAGCCCGGCGAGAGGGCACGCAGCTCCTCCACCAGCGCCTTGGTCGACGGTGCCGTCTGCCCGGCCGCCGGGATGACCTGGATCAGTGCTGTGTCACCGCCCTCGTTCGGGGTGGCGAGCGTGATGTCGACGACGTCCGGGACCTTCGCGATCGCGGCCGCCAGGTCGTTCACGGTGTCCGTCGGGTTCGCGCTCGTGATGACGTCCGCCGTCACCGACAGCGGCGCGTTGTAGCCCTCCCCGAAGGTGTCCGTGATGTCGTCGTACGTCTCGCGCGCCGCCGACGACGGCGGTGCGGTGCTGTTGTCGGGAAGGGCCAGCTCCAGCTCGCTCGCGGGGCGCGCGGCGAGGATCAGCAGCACGAGCACCGCCAGGATCGTCAGGACGGGGAACCGAGTGGCCGCAGCGACCCAGCGGCCGGAGAACGCCGGATGCTCGTGGTCCTGCCGGGCCGCCCTCTGCCGGCGGCGGCGCTTCGGCCGTGGACGCAGCCGCTCGCCGAGCAGCAGCGCGATCGCAGGCAGCAGCGTCAGGGCGAGAGCCACCGCGATCGCGACGGCCGTCGCGGCAGCGACTCCCATCACGGTGAGCACCGGGATGCGGGCGACGGCGAGCCCGGACAGGGCGATGATGACGGTCGCGCCGGCGAACACCACGGCACTTCCTGCCGTCGCCATCGCGCGCCGCATCGCCTCTGTCGGGTCGAGTCCTTCGGCGAGGTGTCGTCGGTGTCGCGACAGGATGAAGAGCGCGTAGTCGATGCCGACGGCGAGTCCGAGCATCTCCGCGAGAGTCGGAGCCGTGCTCGACACCGTCGTCACCCACGACGCCACCACCACCGCACTGAGGGTGACCAGCACGCCGAGCAGCGACGTGATGACGGGCATGCCGGCAGCGAGCAGCGAGCCGAACGTGACGGCGAGGATCACGAACGAGATGAACAGCCCGATCAGCTCGGGCACGCGGCTCGGCTCGGCGTCCGGCTTGTACGCATCGCCGCCGACCGAGGTCGCGACAGCGGACGACGGTGGCTCGGCCGCGCGTTCGACAGCGGTGAGCGTGCTCTCCGACGGGACCTTGTCGTCGAACCGGATCGCGGCCAGGGTCGCCGTCCGGCTCTCGGAGATCACCGGGTCGTCCGCGGTCAGCGGATTGCTCACGGCGACACCGGGCACCTTGCCGACCGCCTCGACGATGTCGGCCACGTCGCTGGACGGGGCGGCATCGGTGATCCTGCCCGACGTCGCTGTCACGAGGAGCTGCCCGCTCGTCCCGGTCTGGCCGAACCGGTCGGCCAGCAGGTCCTCCCCTTCCTGGGACTGCGTGCCGGGCACCGAGAAGGCGTCGTCGTACTGGTCCCCGAGGGCGGCCGACGCCCCCAGCACGATCGCGATCAGCAGGAGCCACGTGGCGACGACGGTGCCTCGCCTGGCAGCGATGAGTCCACCGAGGCGGTACAGGAACAGCGACACGGCACCTCCCCGGGGTGTCCACGTGCCTCGATGATCCCCTGCGTGTCCGCGGTGCGCCCTCAACTTTCAGGTGACCCCTCCGTTGCCGGATCCGCCTGGGCTATCGTGCGGCGGTGCCTGGAATCTGCGTGTTCGGAGCCGGCAGCATCGGCTGCTACGTCGGTGGACGGCTGGCGGCCGCCGGAGCGGACGTCGTCCTGGTCGGGCGCGAGCGGGTACGCGACGCGATCGGCGAAGGCGGTCTGCGGCTCACCGACGACCACGGAGTCGACGTACGCACGAACGCTCGTTTCGTGCTCGAAGGAGACGGACCCGCTGCCGCGCACCAGGCCGAACTCGTGCTCGTCACCGTGAAGTCCGCGGCGACCGCCGACGTCGCCGCGACCCTCGCGCCGGTGCTGCGCCCGGATGCCGTCGTCGTCAGCCTCCAGAACGGTCTGACCAACGCCGAGGCGCTCCGCGCGGTGCTTCCCGGCGTCACGGTGCTCGCCGGCATGGTCCCGTTCAACGTCGTCAACCTGGGTGGCGGGGCGTTCCACCAGGGCTCCGAGGGCACGATCGAGGTGCAGGACGACCCGGCGCTGGCGGCGTACGAGGCAGCGTTCGCCGCAGCCGGACTCCCGCTGAGACGTCGCGAGGACATGGGCGCCGTGCTGCGCGCGAAGCTCCTCCTCAACCTCAACAACGCCGTCAACGCCCTCGCCGGCATCCCGCTCAAGGCTGAGCTGTCCCAGCGCGCGTACCGCCGGTGCGTCGCGCTCGCCCAGCGCGAGGCGTACGAGACGTTCCGTGCGGCGGGAGCCTCTCTGGCGCGACTCACCCCGCTGCCCCCGGGACTCATTCCGCGTCTGCTGGTGATGCCCGACCGTGTGTACGCCGCCGTCGCGGCGCCGACCCTCGCCATCGACCCCATCGCCCGTTCGTCGATGTGGGAGGACCTCGAGGCCGGCCGGACGACTGAGATCGACTGGATCAACGGCGAGGTCGTCCGTCTGGCGGAGTCACTCGGCCGGTCGGCGCCGGTCAACGCACGGCTGGTCACCCTGGTCCGGGCGGCGGAAGCGGGAGGTCGGCGAGCGTGGTCGGGTGACGACCTGCTCGCGGACCTCCGCAGAGCCGCGGGCTGACCACGCGCCGGGACTCTTGTGGAATCCGCATGCCCAGGCTACGATCCGTAGCGTGGCACTGCTGGTCCATTAGACGGACCTGCGACCTTACGGAGAGGCGAGCGGTGCTCCGACACGACGACTCGAGAGGAACCTCCTCGATGAAGAGCTTCCGGACGTTCGCGCTCACGCTCGGCGCATTCGCACTCCTCCCCGTCGGTGCCGCCGCGGCCGCTCAAGACCTCGACCCGATTCCGTACACCGGACCGACGCCGCCGGCCATCGACACCACCCTGGGCAACGAGCTCCCCGTCACGGGCTACTACGAGGAACCCGTGATGGTGGAGGGCGTCGAGCGAACGAGCAAGGTCTACATCCCCGACGGGATGCCCGTACGCGGCTACTTCACGGTGGTGAGCGTCCCCGACGGGTGGGACACCGAGGAGTTCCTCACCCGGAGCGGATGGATCGACATCGCGGACGACCGCGCCGAGGGACTCTTCGTCCTCGAGCCCGACCAGACGACCGGGCAGTGGGGTGACCTCGCCACCGAGTCCAGCTACATCACCGAGGCGTTCTCGGTCATGGAGGCGAAGCGCTTCTACTCCACCCACGGGATCAGCTACATCGCCGGCTACGGGACCGGCGGCACGGCGCTGCAGAGCTACGTCGCCAAGAATCCGCTGAACGTCATCAGCGCGGTCTTCATCGACACCGACGACCTGAGCGGCCTCGACCAGATCGGCGCCCAGGAGTTCAGCTTCACGCCGAAGTTCACCGACACCGGCATGGATCCACGGTTCACGTCCGTACCGTACCGCGACGTCCCTGTGCCGGTATGGTTCGTGAACGACGACGACTCCGACGTCTCGAACCTCGTCTCCTACTGGAAGCAGGCCAACGACGTCCGGCCCTATGCCGTGCGCGGAACCTTCGGAGACACGTACCACCAACGGGCCAGGTCCGAGCGGTTGCCCACCTCCTACAGCGAGCCGGTGTCGAAGGTGGCTGTGCTGGAGCGGGACGTCGCCTACGACGACAAGCGGTTCACCAAGCGGATCTCTCGATTCCTGACCTACTACACCCGCTACGACAACACCACGGTCTTCGGCAACGTCCTGGGCACGAGGCCCGACTACGGGCGGCTCGGCGTCGACGTCAAGAACCTGATGGTGACCGAGGCGGACGGCCAGGTCTGGAAGCGCCAGTACCTCGTCTACGAACCGAAGAAGGCGAAGAAGCACCGTGGCGGCGCTCCCGTCGTGTACGTGTTCGCCGGTGGGAGCCAGCCGTGCACCCTGTTCTTCGACATCACCCGGTGGTGGGAGATCGCGGACACCTACGGCTTCACGGTCGTCGTCCCGTGCTCTCAGTACTCCGGTCCGCCCTACACGCCGCTCGAGCTGCGGTGGAACTACACCAACGCGAACCTCGACGTGAAGGCTGACGACTTCGAGTTCATCAGGCAGCTCACCTCAGTGGTCGACAGGGACTACGACACCGATCCCGGGCGACGGTTCGCGTTCGGCCACTCCAACGGATCGATGTTCGAGCACGGCATCGCCTACCGGATGCCCGAGTACTTCACCGCCATAGCGGGGAACGGAGCCACCTCGAACCCGGTCCCGGACTCCGCCACCTCGGTCGTTCCCCTGTTCCTGAACATGGCCGAGAACGAGAACGGCAATCCGTACCTCTCCAACCCGGGGAACCTGCGAGACCTGGTCTCGTACTGGCTCGAGCGGAACGACGTCGGCCTCGTCGACGAACCCGACTCGACGCAGACCGGCGTGGGGATGCTCGAGAGAACGACGCTGCAGCGATGGAACAACGACCAGGGCATCCCGCTGTACATGTACGGCATCACCGCAGCACGGAACCACAACGTCAGTGTCGACACCGCGTGGACGGCCTGGGAGGGGTGGTTCTCCCGCTGGGACAAGGATCGCGCCGGTCGACTCTCGTACGACGGCACCCGTGTGCTCGCGCAAACGAGCCCTCTGGTCCAGATGCACATGCCGTCAGCCCTCAACCTTCGTACGACTGCCGGGCGGGTCGACGTCATTCTCACCGCCGACATCGGCGACCTCGCTGCATGGCGTGTCAGTGACGTCCGACTTCAAGGCGCCGCAGCCGTGTCGGTCAGGTGCAGCGGCCATGGACGCACGCTCGTCGCGACCTTCAAGAAGAGCGATCTCTCGACCCTGCCCGCGGGCAAAGCGGTGACCGTGTCCGCGACCGGACGCCTCGAGCGCGGCGGCCAGACGAATCCCTTCACCGCCACGACGACACTCCGCGTCGTCAGATAGCGGAGCGGCCGGATGCCTCAGCTCACGATCTCGACCGCCTGTCTCTCAGGCACCTTGGAGGACAAGCTGGGCGCCGCCTCCGCGGCGGGGTTCACCGGCGTGGAGCTGCTCGCGAGCGACCTCGTGCTCTCACCCCGCTCGCCCGCCGAGGTGAGGAGTGACGCGACAGACCTGGGCCTCAATGTTGAGGCCTACCAGCCACTGCACATCGAGGCTGTCCCCGACACCCTGCACGAAGCCCAGCTGACCCGCGCCGAGCGCACCTTCGACGTGGTGCGCGCGCTGGGGGCCGAGCTGCTGCTGCTGTGCTCGACCACCTCTCCGGCCGGGCTGGACGACGACGACGTGGCAGCGCAGCAGCTGCACACCCTGGCTGAGCGCGCCGCTCTGCGTGGGGTACGGCTGGCGTACGAGGCCGTGCCGTGGGGTCGCGTAGCGACGCTCGAGCACGCCTGGCGCCTCGTCAGGGCAGCAGACCACCCGAATCTCGGGTTGTGTCTCGACAGCTTCCACGCGCTCTCTCGCGCCAACGATCCCGACCTCATCGGGTCGGTCCCGGTCTCGAAGATCTTCCACGTCCAGCTCTCGGACGCCCCGCGACCGAACCTGACCGAACGCGACTGGAGCCTCCACCACCGCACGTTTCCCGGCCAAGGCGCGCTCGACCTGGTCGGCCTGGTCCGCCGGCTGTCGACGATGGGGTACGAGGGACCGCTCGCGCTGGAGGTCTTCAACGACGTCTACCAGCAGGAAGACCCGAGGTACGCCGCCATCGCCGCGATGCGGTCGATGCTCGCCTTCGCGGAGGCGGTCGACGCGACCGGATCGGCCGAAGGCCGTCTCTTCGGAGACCTGCTACCGGCGGCGCCCGCGTCCAGCGGGTTCGCGTTCGTCGAGCTGGCCGTGGACGAGGACTCGTGCCCCCTGATGGAAGCGACCCTGGAGGCACTCGGGTTCGCCCACACGGCCCAGCACCGCTCGAAGCCCGTGCAGCTGTGGCAGCAAGGCAGCTCGCGTCTGCTGCTCAACCATGCAGCCCATCGTTCGATCGAACCCGCGTCGGCCGCAGTCTGCGCGCTGGGAATCGAGAGCGTCGACCCAGCAGTATCGGCGGCTCGCGCCAAGCAGCTGTTGGCACCCCGGTTGCATCGCCTTCGCAGGGCGGACGAGACCGAGCTCGACTGCGTTGCCGCACCCGACGGGACGGCGATGTTCTTCTGCGACAGTACGGGCGAGGAGAGCTGGCTCGCCGACTTCGAGCCCAACGGCGGCTCACCTGCACCGGCCGTGCGACTGCGGGCGATCGACCACGTGACGCTGACCGAGTCCATCGACGACTTCGACCACACCGCGCTGTTCTACCGGAGCGTGCTCGGTCTCGTCGCGGACCGGAGCACCGAGGTGACCGCACCGTTCGGCCTGGTTCGCTCCTGGTCGGCCTCTGACCCGTCCCGACGGCTGCGCCTCGGGTTGAGCACGGCCCCGCTGCGGCGTGGGGACTGGGCGCCGATGGTGTCGAGCCCTCAGCACATCGCCTTCGCGACCGACGACGCGCTCGACTGCGCGACGGCACTGCGGGCCTCGAACGTGCCGATCCTCGAGATGCCCGACAACTACTACGACGACCTCGCGGCCCGCGCCGATCTGCCTGCCGAGCTTCTCGAGAAGATGCGTGAGCACTCCGTCCTCTACGACCGGGACGAGGGCGGCGCCTTCCTCCACTTCTTCACGGAGATGATCGGCACCCGGGTGTTCTTCGAGATCGTGCAGCGGATCGGCGACTACGCAGCGCTCGGTGGCGCGACCAGCACGTCCTTGCGCGTCACGGCGCATCATCGTCGTCGGCTTCGCGTGCTGGCGCCCGAACCGGCCGAACCCGATGGCACCCACCGCCACCCCTACTCGATCGCCCACCTGACGGCACTGAGCCTCTCGCCTCCCGAGCTCGTCGACGCTGCCGCGGCGGCGGGCTACCAGTACGTGGGTCTACGCCTGACCAAGGTGACGATGGAGGAACCGTACTATCCCCTCACCTACGACCCTGCCCTCATGCGCGCCACCAAGACGCATCTGGCGGCCACCGGCGTCGAGGTGCTCGACGTCGAGCTGGCTCGGCTGACCTCGGGTGACGAACCGCGCGACTTCGTACGCTTCCTGGAGGCCGGGGCCGAGCTCGGTGCCCGCCACGTGATCACCCAGTTCCCGGACGCCGACTTCAACCGGAAGGTCGACCGGTTCGCCGAGCTGTGCGAGCTCGCTCGACCTCTCGGACTGACGATCGACCTGGAGTTCCCCTCGTGGACCGAGACGGGGAACCTGACCGAGGCCACGCGCATCCTGAGAGCGGCGGACCAGTCGAACGCGGGCATGCTCATCGACCTGCTCCACTTCGCCCGCTCCCGCTCCAGCGTCAGCGACCTCGCCGCGCTCCCTCGCGAGTGGTTCCACTTCGTCCACCTCTGTGACGCTCCCGCGGAGATCCCGGAGACCACCGAGGAGCTCATCCACACGGCGCGGTTCGAGCGGATGTTCCCCGGCGAAGGCGGGATCGACGTCCACGGGATCCTCGCGGCTCTGCCGCAGGACATTCCCTACGCACTCGAGATACCCCGCGCGAAGCTCGTCGCACAGGTCGGCGCCAAGGAGCACGCACGCCTCGCAGTGAACGCGGCACGCCGACACCTCACGTCCGCAGAAAAGGCGGAGGTCCGCGCGCAGTAGACGACCGCTCGCGGACCTCCGTACGGCATCGAGACGCTAGGGCCCCGTCGACGGCACTGCCGTCAGCGCTGCTCCTGCGCAGGAACGAGCCGCGGGCGCCGATCCTGGTCGGGGGTCAGCGCGGCCGCCATCCGGTGGTAGACGGCTCCCTCACTGTGCCTCGACTGCCGGTCGAGCGACAGCCCGAGGGCGACGTGCGCCCACCCGCTGGTCGGCTCCAGCTCGATGAGGCGACGGAACGCGTCCTCAGCGGGCCGCAGCAGCGCCGCCGCGAAGTAGGACCGCCCGAGCAGCTCCCATGCTGCGGAGTTGTTCGGCTCCTGCTCCACGACGCCCTTCAGCATCTTGATCGCGTCCCCCGGGTGCCGTTCGGCGAGCATCTCCTCAGCGCGACGGAAGCGGTCGTACAGCGACATCTCGGCGATCATCGCATCGTTGAAGATCGGCTTCAGGATCAGGGGACGGAAGTCCTCGGTCATCTGGCGCACCTCCTCGGGGGCGTCGGGGGTTCACCGCACTCAACGGTGGACCGACCTCCCTCATTCCCCGACGGTACGCCGCCCGGCACCGCTCGCGCGGATGCGTCAGGTGATGTCGCGACGGAGAGTCGTGAACCGCCCGACGAGCGCGAGCAGCAGACCGTACGCGAGGAAGACCAGTGCACCCGGCACCCGGCCGAGGAGGTCCGACATGCCCAGCGAGGCGTACGTGCTGGCGCCGACGAGCGCTTCGGACGCGGCGCCCGGAAGGAACTTCGCCACTCCCTCGAGCGCATCGACGGCGCTCAGTCCGAGACGCACGATCGGCTCGACGAACTGGGTGAACGCAAGCACGACCACGATGGCCGCGACCTGGTTGGTGATGAGGGTGCCGACACCGACGCCGACGAACGCCCAGATCGCCAGAGCGACCACCGACAGCGCGACCGGCACGAGGACGTCACCGCTGCCGAGGTACGCGCCGTCCCCACGCCACGCGAGGATCGGGGCGCCCGCGGCGACGCTCGACAGCGTGCCGACGAGCCCGAACGCGAGCCCGATGACCGTGGCCGAGAGCAGCTTCGCACCGAGGAAGACGCTGCGTCGCGGATCGGCGAGCAGCGCGGGTGTGATCGTCTGGTAGCGGAACTCCGACGTCATCGCGATCGCCCCCGCGAGCAGCGGGAAGACGTAGCCGAGCGCGTTGCCGAGCGTGTAGACGGTCAGCGCCGCGTCGGTGCCCTGAAGAACCGTCGCACCCGCGCCGGCGTCGCCGGGGTCGATGGTGACCGAGAAGGCCATCACGACCGCGAGGAACGCCATGTAGGCGGCCATCACCAGGAGGAGGACCCACCACAACCGGGTGGAGAGCCACTTGCGGAGCTCGGAGGTCAGCGCGGCCTTCATGCTGCCACCCCCGTCGCCTCGGTGTGAGGAGCGCTCGTCTGCCCGGTGAGCGACAGGAACACGTCCTCGAGCTCGACCACCTGCTGCGTGAGCGCGTGCAGCTCGACGCCCGCGGCGAACGCGGCCGCACCGACGTCGGCCGCCAGCACGTCGGTGACGTCGAACCCGCGAACCCCGTCACGTGCCGCCGCGTACGCCCAGCCCCGCCCGTCGAGCACGGCGCGCAGAGCCTCCGCGTCCGGTGAGACGACCTCGACGTGGCGCTTCGCCATCGCGGCGAGGTCGGCGAGCGGCGAGGCGTGCACGAGGCGACCGCCCGCGATGATCACCACGTCGTCGACGGTCTGCTGCACCTCGGAGAGGACGTGGCTGGAGACGAGGACCGTACGCCCCTGGCCGGCGAAGAAGCGGAGCAGCTCGCGCAGCCACCGGATGCCGCCGGGGTCGAGCCCGTTGGCGGGCTCGTCGAGGACGAGGACCTGCGGGTCGCCGAGCAGCGTGGTCGCGAGCGCGAGCCGTTGCCGCATCCCGAGCGAGAAGCCGCCGACGCGCCGCTTCGTCGCCTCGGACAGCCCCACCATGTCGAGGAGCTCGCGGCACCGGTCGTCGGAGACGCCGACCTGCGGCGCGAACACGCGCAGATGGTCGAACGCCGTACGCCCGGGGTGGAAGCTGGCTGCTTCGAGCGCCGCACCGACGACCCGGCCGGGCTGCGCGATGTCGGCATAGGCGCGTCCGTCGATCGTGGCGGTGCCCGAGGTCGGGGCGACGAGTCCGAGGAGCATCCGCAGCGTCGTCGTCTTGCCGGCGCCGTTGGGCCCCAGGAAGCCGGTCACGACGCCGGGACGGACCGCGAAGGTGAGGTCGTCGACGGCCCGCACGGTGCCGAAGGTCTTGGTGAGGTGGTCGACTGAGATCATCCCGGCCCACGCTATCGGACCCCTCGCCCTCAGCACGGGGGCCCCCGAGACCACTACGCTCAGCGGTCATGACGCAACCTGGCGACACCCCTGAACCACGCAGCACCTCGTACGACTCCCCCACCAGCTCGTACGGCACCCCGTCCCGGCCGCAGCACGCCGGCTCCCCGGAACAGCAGCCGTACGACTCCACTCCCGCCTACGGCATCCCGAAGGTCGACGACACCTCGTCGGGCGGCGCCGCACGTCACGTCGTGAGCCTGTTCGCCGGTCTCGTCCTGCCACCGCTGGCGTACCTCGGCTTCGACTGGGCGTTCGGGCGCTACTGGCTCGACATCAACCAGTTCCGTGACGGCAGCGATCGCGCGCTCTGGCCGTTCGCGGTGATCGCCGTGAGTGCGCTGCTGCTCCTGCTGGTCGCGGCGGCGGGACGGCTCTCGCCGGTCGGCCCGGCGATCGCTGCGGTCCTGTGGGGCGCCCTGCCCGCGCTCGCCGTCGTCGTCCTCCGCAACGACATCTTCCGCGCCGGCGCGGAGATCAGGGACTGGTCGTTCGTCTACGAGTACGCGCTGGTCAACCTGCCGTTCTACGGGATCGTCCTCTTCCCGACGGTCGCGGCGCTGCTCCTCGGCACCGCGATCGCGTCCGCGGGCCGACGCCGCCGCGGCTGACGCAGATCCGATGGCGACGCTTCTCCTGGTCCGCAGCACCGGGGACGCGGGCTGGTTCGTCCGCACCGACCTGCGGCTCGACGGCGTCGTCGTCGCTCGGCTGCGTCCGGGCGAGAGGGTGAGAGTCACGCTCTCGCCTGGGACTCACGCCGTGCAGGCGGCGATGGCACGGTCGACGAGCGTCCCCGCCTCGATCACCCTCGAGAACGGCGAGACGGTACGCGTCGTGGTCGAGGCGGGCCTGCTCCCGGAGGCTCTCGATCCAGCACGCGCCGTCCAGCTGCGCGTCACGCGGTACCCGTTCGAGCTCACCGACGACGCGACGCCGCTGGTGCGTGCCGACGGGGCAGACGCGCGGCCACCGTCATGGTGGCGGCGCGTCCTGTGTCTGGCCGTCAGTCGGTGATGATCCAGGTGTCCTTGGCGCCGCCGCCCTGCGAGCTGTTGACGATCAGGCTGCCCGGACCGGCGACTCGCGTGAGGCCGACCGGGAGGGCGCGGACGTCACCCGGCCCCGTGCCGGTCACGTGGACGAAGATGCGCAGGTCCACGCGCCGCGGCTGGAGCGACGGCCCGTCGAACGTCGGGTGCGAGCTGAGCGAGACCGTCTCCTGGGCGACCCAACCGTGCGTGTCCTCCCTGATGGCACGGCGGCGCTCGGCGATCTCGGCGGCCGACGCGAGCGGTCCGATGAGCACGCCGTGTCCGCCGTGCCCGTCCACGGGCTTCGTCACCAGCTCGTCGACCCGGTCCAGCACGTGGCGGCGCTCCGTCTCGTCGTCCGTGCGATAGGTCGGGACCGAGTCGAGCAGGGGGCTCTCGTCGAGGTAGTAGCCGATGAGCTCCGGCACGACGCGATAGGTCGCCTTGTCGTCGGCCACCCCGTTGCCCGGCGCGTTCGCGAGGAGCACCCCGCCGGCCGCAGCCACGTCGATGATCTCCTTGCCGACGAGATGACCGTCGGAGGTCCGGAGCTCGCCCAGCTCCTCGTCGAGCCGGTCGTACACGGCGTCGACCGGCGTGCCATCGCTCGCGAGCACCACGCGGCCGTCGCGCACGACGAGGTCTTCCCCGCCGACCAGCACCAGGCCGGCCTCCGCCGCCAGTCGTTGGTGCTCGTACCACGAGAGGCTCGAGGGTCCGCTCGCCAGCAGGACGATCGCGCCCGTGGCGTCTGCCGGGAGACACCGCCGCAGGGTCTCGCCGAGGAGCGGCAACGACGCGCGAGGGTCGACCAGCCCCACCGGACGAGGCAGGTCGGGCATCACCTCGTCGAGCATCTCGCGGGCGGCGACCGCGAAGGCGACTCCGCTGGGGTTGCGCAGGTTGTCCTCGAGCACCCTCCACTCGCCTCGCGCGTCGCGCACCAGGTCGAATCCCATCACCGGCGCACGCACCGCGGACCGCGGGAGCCGGCGGCCGTCGTCGCGCCACCCGGGGCAGCCGACCACGTCCGACTCGGCGACGATCCCGTCCCGGACCACTCGCGCCTCGCCGTAGACGTCCTCGAGGAACGCCTCCAGCGCCCTCGCCCGCTGCTCGAGCCCGTCGCGCAGCATCGACCACTCGTGCGCGTTCACCACACGAGGAACCAGGTCGACGTCGAAACGGCTCGTCTCGCCCTTGACGGCGACGATGAGCCCCTCGCGCTCGGCCCACTCGTCTCGTCGTCGCTCGAGATCGGCCACCTGGTGGGCGTCGAGGTCACGGATGTGCCCGATGACGTCCTCGTACACGGCACGCGGACGCGCGCCGAGGCCGATGGCCTCGTCGCCGGCCCGAGCCGGGTACGAGCGGAGCGCCGGGACGTGCGGGGGCTTGCCGCTCGGGGGTCCGTGCGTCTCCTCGACGACCAGGTCCATCACGTCGTCGAGCTGCCCGCGCTCGGCGAACGCGGCCCGCTGGCGGTCTGCGGAGCTTCCCCGCGCGAGCGTGCTCTCGGCGAGCTCGGCCACCTCCTGGTAGTCCCCGAGGTCCTCGAGCTGCGGCCGCAGGCGCGCGACCAGGGCGCGGACGGCATCGGCGGCAGGAACCGGCTCAGGATGCACCACGGGGGTCAGCAGGGTCCCGGCCAGGCCGTTGCGTGCCGCCTGCCAGGTCGCCGCGCGGTGCAGCGGGCCAGACACCGGGACGAACGGAGCTCCCCGCTCGATCTCCTGCTCGGCCTCGCGCACCAGGGCCCGGAAGATCCCGGCGACCAGCACTGCGTCGTCCACGATCGGAGACGCGTCGCAGACGCGCAGCTCGAGGGTGGGCGCGTGGGACGAAGGCCGGACGTCGAAGTACGCCATCTTCGCGTCGGCGATGACCCCCGTGCGCACCAGGTCGGCGAGGAGCTCGTCGTACGCCTCCGCCGAGGCGAGCGGCGGGAGGCTCCCCGTGGTCGGCCAGCGCCCCCAGATCATCGTCCGCATGCTCGCGTAGCCGGTGTCCTGCTCGTTCCAGTACGGCGAGCTCGCCGACAGCGCGAGCAGGATCGGCAGGTCACGGTTGACGCGCTGCGCGATCTCCACAGCCAGGTCGCGGTCGGAGACTCCGACGTGGACCTGCGTGCCGCAGATGAGCTGCTCGTCCACCAGCAGCCGGTACTGGTCCTGCATGCGGCCGAAGCGGCCGGTCGCCGTGAGCTCGAAGTCCTCCCCGTGCGCCGAGCGTGCCGCGGTGCCGACAGCGGCAACACCGAGACCCTCGGCCTCGGCGACCTCGATCAGCTGCCGACGGAGCCGGACGATCTCCTCGCGCAGGCCCGACAGGCTCGTGACCACCTCGGTGTTGGTCTCCACCGTCGAGCGCTGCAGCTCGGCCGAGAAGCTCTCGGCCGGCAGCCGCGACAGCAGCTGTGGTGCCGAGGCGGACAGCGTCCGGCTGTCGCGGTCGACGAGATGAAGCTCTTCTTCGGCACCCAGGGTCAGCTCAGCGGTCATCCCGCCAATCTAGGTGGCCCCGAGCCGTGGCGCGGATCGCGAGCGGCCGCAACTCCGGAACTGCGTCAGGCCTGCCGCTTCTGGTCGATCGCGTACAGCGCGATCCCGGTTGCGACGCCGGCGTTGAGGGACTCCAACGAGGACGCCATCGGGATCGAGACGAGCAGGTCGCAGGTCTCCGCGACGAGCCGCGACATGCCCTTGCCCTCACTGCCGACGACGAGCACCAGCGGCCCGTCTGCCAGGTCGAGGTCAGGCAGGGACACCTCGCCTTCAGCGGCGAGCCCGGCGACCATCAGGCCCTCCTCGGCGTACGCCTTGAGCTGGCGTGTGAGGTTCGTGACACGCGCGACGGGCACCCGAGCCGCGGCGCCAGCCGACGTCTTCCACGCCGACGCGGTCATGCCGGCCGAGCGGCGCTCCGGGATGACGACCCCGTGCGCGCCGAACCCGGACGCGCTGCGGATGATCGCGCCGAGGTTGCGGGGGTCGGTGATGCCGTCGACGACGACGATCAGCGGGACCTCGCCGGCGTCCTGCGCGGCGGCCAGCAGGTCGTCGGGGTGCGCGTACTCGTACGGCGGCAGCTTGGCCGCGATCCCCTGGTGCACCGCCCGGTCCGTGAACCGGTCGAGCTCGGCCTTGCTGGCCTCGAGGATCGAGAGCCGCTTGTCGACGGCGAGCGCGAGGATCTCGGTGACGCGGTCGTCGCGGTCGATGCCCTCGGCGACGTACAGCGTCGACACAGGCACGTCGGCGCGCAGCAGCTCGACGACCGAGTTGCGTCCGGCGGCCCACTCGGCCTCGTCGCCGCGCTTGCGAGGCGCCTGCGGGCGCCGCTTCTCGGCGGCGCGTGCCATCTTGTACTTCTTGTGGTTGGGCCGCTCCTCGGCCTTCGGCGTCGGTCCCTTGCCCTCGAGTCCGCGGCGACGATGGCCGCCCGTGCCGACGGACGCGCCCTTCTTGCCCTTGTTGATCGCGCCGCGGCGCTGGCTGTTACCGGCCATCAGCTCATCTGTCCCTTGTTCACATCGTCCCCGCCCACGGACCATCGTGGTCCTGCGGGAGTGTCCTCGACCTCGACCCCAGCCGCCTTCAGCTGGTCGCGGACGCGGTCCGCGGTGGCGAAGTCCTTCTCGGCCCGTGCGGCCGTGCGCTGCTCGAGCAGCGCGTCGATCAGTGTCCCGAGCGCCTTCCGCTCGGCGCCGGATCCGTCGGCGCCGTCAGCCCACTGGGCAGCGAACGGGTCGAGCCCGAGCACGTCCAGCATGCGCCGTACAGAAGCAAGTGTGCTGACCAGGGCAAAACGCTCGCTCTCGCCGGCGGCCAGCTGCTTGTTGCCCTCGCGGACCAGCTCCTGCACCTGAGCCAACGCGGTGGGCACCGCGAGGTCGTCGTCGAGCGCCGCCGCGAAACCAGGAGTCACGGCTCCACCGAGCTCGACGAGGTCGGTGGCCGCACCCGTGGCCTCGGTGGCGCGGCGGACGAACCCCTCGATCCGCTGGAAGGTCGTCGCCGCCTCGGCGAGGGACTCCTCGGTGTAGTCGATGACGGAGCGATAGTGCGCAGCGACGAGGTAGTAGCGCACGTCGATCGGCCGGAACCGCTTGACGACCTCGCTGACCAGCAGCGAGTTGCCGACGGACTTGCTCATCTTCTCGCCGCCGATCCGCACGAGCTGGTTGTGCATCCAGGACCGGGCGAACGGCATCCCTGCCGCGCGTGCCTGGGCGAGCTCGTTCTCGTGGTGCGGGAAGCGGAGGTCGATGCCGCCGCCATGGATGTCGAACTCGTCGCCGAGGTACTTGGCGGCCATCGCCGAGCACTCGATGTGCCAGCCAGGCCGGCCCCGACCCCACGGCGAGGCCCACGACGCCGTCTCGGGCTCGCCCTCCTTGTGCCCCTTCCAGAGGGCGAAGTCGCGCGGGTCGCGCTTGCCGCGCGGGTCGGCGTCCTCGGCGTCGCGCATGTCGTCGACCTTCTGGTTCGACAGCTCGCCGTAGTCGGCCCACGAGCGGACGTCGAAGTAGACGTCGCCGGAGCCGTCCGGAGCGACGTAGGCGTGACCACGGTCGATCAGCGTCGCGATGAGCTCGAGGATCTCGGGGACGTGCCCGGTGGCCCGCGGCTCGTACGTCGGAGGCAGGCAGCCGAGCACGTCGTACGCGTCGTGCAGCGCACGCTCGTTCTCGTACGCCACCGACCACCACGGTCGCGCCTGCTCGACGCCCTTGGCCAGGATCTTGTCCTCGATGTCGGTGACGTTCGCGACCAGCGTGACCTCGTAGCCCTCGTGCGTCAGCCACCGCCGCAGGACGTCGAAGACGACCTCCTTGCGGATGTGGCCGAGGTGCGGCGGCCCCTGCACGGTCAGCCCGCAGTGATAGATGCCCACCCGTCCGTCGACGAGGGGCACGAAGGGCTCGGTCCGCGTCGTCGCGGAGTCGTAGAGGCGCAGGGTCACGCTGACCAGGGTAGTGGCTTTGCCCGTTCCGACTTAGCATCGATCAATGCGCCACCTCTCGGCCGGATCCCGTGCGGTGCTCGCCCTCGTCGTGTCGGGGGCGCTGGTCAGCGCGCTCGCCTCGCCGGCGGAGGCTGCGGGCACACGCATCGCCTCGAAGCGCTGGACCACCACCTCCGAGCTCGCGTCCGGGGCGACGGCGGGGACGACCGTCTCCGCGGGTGCGGTCCGATTCGCCCGCTCCACCGGGCGCACCAGGCTCGCCGGACGCACGTACGAGAAGGCGCGCTGGACCTCGCCGTGGTCGACGACGGGTTTCGCCGCCGACGAGGTCGTGCCGTCGTGGAACGCCCGCACCCCGGGCCGCTCGGTCGTCGTCGTGTCGGTACGCGTACGGACCACGGGTGGACGGACGGGGAGCTGGGACACGCTCGCACGGTGGGCCGACAAGGAGACCGCGATCCGCAGGTCCTCCGGCCCAGCCCAGGCCGACGACGTCGCACGGGTCGTCACGGACACCATTCGCGCGAACGGTTCCTCCCGGATCGCCGCGTGGCAGGTCAGGGTGACCCTTCTGCGCCCGGCGGGGACGAGCTCGAGGCCACGGGTCCTCTCGGTCGGCGCAGCCGCCTCCGCGGCCGCCAAGGCGTCCCGCCCTGTCTCCGCGACGACGATGACGCGCACGATCGAGATCGCCGTTCCCCGCTACTCCCAGATGCTGCACCGCTCCCAGTACCGCCAGTACGACGGTGGCGGTGCGGCCTGGTGCTCGCCGACGTCGACCACGATGGTGCTGCGCAGCCTCGGCAAGGGGCCGACGAAGGCCCAGTACGCGTGGGTCCGCAAGGGCATCAAGCAGCGCTTCGTGGTCCACGGTGCGCGACGGACGTACGACACCCGCTACGGCGGCACGGGCAACTGGGGCTTCAACACGGCGTACGCCGGAAGCCGAGGCGCTGACGCCTTCGTCACGCGGCTCGGCTCGTTGCGCGACGCCGAGGCCTTCGTGAAGGCCGGGATCCCGTTGGTGGCGTCGATCCGCTTCGGTCGAGGGGGCCTGAGCGGTGCGCCGATCCGCTCGACGGCCGGGCACCTCCTGGTGATCCGGGGATTCACCGCGGCCGGCAACGTCATCGTCAACGACCCGGCCGCGCCGAGGACCGGCACCGTCCGCCGGGTGTACGGCCGTGCGCAGTTCGAACGCGCCTGGCGCGCAGGCAGCGGCGGCACCGCGTACGTCATCAGGACGGGCAAGCCACTCCCCGTGCTCCCCGGGCACCACTGGTGACCCACCGGCCGTCGAGCATGCCTCACGCAACCCTGGGTAACGGACTGGCATGACTGAACAGGACAGGCTCACCGCGATCCAGACCGTCGTCGACCGCGTCACCTCCTGGCAGGACGGCGCCACGGAGGGCACCGTCGAGGACGAGCTGCGGCGTGGCGCCGACGAGGTCGGCGTCGAGCTCAGCGAGGACGAGTTCCGGCGACTGGCCGACGTCATCCAGGACCGCCACGGGTCGGTGTCGGCCGCCGAGGTGCTCGCCGGCGACTGACGGCGCCATGATGAGGGCATGGCCCCTTCCCCGATCCCCCGCGTCGGCACCGGCACCGACGTCCATGCGTACGAGGCCGGGCGACCGATGTGGTGCGCGGGCCTGCTGTGGCCCGACGAGCCCGTCGGCCTCGCCGGTCACTCCGACGCCGACGTCGTCGCCCACGCGATCTGTGACGCCCTCCTGTCGGCCGCCGGTCTCGGCGACCTCGGCAGCAACTACGGTACGGCCGACCCTGAGTGGTCGGGCGCGTCCGGCGTGGCCTTCCTCGCCGAGACGGCGCGGAGGGTGCGCGAGGCGGAGTTCGAGATCGGCAACGTCGCCGTGCAGCTGATCGGCAACCGGCCGAAGGTCGGAACGCGGCGCGACGAGGCGCAGCGGGTGCTCTCGGACGCGGTCGGTGCTCCGGTGACGGTGGCCGGGACGACGACCGACGGTCTCGGCCTCACCGGTCGCGGCGAGGGCGCGGCGGCGATCGCGACCGCGCTCGTCGTCCCTGCCTGACAGCTTCCCGGTCAGCTCCGCGCCATGATGCAGACCTCGACGAAGCCGTTGACCACACGGACCGGATAGGTCGCGATCTTGGCCATCGGGTCGTCGACGCACTGGCCGGTCGCGAAGTCGAAGAGCTCCCGCCCGGTCGGTGCCGCCAGCAACGTCTGGCCGTCGCGTTGGACGACCAGACCCCGGGCCATCGTCTGCGTCCCGGAGTACGGGTCGCGGTTGCCGACGGCGTGCAGCTCACGCTCCCCGGTCTTGAACAACGCGACCTGCTTGCCCCGGACGAGGGCCGACACGCCGATGCCCACGACGAGCTCGCCGGCGTCACACACCTTGACCCAGGTCGCAACCCCGCTCGACGTCGTCATTCCGCGACCGTAAGCAGCATGCGTTTCGGTCGGATTACGGCACGAAACAGAGGAGAAAACAAAACCTGACGTACGACGAAGCCGCCTCCGTGATCACGGAGGCGGCTTCGGTAGTCCTGAAGGACTAGGAGGTCAGGACGCGAGCACCTCGTCGAGCAGCGTCTCGGCCTTGTCCTCGTTGGTGTTCTCGGCGAGCGCGAGCTCGGAGACGAGAATCTGACGTGCCTTGGCGAGCATCCGCTTCTCGCCGGCGGAGAGACCCCGGTCGCGCTCACGGCGCCAGAGGTCGCGGACGACCTCGGCCACCTTCATCACGTCACCCGAGTGGAGCTTCTCGAGGTTCGCCTTGTAGCGTCGCGACCAGTTGGTCGGCTCCTCCGTGTGCTCAGCCCTCAGCACACCGAAGACGCGGTCCAGGCCGTCCTTGTCCACCACGTCACGCACACCGACCAGATCGAGGTTGCACGCCGGCACGCGTACGACGAGATCGTTCTGGGCGACGATGCGCAGGACGAGGTACTGGCGTTCCTCACCCTTGATCGTGCGGACTTCGATGTCCTCGATGACCGCCGCACCGTGATTGGGGTAGACAACCGTTTCGCCAACAGTGAAAGTCATATGTCCATAGCCCTTTCTTAGGTGACCAGGATAACACGGTCTCCAAGACTGCTCTTTGTCGTTTACGCAGGTCAGAGGCCAAGTCGTGACTTGACAAAGTCCGTTTCAGATGGCACCCGCGAGGGCAGGGGCGACCTCGTCGCACGCTCCGCGCGGTCCGCGGATACGCTGTTGGGCGTCGTCTCCGCGCCATCAGGTCGCGCTCGCTGCAAAGAAAGGGTCGGGCTGTGCTCACTCGCTCCCGCCGTGCTCTCGTCGCCGTCGTCGTCGGCCTTCTCGCCGTCGTCCTCGCGGGCTGCGGCACCGGCTTCAACGCACAGACCAGCGCGATCTACCAGGCAGGAGTCGGCACCAACGACCGCTCCGGCGACGTCGACATCCTCAACGCGCTCTTCGTGATGAACGACGACGACACGGCCACGCTGTCCGCCGGCATGGTCAACCAGGCGCTCCAGACCGACCAGCTGACGAGCGTCGAGGTCGTCACGCGTGCCGGCACGCCGGTCGAGGTGACCTTCGACGGCCCGGTCGCGCTGCCGATCCGCCGCCTCTACACGCTCGGCCAGAAGCCGTCGGTCGTCATCACCGGCGACGACCTCTTCGCAGGGCAGTTCGTGACGGCCACGTTCACCTTCGCCAACGCGGGCCAGGTCCAGCTGCCGATGCCGGTCGTCACCCGCACTCCGATGTACGCCGATGTGGCGACGCCCCCGGGCAGCACCGCCAACCCAGCCGGCGAAGAGGCCGAGGAAGGCGTCGCGGTCGACGACAACGCGGAGTCCGCGGACCACTGAGCCATCGCGGTCCGGCGGCGCAGTCGGCCGGCTGGGAGTCGGCTACGAGGCGAGCTGCTCGCGCAGCCACGCGATGTCGTCGCCGGTCTTGTCGTCGGCGTGCGTCTCGATGATCACCGGCGCGCCCGCCGCGGCGACGATCTCGACGAGCAGCTCAGGCGGGATCGTGCCTTCGGTGAGGTGAGCGTGACGGTCGGCGCCCGACCCGAAGGCGTCGCGGCTGTTGTTGCAGTGGACGAGGTCGATCCGGCCCGTCACGGCGGTGATGCGATCGACGATGCCTTCGAGCTCGATGCCGCCCGCCCAGGCGTGGCACGTGTCGAGGCAGAACCCCCACGAGTCTCCTCCACCACCCGCCTGGATCGCCTCCCAGGTGCGCTCGATGCGCTCGAACCGGCGCGCCATCGAGTAGTCGCCACCCGCGGTGTTCTCGAGCAGCACCGGCACCTTGGCGTCGATCGCCTCGACGGCCTTGCGCCAGTTGTCGAAGCCCTTGTCGAGGTCGCCCTCGGAGTCGACGTAGCCACCGTGCAGGATCACACCCTGGGCGCCGATCGCCGCCGCACCGTCGACCGCGTTCTGGACGAGCTTGCGGCTCGGGATGCGGACGCGGTTGTTGAGGCTCGCGACGTTGAGCAGGTAGGGCGCGTGGACGTACAGCGGAACGTCACGGGCCGCGGCGTCGTCACGCAGCCCATCGGCGCCGCCGGCGTACTCGTACTTGGGCCATTTCCAGCTCTGCGGGTCGCCGAGGAAGATCTGAGCGACGTCCGCGCCGACGCGCTCGACGTCGTCGAAGGGGTGCTCCTGGTCGACGTGGGTCCCGATGCGGGTCTTCATGCGATCAGCCTCATGGCGTCAGCCTAGGACCCACCACCGACGCGGGCCTACGCGTCGTACTTGTAGCCCAGCCCGCGCACCGTGACCAGCGTGGTCGGACGAGCCGGGTCCTCCTCGATCTTGGCCCGCAGACGCTTCACGTGGACGTCGAGCGTCTTGGTGTCGCCGACGTAGTCGGACCCCCACACGCGGTCGATGAGCTGCCCGCGCGTCAGCACGCGTCCGACGTTGCGGAGGAAGAGCTCGAGCAGCTCGAACTCCTTCAGCGGGAGGCGTACCTCGGTGCCTGCGACGGTCACGACGTGGCGGTCGACGTCCATCCGCACCCGTCCGACCTCCAGCGCGGAGTCGTCGGCGACGGCACTCTCGGCACCGCGTCGCAGGACCGCGCGGATGCGGGCGACCAGCTCACGCGGACTGTACGGCTTGGTGACGTAGTCGTCGGCGCCCAGCTCGAGCCCCACGACCTTGTCGACCTCGGAGTCCTTGGCGCTGACCATGATCACCGGGACGGACGAGGACGACCGGAGCTTGCGGCACACCTCGGTGCCACTGATGCCGGGAAGCATGAGGTCGAGCAGGACGATGTCGGCACCGCTGCGGTCGAACTCCTCGAGCGCGGCGTGCCCGTCCGTCGCGATCGCGACCTCGAAGCCTTCCTTGCGCAGCACGTAGGAGAGCGCGTCGATGTAGCTCTCCTCGTCCTCGACGACGAGCACACGGGTCACGATCGGGCCTCCTGGGCGGGGACGGACGATGCCGTCGGTACGGGGGGAGCTTCGAAGTCGTCGGGGTCGTCGGTGCGTGCGGCCGCCGGCAGGACCAGCGTGAACGAGGAGCCCTGGCCGGGCTGGCTCCACACCTCGACGGTGCCGGCGTGGCTCGCCGCGACGTGCTTGACGATCGACAGCCCGAGCCCGGTGCCTCCGGTGCTGCGGGCGCGCGCCGGATCGACACGGTAGAAGCGCTCGAAGATGCGGTCGATCTCGGCCTGGCCGATGCCGATGCCCTGGTCGCGCACGGCGATGCGGACCTCGCCGCCGACCTGGGCCGCGTCGACGGTGACCTTCGTGCCGACCTCCGAGTACGCGATCGCGTTCTCGACGAGGTTGTTGACGGCCTGGAGGAGCTGCTCGCCCTCACCGAGGACGTACACCTGGTCGTCCGTCCGCGTCGCGACCTCGATGCCGCGCACCTCGGCGTCGACGGCGTTGCGCTCGACGGCGGTCGCGATGAGCCCCGCGACGTCGACCTCGTGCGGCTCGTCGATCAGGGCGTCGCCCTGGAGGCGGGAGAGCTCGATGATCTGCTGGACCAGCCGCGTCAGGCGTGCGCCTTCGCGCTTCATCCGGCCGCTGAAGCGTACGACCGCCTCAGGATCGTCGCGCGCCTCGCCGACGGCCTCCGCGAGGAGGTTGAGGGCACCGACGGGGGTCTTGAGCTCGTGGCTGACGTTGGCGACGAAGTCACGGCGGATCATCTCCACGCGGCGCTCAGAGGTGCGGTCCTCGACGAGGACCAGCACGAGCCGCGACGTCAACGGCGCGACCCGGACCAGGACGTGACGCTGTCCGCGGCGTCCGAAGCCCAGCCCGATCTCCTCCTCGCGAACCTGTCCGTCGCGGCGGACCTGGTGCACCATCTCGCGCAGCACCGGGTGCTCGAGCCGGGTGTCCTGGAGCAGGCCCATGACGTGGGCCGGCGCGGACGCCTTGACGACGCGGTCGGCCGCGTCGACGATGACGGCAGAGGAGCGCAGCACCGCGAGGACGGCTTCGGCGCCCGCGGGGACCTCAGGCTCTGGGCGTGCAGGGATGTCCGCCTGCTGGCGCTCGCTGTAGCGCCACGCCCACACCACGCCGGCCCCGATGAGCAGGCCGAGCGCGATGCCGAACGCGAACGCGATGTTCGGATCCACACCTCGATCGTACGCACGCCGCGTCGCGCCGCCCGAATTCCGCAGGGACCGAGAAGGTCCCATTCCCCCAGAGTTCACCGCCCGTTCACCGCAGGTCGGGCCCCATTCACCCTGGCTCTCTAGGGTCCTAGCATGCGCGAGTTCTACGACGACCAGCTAGACGCCCTCGACGCCGACCTCGTGGCGATGACGACGGCGGTGCGGTTCTCGCTCGCCCGCGCATCCGCCGCGCTCCTCGACGGCGACCTCGGAGCCGCAGAGATGGTGATCAGCGGCGACGCGGTCATCGATGCTGCGAGGGAGTCGTGCGAGAGCGATGCGATCTCTCTGATCGCGACCCAGCAGCCCGTCGCCACCGACCTCCGGCGCGTGGTCGCCGGCCTGCGGATCGCCGGCGACCTGGAGCGGATCGGTGACCTCGCGGTCCACATCGCCAAGCTCGCCCGGATGCGGATGCCCGATCCCGCCGTTCCGGACGCGGCACGGCCGACCGTCGCCGAGATGGCGCGCGTCGCGGGCGGCATGCTCGAGTCCGTGGCGATCGTCCTCGGCACGCACGACCTCGACGCAGCAGCGGCGCTGCTGTCGGCCGACGACGAGATGGACGGGCTCTACCGCACGATGTTCCACCGGTTGCTCGGTGACAGCTGGAGCGGTGGCGTCGAGGCAGCGGTCGACGTGGCGTTGCTGGCGCGCTACTACGAGCGCACGGGCGACCACGCCGTCTCGATCGCGCGGCGGGTGTTCTACCAGGTCACCGGCGAGGTCCCGCACATCTGAGGCGTACGCCTCAGCGCATCCCGAGGATCGTGTAGAGCGCGACGAGGCCGAGCACGATGATGCAGCCCCGCAGCAGCAGCGGCGGGAGCCGGCGCCCCACCCCTGCTCCGATCACACCGCCGATCAGCGAACCGGCCGCCACCAGCCCGACGGCGGTCCAGTCGAGCGGATGCGTGCCGCCGCCCCACGTGGCGACCACGATGTACGTCGTCGCCGAGACGACGTTGACGCCCAGGACGAGCACGTTCTTGAGCGCGTTCATCCGCTGGAGCGCCAGCGGGACGAGGAGACCGAGGATGCCGACGAGCAGGATGCCCTGGGCCGCCGCGAAGTAGCCGCCGTAGATCCCGCACAGGAAGACCGTCGCGAGGAGAGCAGCGGTCCGCGGCGCGCTCATCGTGTCGAGCGTGACGGCTGCCGCTCCCGACGCCTCCCTGCGCGCCTTGAGCCACTTCTGCAGCGGCGGCTGCACCACCACCAGGATCAGCGCGAGCACGAGCAGCACCGGCACGACGGCGATGAAGGCGTCCTCGGGCAGGTGCAGCAGCAGGTAGGCGCCGACGAGCGAGCCGAGGAGCGACGCCGGCAGCAGGCGCTTGACCAGGAAGCCCTGACCGGCCAGCTCGCGGCGGTATCCGAACGAGCCCGTGATGTTGCCCGGCACCAGCCCCACGGCGTTGCTCATCGTCGCGGTCACCGGTGGCACACCGAACGCGACCAGGGTCGGGAACGTGATCAGCGTGCCAGACCCGACGATCGTGTTGATGACTCCGGCTCCGACCCCCGCCAGGAGGACCAGCGCCATCTCCACCGGGCTCAGGTGTCAGCGCCCCTGGTTCGCGACCGCCTCGGCGGCGGCGCGCGCTGCCTCGGGGTCGAGGTAGCGTCCGCCCGGGGTGACCGGACGCAGGGCTTCGTCGAGCTCGTAGTGCAGCGGCATCCCGGTGGGGATGTTCAGCCCGACGACGGCCTCCTCGGACATGTCGTCGAGGTGCTTCACCAAGGCCCGCAGCGAGTTGCCGTGCGCGGCGACGAGGACCGTACGGCCGACCAGGAGGTCGGGCACGATCGCGTCGTACCAGTACGGGAGGAAGCGGTCGAGCACGTTGGCCAGCGCCTCCGTGCGGGGCCGCACCTCCGGCGGGAGGTCGGCGTACCGGACGTCGTTGAACTGGCTGAACTCGGAGTCGGCGTCCAGCGGCGGCGGCGGCACGTCGTACGAGCGACGCCACCGCATGAACTGCTCCTCGCCGAACTCCTCCAGCGTGGCCTTCTTGTCCTTGCCCTGGAGCGCGCCGTAGTGGCGCTCGTTGAGCCGCCAGGAGCGGCGGACGGGGATCCAGTGCCGGTCGACGTCGTCCAGCGCGATCTGCGCCGTACGGATGGCGCGGCGCAGGAGCGAGGTGTGCACGACGTCCGGGAGCAGACCGGCGTCGGCGAGCAGCGGCGCGGCCGCGTGAGCCTCGGCCTCCCCCTTCGCGGTGAGGTCGACGTCGACCCACCCGGTGAAGAGGTTCTTCTGGTTCCAGTCGCTCTCGCCGTGGCGGAGGAGGACGAGGTTGTACGTGCTCATGCGGCTCAGCCTAGTCACGCGGGTTCCGCGGCGAGCAGAAGCCCTTGCGAGGCGAGACGGCGCCCGGCGAGGGTGAGGGCATGCGTCTGCTGGTCCTCGGAGGAACCCACCACGTCGGTCGTGCCGTCGTCGAGGACGCGCTCGCCCGCGGACACGAGGTCACCACGGTGACCCGCGGTGCCAGCGGCGCGCCCGCGGACGGGGTCGACGGGCGCTTCGCCGATCGGCGGGACCTCACGGCGTTCACCGACGTCCTCGGCAGCGACACGTGGGACGCCGTTCTCGACACGTGGTCCGAGGAGCCGAGCGTCGTCCGAGACTCCGCGGGTCTGCTGGACGAGCGGGTGGCGCACTACGGCTACGTCTCGAGCCGCTCGGTGTACGCGTGGCCGATCCCGCCGGGAGCCGACGAGAACGCGCCCGTGGTGGCGGGCGACCCGGACAGCGCGTCGTCCGACGACTACGCGGCGGCGAAGCGCGGTGCCGAGATCGCCGTCCTCGACACCTTCGCCGACCGTGCACTGATCGCGCGAGCAGGACTCGTGATCGGTCCGTACGAGGTGGTCGGTCGTCTGCCGTGGTGGCTGAACCGGATCGCCGACGGCGGAGAGGTGCTCGCGCCGGGGCCGCCCGAGCGCGCGCTGCAGTACGTCGACGGGCGGGACCTCGGCGCGTGGATGCTGGACCGCGCCGAGCTGACCGTACGCGGCGGCGCCGGCGACGGGACGTACGACGCCGTGAGCCTGACGGGGCACACGACCACCCGAGGGCTGCTCGAGGCGTGCCTCGCGACGACGGGCGCCGACGCGCGCCTGGTGTGGGCGTCTCCGGAGCTGCTCGCCGAGGAGGGCGTCACCGGCTGGGTCGACCTCCCGATCTGGGTGCCCCCGACCGGTGAGCTGGCCGGGCTGCACGAGAGCGACACGTCGGCGGCGGCCGCCGCGGGGCTGCGGTGCCGCCCGGTCGAGGAGACCGTCGCCGACACCTGGGCATGGCTCCGGACCGAGGGCGCAATTCCCTCGACCCATCCCGAGCGACAGCCCGCCGGTATCGACGGCGAGACGGAGCAGCGGATCCTCGCCCGGCTGCACGCCTGAGGTCAGGCGCCGCCCTCCTGGTCGACGTGCTCGGCGACGTCTGCCACCACGAACGCCTCGATGGCCGCGCGGTCCACGCCGGTGCTGGCGAGCACGTCACCGACCGGTGCGTGGTCGAGGACGGCGAGCAGGACGTGCTCCGTCCCGACCCAGGAGTGCCCGAGACGCTGAGCCTGCGCGAAGGTGCCCTCGAGCACCTCGCGGGCACCGGAGTCGAAGGGAATCAACGCCGGGACGTCGTCGACGGGATCGGGGAGGACGTTCGCGACGGCCGCACGGACCGCAGCCGCCTCCACCTGGGCTGCGAGCGCGCGCGTCCCGAGCGCGTCGGGCTGGCTGAGCAGCCCCAGGACGAGGTGGCCGACCACCGTCTCGCCGTGGCTGCCGGCCCGTGCCTCCTCCTGCGCGACCACGACCGTGCGACGCGCGTGCTCCGAGAACTGGCCGAATCCTGCCGACATGTCTACGGCGGGCGTCGACGCGGTCGTCCGGGCCACGAAGCGCTTCTGCGCGGCCTGCTTGCTGACCCCCATGCTCTGCCCGATCTGCGACCACGACGCGCCCGTGCGGCGGGCCTGGTCGACGAAGTGGCCGATGAGGCTGTCGGCGATGTCGCCGAGGTGCTCCCCGGCGACGACCGCGCTGGCGAGCTGGTCGAGCGGATCGTCGTACCCACGCCTGACGGCGTCGATGAGGTCGTCGAGACGGACAGGGACCTGCGTACGGGGAGTTTCCGTCATGCGTCAACCTTAGGTTGACGCATTCGTGCCGTCAACCCTGGGTTGACTCCTTGTCCAGCAGATGCTTGAACGCCTCGAGGTTGCGGGTCGACTCCCCGCGCGAGAGGCGCCACTCCCACTCCTTGCGGATGGAGGTGGCGAAGCCGAGCTCGAGGATCGTGTTGAACGAGTCGTCGGCGTAGGTCAGGACCGACCCGAGGATCCGGTCGACCTCGTCCTCGGTGACCGCGTGCAACGGCATCCGGCCGTCGAGGTAGATGTCACCCGCGCTGTCGATCGCGAAGGACACCGCGTACATCCGCAGGTTCCGCTCGAGGAGCCACCGGTACACCGCCTCGTGGTTCTCGTCCGGCCGGCGCGCGACGAACGCGTGGATGCCCAGCGCATGGTCGCCCACCTCGAGGCGGCACGTCGTCTGCAGCTTGCGGGTCCCGGGGATCGTCACCTCGAAGACACCGGGGCGGAACTCGACGTGCTCCAGCTCAGCCGCAGCAAGCGCGCTGCGGATGGTCGCGGCAGCCAACCACGGCTCCCCGCTCTCATCACCGGCGGCACGGACCACGACGACCTCCTCTTGGTTACTGCCCGACAGCGTTGGGGAACGGACGCACGTCGGCGACCGCTCCCTCAGCCATCGCTTTCACGGCAATCGCTTTCACGTACGTGGCGAGGGTACGCTCGGCCGTCGCGTCCCACCCGAAGCGCGCAGCGTGGTGCACGGCAGCGTTCTGCATCGAGGCGTGCAGCCCGGGCTGGTCGAGCACCTGGGCGAACGCTGCGGCGTAGTCGGCCGGATCGTGGCCGTCGACGAGCATCCCGGTCACGCCGTCGTGGACCGCCGTCGCGAGGCCGCCCACCTTCGCGGCCACCACCGGCGTACCGCAGGCCTGCGCCTCGAGGGCGACGAGCCCGAACGACTCGTTGTACGAGGGGACGCAGACGATCGACGCTGCGGCGTACCAGAGGGCGAGCCGGTCCTGCGAGACCGGCGGGACGAACCGGATCCGGTCCGCGATGCCGAGCCGGTCGGAGAGCTCGACGAGCGCCGTCGGACGATCGAGCCCGCTGCCTGACGGACCACCGACCACCGCGACCACCGTGCGGTCGCGCCGCCCGCGCGCCATCAGGTGGGCGGCGGCCTCGAGGACGACGTCGGGTGCCTTGAGCGGCTGGATGCGCCCTGCGAACAGGATCACGTCGGCGTCGCGGGGAAGCCCGAGCGTCGCGCGGGCCAGGTCCTGACCGACGGGGCGGAAGCGGTCCAGGTCGACGCCGGGATGGACGACGTCGACGCGGGCCGGGTCGGCGCCGTACAGGTCGACCAGCTGGTCAGCCTCGTCGACGGTGTTCGCGATCAGGCGGTCGGCGCACTCGACGAGGTGCTCCTCGCCGACCACACGGCCTGCCGGTTCCGCGGCGTCGCCGGCCGCGAGATTGGCGTTCTTGACCTTGGCCATCGTGTGCATCGAGTGGACGAGCGGCACTCCCCACCGGTCCGCGGCGACCTGACCGACCTGACCGGAGAGCCAGTAGTGGGAGTGGACCGCGTCGAACCACCCGACCGGGCGGTTTGCCTCCGCCCGCAGGACGTCCCGCACGAAGGTGCACATCTGGGCGGGGAGGTCGTGCTTGCCGAGGCCCTCGAACGGGCCTGCCGGGACGTGGCGGACCATCACCCCGGGAAGCGCCTCCACGATCGAGGGCTGCTCGGAGGACGTCGCCCGGGTGAAGATCTCGACCTCGACGGACCGGGCGGCGAGGCGACGTGCCAGCTCGAGGACGTACACGTTCATGCCGCCGGCATCCCCGTTGCCCGGCTGCTCGAGCGGCGACGTGTGCGCCGAGAGCATGGCGATGCGGCGCACGTGGGGGGAGATCACGACCTCCATCGTAGGCGCGCACCACCAACCGCCGACGTACGTCGGCGGGTCGAGACCGAGTCGGACGAGGGCGAGCCGTCGTCTGGGAGTGATCCCCGTCTGACCTCAGCCCGCCGCACGCCGCTTCCCAGTGCGCGGCGGGCCCGTGGCAGCATGCGGACATGGCCGAAAGACTCACCGCACTCGTCACCGGAGCCAGCAGCGGCATCGGTGCCGCCACCGCACGACGCCTCGCCGCCGACGGGTTCCACGTCGTCTGCGCCGCCCGGCGATCGGACCGGGTCGAGGCGATCGCCGCGGAGATCGGGGGCACCGCCGTCGTCTGCGACGTGACAGACCAGGAGTCGGTCGACGCGCTCGCCGCGGCAGTCGGCCCCGAGCTGGCGGTGCTCGTCAACAACGCGGGCGGAGCGGTCGGCCAGGAGCCGATCGAACGCACCGACCCCGACGCGTGGCAGCAGATGTACGACTCCAACGTCCTCGGCACGCTCCGCGTCACGAAGGCGCTGCTCCCCGCGTTGCGTGCCAGCGGAGCGGGCACGGTCCTCAACGTGGGTTCGATCGCCGGCCACCTCGCGTACGAGGGTGGAGCCGGCTACACGGCCGCCAAGCACGGGGTCGCGATGATCACCGAGACGTTGCGCCTCGAGCTCAACGGTGAGCCCGTCCGGGTCACCGAGATCGCGCCCGGCATGGTGCAGACCGACGAGTTCTCCCTCGTACGCTTCGGCGGCGACAAGGCGCGTGCCGACGCGGTCTACGAGGGCGTCGACGAGCCGCTGAGCGCCGAGGACGTCGCCGACGCCATCAGCTGGATGGTCACCCGGCCGCAGCACGTCAACATCGACCTGATGGTGATCAAGCCGATCGCCCAGGCCGCTCCCTGGAAGGTCGCCCGCGGCTGACGCCGGCGGCCTGGGCGTCGCGCCTCAGTGCATCGGCGGCGGCGCCGGCTCGACGCCCTCGGCCGTGGCCTCCGGAACGTCCTCGTACTTGCGGGGCAGCAGCGCGACCGGGATCAGCGTGATGAGCACGAGCACCCACGCGACCCAGAACGTGTTGGCGAACGCCTGCCCGGCGTCAGCGAGGAGGCCGTCGACGACCTCCTGGCCACCGAGCTGCGGCACCAGCTGCGGGTTCTGCCACGTGCCCACCACGGCGTACCAGATCTTCTCGGTGGGCAGCCAGTTCGTGAGCAGGACCGACATCACCGCGACGCCGGTCGACGACGCGATCTGCTGGTTGATGTTGATGAGCGTCGTGCCGCGCGCGACCTCGTGCGGCCTGAGGCTCCGCAGCGCGGACGTGAACATCGGCATCATCGTGGCGCCCATGCCGAGTCCCATCACGAACAGCGCGATCACGATCGTCGGATAGCTCGTCGTCGAGGTGATCTGCGTCAGCGGCAGCATGCCGATCAGGATGCCGACGATGCCGAACGGGACGATGCGTCCGATCGGGACATGGTCGACCAGCCGGCCGGCGATCGGCATCGTCACCATCGCACCGATGCCCTGGGAGGCCACCAGGAGACCCGCGTCGAGCGTCGACTCGCCGCGCACCTGCTGGAAGTAGGTCGGGACGAGGAGCAGGCTCCCGAAGAACGCGGTGACGAACAGGAACATGATGATCACCGCGAGGGTGACGTCTCGGTTGCGGAACAGGCGCAGGTCCAGGAGCGGATGCTCCGGGCGGAACGAGTGCCAGACGAATGCCAGCATCAGCACCGCACCGACGACCATCGACACCCAGACCTGCGGGTCGGCGAACGTGCCCTTCTCGGGGATCGACGAGACGCCGAACAGGAACAGCGCGAGACCGGGCGACAGCAGCAGCATGCCGACGAAGTCGAACGACTCCGACGGCTCCGGGCGGTCACCCGGCAGCGCGAACCAGGCGTAGATGATCGTCGCGATGCCGATCGGCAGGTTGATCAGGAAGATCCAGTGCCAGCTCGCGTGCTCGATGAGGTAGCCGCCGATGATCGGGCCCATGATCGGGCCGAGCAGCATCGGGATGCCCATGACGGCCATGAGACGGCCCATGCGCTTCGGTCCTGCGGCGCGGGTCATGATCGTCATGCCGAGCGGCATGATCATGCCGCCGCCGAGGCCCTGCAGGACCCGGTAGGCGATCAGGGTGTTGATGCTCTCCGCGGTCGCACACAGGACCGAGCCTGCGGTGAAGAGGCCGATGGCCACGATGAAGAGCCGCTTCGTCCCGAACCGGTCGGCGGCCCAGCCCGTCAGCGGGATGACGGTCGCGAGCGCGAGCGTGTAGGCGGTCACCGTCCACGCGACGTGCGAGTAGGCGAGCGGGTCGGCCGCCGAGCCGAACTCCTCCTGGAACGTCGGGAGCGCCACGTTGACGACGGTGATGTCGAGGATCGACATGATGACGCCGAGGATGACGACGCCGGCGATCTTGAGGACCGCGGCGTCGATGTTCTCCGGGTACTCCGGGTGCTCGGAGGTCTGTTGCGTGTCGGCCATGCTGGCCAGCCTTCCTGACTGTGCGACACCCACCTGGTGCCCAACGTCCACCATGACCCCATCCACCGACACATGTCATCGCAATATGCGCAGAGCGAACGCGAGACGCACGTCACACCGGACGTCGCACGAGCCGCACGAAGCGGTGCATCGCGGTCCGACCGGTAGGATGGAGGACGCTCTGCGCCGTGCGTACCGTCCGGCGCCTCTCCCACGCAAGGACCGAACGTCAGCGCATGCCCACTCGCTCCGACCTCCGCAACGTCGCGATCGTCGCGCACGTCGACCACGGCAAGACCACCCTCGTCGACGCGATGCTGCAGCAGCAGGGCAGCTACGACGAGCACCACCAGCTCGCCGAGCGCGCCATGGACTCCGGTGACCTCGAGCGCGAGAAGGGCATCACGATCCTCGCGAAGAACACTGCGGTCCAGTACGCCGGCCCCGGCGCCCCCGACGGCGGCGTCACGATCAACATCATCGACACCCCCGGCCACGCCGACTTCGGTGGCGAGGTCGAGCGCGGCCTGTCGATGGTCGACGGTGTCGTCCTGCTCGTCGACGCCTCCGAGGGGCCGCTGCCGCAGACGCGGTTCGTCCTCCGCAAGGCGCTGCACGCCAAGATGCCCGTCGTCCTCGTCGTGAACAAGGTCGACCGTCCCGACGCGCGCATCAGCGAGGTCGTCGAGGAGGCGTACGAGCTGTTCATGGACCTGCTCGACGACGCCACCGACACCGACGCGCTCGACTTCCCCGTCGTCTACGCGTCGGCGAAGGCCGGGCGCGCGTCGCTGGAGCAGCCCGAGGACGGAGGCATGCCGGACAGCGAGGACCTGCTCCCGCTGTTCCAGACGATCCTCGACACGGTCCCCGCGCCGACCTACACCGAGGATGCGCCCCTCCAGGCCCACGTCACCAACCTCGACGCGTCGCCGTTCCTCGGCCGCCTCGCGCTGATCCGCGTCCACGAGGGCACGCTGCGCAAGGGCGCCCAGGTCGCGTACTGCAAGCGTGACGGCTCGGTCGAGCGCGTCAAGATCACCGAGCTCCTCAAGACCGAGGCGCTCGAGCGGGTCCCCGCCGAGGAGGCAGGCCCCGGCGACATCGTCGCGGTCGCCGGCATCCCCGAGATCATGATCGGCGAGACGCTCGCCGACCCCGAGAACCCGCAGCCGCTCCCACTGATCCAGGTCGACGAGCCGGCGATCTCGATGACCATCGGCACCAACACCTCGCCGCTCGCGGGGCGCGAGAAGGCGACGAAGGTCACCGCCCGACTCGTCAAGGACCGCCTCGAGCGCGAGCTGGTCGGCAACGTCTCGATCAAGGTGCTGCCGACCGAGCGTCCCGACGCGTGGGAGGTGCAGGGTCGTGGCGAGCTGGCGCTGGCGATCCTCGTCGAGCAGATGCGTCGCGAGGGCTTCGAGCTGACGGTCGGCAAGCCGGAGGTCGTCACCCGCATCGTCGACGGCAAGGTCCACGAGCCCGTCGAGCGCCTGACGATCGACTGCCCCGAGGAGTACCTCGGCACGGTCACCCAGCTCCTCGCCGTCCGCAAGGGCCGCATGGAGCAGATGACGAACCACGGCACCGGCTGGGTCCGCATGGAGTTCGTGGTGCCGGCGCGGGGCCTCATCGGCTTCCGTACGGAGTTCCTCACCGACACCCGTGGCACCGGCATCGCGCACCACGTGTTCGAGGGGTACGAGCCGTGGCTGGGCGACATCTCGACCCGCCCGAGCGGCTCGCTCGTCGCGGACCGCGCCGGCGCCGCCTCGGCGTACGCGATGACGAGCCTGCAGGAGCGAGGCGTCATGTTCGTCGAGCCCACGACCGAGGTGTACGAGGGCATGATCGTCGGCGAGAACAGCCGCGACGACGACATGGACGTCAACATCACCAAGGAGAAGAAGCAGACCAACATCCGGTCCGCCACCTCCGACAACTTCGAGAAGCTGATCCCGCCGCGCAGGCTGTCGCTCGAGCAGAGCCTCGAGTTCTGCCGCGAGGACGAGTGCGTCGAGGTCACGCCGACCGCCGTACGCATCCGCAAGGTGATCCTCGACGCCGGCGAGCGCGCCCGTTCGAAGCGCCGCGGCCCCAAGGGCTGACCCAACGGGCTGAGCCTGACGAAGCCACGTCTACTGGTTCGAAGCGCGCGCTCTAGGCGTGGCTTCGTCCCAGGAGCCGTGGCCTCGTGCGTTGCGGCGGCCTAGAGCACGCCGCGCGGACGGAGCTGGACACTGATGCGAGGGCCGACCGGCTTGGCCGTCTTGGGGATCGCGTGCTCCCACGTGCGCTGGCAGGTGCCACCCATCACCAGCAGGTCGCCCGACCCGAGCGTGAACGAGAGCGACGTGCCTCCTCCACGGGGCCGAAGCGCGAGCCGGCGCGGCGAGCCGAGGGACAGGATCGCGACCATCGTGTTCTGGGAGCGTCCCCGGCCGATGCGGTCACCGTGCCACGCGACCGAGTCGCGCCCGTCGCGGTAGAGGCACAGCCCCGCCGTCGCGAACCGCTCCCCCAGCTCGTGCTCGTAGAAGTCCCCGAGCTGCTCGCGCGCCTCGTCGAGCACCTCGTGCGGCCAGACGGTTCGTTCGCCGAACCACGCGAGCAGGCGCGGGACGGCGACCACCCGCTCGTACATCTCTCGCTCGTCGGCACGCCACGCCACGGTGTCGTGGAGATGGGTGAAGAGCTCGTCGGAGCCGTCGACCCAGCGCGGGCGTACGTCGACCCACGCCCCGGCAGACAGCTCGTGGCGGGTGACGTGGCCCTCGAGAGGACCCAGCGTGGGCTCGTCGGACGAGTCGAAGAGGGAGCCCTGGAACTGCACCGACATCCGTCCAGCATACGACAACGTCGAACAGGTGTTCGACGAAGTTCTGGTACGGCGCGTCGCCGGCGCGTCAGTCGCGGCGCAGGACCGCGGCGGTCACCGCGACGGCGACGAGCAGGAGCGCCCACACCGGGTAGCCGGCGAGCGTGCCGAGGACGCCGACCACCACGTAGAAGCCCGCCTTCACCCACAGCCGGTGGGGCATCGGGACGCGGCGCGGCGAGGTCGGCGCAAGCCAACGCCCCCAGAACCACACGGCGACGGCGACCAGGGCGACCGCCAGCACCGCGCCGCGCCACCAGCCGTCACCGAGGGACCATCCGGCGAAGCCGAGCAGGACCATCGCCGCGAGCTCGCACGTGAAGGCGACCAGGTCGAGGGGTCCGACGTGCTGCGCGGGAACGTCAGGACGTGGCTTCGACGCCGTCACCGGCCGCTGACCTGCTGGAGCGCCGGGCGCGCGTCCGCGAGGTAGACGAGTGCCGCCACGATGCCGACGAGGTTGAGAATGCTGAGCGGGTACCAGATGAGGAGGTTGGCCACGAGGGACAGCCCGAGCACGATGAGCCAGAACGGCTTCGTCTGCTTGTCGGCAGCGACGAACGCCTGCGGCGTGCGCGAGACGGCGTCCACCATCGCGAAGCCCTTGGCACCGATCATCAGGAGGGTGATGAGGGCCTCGACGAGCGACTGGACTGAAAAGAGTACGAACACCGTCAGAGCCTATCCCGAGAGACAGACCCCGACGGTGCTCGTACGGAGAGTGCCGATGCCTCAGCTGGCGTCGGAGGACGGCGCGTCCGTCGTGGGCGCGGTCGCCTTCTTGGCTGCCGCCGGGGCAGCAGGTGCCGACTTCTTGGCTGCCGGTGCCTTCTTGGCGGCGGGGGCCTTCTTGACCGCCGGCGCTGCCGGGGCCGACTTCTTCGCCGCCGGAGCCGACTTCTTGGCGGCGGGGGCCTTCTTCGCGGCCGGAGCCGACTTCTTCGCGGTGGGGGCCTTCTTCGCTGCCGGTGCCTTCTTGGCGACCGGAGCCTTCTTCGCCGACGGCGCCGACTTCCTGGCCGCCGGAGCCTTCTTCGCGGCCGGCGTGGCCGCCGCAGCCGCCGCCGCGGCCGCCGCCGGGTCAGCGGCGGTCGGGGCCTTCTTGGCCGAGCCCTTCTTCGCCAGCGGCGAGGAGGAGGCCGCCTCCGTCGCCGCGTTGCGGGCGACGGCGGCCAGCATGATGACGAGCTCCTTGACGTCCTCGGCGATGTCCTCGAGCTTGCCCTCGATCTTGTCCTCGAGGCCGTCGAAGAGGTCGTCGACGTCGACGCCCTTCACGCGCTTCAGCACGTCGGCGTACAGGGCGCCGGCCTGACTGGGGAGCGCCTTGGCGTCGGACTCGATCTTCTTCTGGAGATCGTCGAGGTCGAGGTCGGCGAGCTGACTCACGAGGGCGGTCGCGGTGGCCTGGGCCTGGCCGACGAGAGCCGTCGCGGTCGCGGGGAGTCCGGTGATGGTCTTGGTGATGCTGTCCTGGATGCTCATGGACGAGCCTCCTTCTCTGGTTGGTCGGCGGTGCCGGCCGGAGCAGCGGGTGCTTCGCCGACGAACGAGCGGTAGATCTCGAGCAGGGCGCGCCGTTGCGGGTCAACGAGTCGAGGGTCGGTCGCGATGGCCGCTTCGACGCCGCCGCCTGTCATGGAGTCGTCGGGATCGAGCAGGCCTGCCTGCACGTACACGGACTCGGCGGAGATCCGCAGCGCTTTCGCGATCTGCTGGAGGACCTCTGCCGACGGCCGACGGAGGCCGCGCTCGATCTGGCTCAGGTACGGGTTGGAGACACCGGTCAGGTCGGCCAGCTGACGGAGGGAGAGCTGCGCCTGACGACGCTGGTCCCTGAGGTAGCCGCCGAGGTCGCCCACGGTCTTGCCCACACTGATCTTTGCCACCCCTCCATAGTGCTTGCAACTGCAAGCAGATGCAAGCTGCCAGCATCACCGCGTCGCGCTGGTCGCAAATTCCCCATACCTCGGTTTGTTTTCAATCTCGCGTGACACAATCGCCTTCGTGAACCGAGCCCAGTGGACCCCCGACGCTCGCGAGCTCGCGGACCTCGAGCTCGCGCTGCTGGGCGCGTGGCCTGCCGACCGTCGCCTCGAGGTGGCCGTCCCGCGCGACCTCAGCGGACCGGTCGAGCTCCTCGACCCGGAGGGCCTCCCCCTCGCCACGTACGACGCGGAGACGGGCAAGATCGATCCCCTCGACCTCCCGGCGTACGGACCGTTCCGCCGGCTGCACCTTGCGCCGGCCGAGGTCCGCGCCGCGCACCCGGACGCGCTCGCCGTGCTCGTCGAGCAGCCGTTGACCGTCGAGGACGTCGCCGTGATCACCGACGCCGAGGCGCGCACCGGGCGTCGCGCGGTCCTCCTCGTGCGCACCGGCGCCGACCCTCGCCGTACGCTGTCGGTTCCCGCCCTCATCCGGGCCGCGCGGGCCGCGCTGCCCGACCGCGCCGTCGTCGCGGTCGCACTCACCCGCCGCCCCGACGCGACCGACGACGCCGGCCTCACGGCCGAGGTCCTCCGCGCCTACGCCGACGAGGTCCTCGCGATCCCCGGCACCGGCGAGCTCGCTGACACGGTCGCGGCGGTCGTCACTGCCGATCAGCCTCCGCTGGACGAGCGCGGTCTCGTCGTGTTCTTCACGGGGCTGTCCGGCTCGGGCAAGTCGACGATCGCTCGAGCCCTGTACGACCTGGTGCTCGAGGACGGGCGCCGCACCGTCACCAGCCTCGACGGCGACGTCGTACGCCACCACCTCAGCAAGGGCCTCGGCTTCTCCAAGGAGGACCGCGAGACCAACATCGCCCGCATCGGGTGGGTGGCCGCCGAGATCGGTCGCCACCGCGGCGTCGCGATCTGCTCCCCCATCGCACCGTTCGCCGCCACCCGCGCACTCGTCCGGAGCATGGTCGAGGAGGCCGGCGCCTCCTTCGCGCTCGTCCACGTCGCCACGCCGCTCGAGGAGTGCGAACGCCGCGACCGCAAGGGCCTGTACGCCAAGGCGCGCGCAGGCGTGATCCCTGAGTTCACCGGCATCTCCTCGCCCTACGAGGTGCCCGACGACGCCCTCGTCTCCGTCGACACCACGGGACGCACGGTCTCCGACGTCCTGGACGAGGTCGTACGCGCACTCGTCGACGCCGGGCTCTGGAGCGAGGCATGATCGACGTCCTCACCTACTCCGCGCTCTCGATCCTCGCGGTGAGCTTCGGCGTCGGGATCGTCGTCGGCCTCACGGGCATGGGCGGCGGCGCCCTCATGACGCCGGCGCTCATCTTCCTGGGCATCAACCCCACGGCAGCGGTCGCCAACGACCTCGTCGCGGCCTCGGTCAACAAGTCGGTCGGCGCCACCGTCCACGCCCGCGCCGGTTCGCCGAACTGGCGGCTCGCCGGATGGCTGATGCTCGGGTCCGTCCCGACCGCCGCGGCCGGCGCCTTCATCATCGAGTCCATCGGCGCCGACGAGGACCAGACCGCGTTCGTGAAGACCGCGATCGGCGTCGCGCTCCTCCTCACGGCGGCGACGTACACCCTGCGGTCGTACCTCAACGTCCGCGCGACCCGCCTCGGTCGCCCGCCGTCGACCGACGACCCCCACGTACGCCCCCTCCCGACGTTCTGCGTCGGGGCGATCGGCGGCCTCCTCGTCGGCGTCACGTCGGTCGGCTCGGGCTCCCTGATCATGGTGTCGCTGCTCCTGCTGTACCCGACGCTCACCGCCGTACGGCTCGTCGGCACCGACCTCGTCCAGGCCGTGCCGCTCGTCCTCTCGGCCGCCATCACCCATGTGATCGTGACCGGCGTCGACTTCGAGATCCTGATCCCGCTGATCGTCGGCGGGACGCCCGGCACGTACCTGGGCGCCCGCATCGCCAACCGCGTCCCGCAGGGTATCGTCCGTCGCGGCATCGTGGTCGTCCTCAGCCTGACCGGCCTCTCGCTCCTCGGCGTACCCCCGGTCGCGGTCGGCATCATCGCCGCCGCGATGGTGATCCTCGGCCCGATCGCCTGGTCGCTGGTCCGCGCCCGCATCGGGCTCCCCGAGGGCGTCGACCTGTTCGCGGAGAAGCGCGACATCGAACGCGCTCGACGTGCCAGCGAGGAGGAACGCGCATGATCCTCTTCCTCGCGCTCAGCGCCGTCAACGTGGTGCTGGTGGCCGTCGACGCCGGGCTCGCCGCCTCCCTGACCAAGGCGCTCCTGATGCCCGCGCTCGCGCTGTGGGTCGTACGCCAGCGCGGCCCGAGGCTGCTCGTGGCCGCACTGCTCCTCTCGTGGGTCGGCGACGTCGCGCTCGAGGTCGACGGCCTGTTCGTCGTCGGGATGGCCGGGTTCGGGGCAGCCCACGTGTGCTTCGTCACGTGGTTCGTCCGGCACGGCGCCCTGGCCGGCCTGCGCCGACGCTGGTGGGCCGTGGTGGCCGGGGTCGTGGCCTGGGCCGCGACGATCGCCGCCCTGTGGGGTCCGTTGGGCGACGAGGCCCCCGAGCTCCAGATCCCGATCCTCGTGTACTCGCTCCTGCTGACGGCGACGGCAGTCACCGCGTTCGGGGTGAGCCTCACCGCAGGCGTCGGCGGCGCCCTCTTCCTGCTGTCCGACACCCTGATCGCGATGGACGTCGCCGGCGTCGACCGCCCAGAGCCCGGCGACGTCTGGGTGATGGTGACGTACCTGGCGGCCCAGCTCTTGCTCGCCCTCGGTATCGTCCGAAGCAACCGCTCGGAGCACATCCACGATGCGGCGTCTTTTCCTGCCGCTGAGAAGGCTCGATAAGATGAACGTTCGCGCCAAGACCGGCACAACCCAGGAACGACGGGAGAACCCCTGGTGACCCCCATGCACGACTACCGGCTCAGCCAGCTCGACCAGCTGGAGGCCGAGTCAATCCACATCTTCCGTGAGGTGGCCGCCGAGTTCGAGAAGCCGGTCCTGCTGTTCTCCGGCGGCAAGGACTCCATCGTGATGCTTCGGCTCGCGGAGAAGGCCTTCTACCCGGCGCGCGTCCCCTTCCCCGTGATGCAGGTCGACACGGGATTCGACTTCCCCGAGGTGCTGCAGACCCGCGACCACTGGGTCGAGCGTCTCGGCCTGCGGATGATCGTCGCCTCGGTCGACCAGGCGATCGCCGACGGCATCGTGGTCGACGACGGCAAGACCAGCCGCAACCGGCTCCAGATCGGCACCCTTCTCCACGCGATCGAGGAGCACGGCTTCACCGCTGCGTTCGGCGGTGGGCGTCGTGACGAGGAGAAGGCACGCGCCAAGGAGCGCGTCTACTCCCACCGCGACGAGTTCGGCCAGTGGGATCCCAAGATGCAGCGTCCCGAGCTGTGGAGCCTCTACAACGGCCGCATCTCCGGTGGCGAGCACATGCGGATCTTCCCGCTGTCCAACTGGACCGAGCTCGACATCTGGCACTACATCCACCGCGAGAAGATCGAGATCCCGTCGATCTACTTCGCCCACAAGCGCGAGATCGTCGAGCGCGACGGCATGCTGCTGTCGGCGGGCGACCACCTCACGCTGAAGTCGGGCGAGACCGTCGAGGAGCGCCTCGTACGCTTCCGCACGGTCGGCGACATGACCCTGACGGGCTGCGTGGACTCCGCTGCGGCGACCACGGGCGAGATCATCGACGAGATCGCGATCGCGCGCGTCACCGAGCGCGGCGCGACCCGTGGCGACGACAGGTTCAGCGAGGCCGCCATGGAAGACCGCAAGAAGGAAGGCTACTTCTGATGGCCGCGACCGCCACCGAGACCACCGACGAGACCCAGGCACCGCGCATGGACCTGCTCCGGTTCGCGACCGCAGGCTCGGTCGACGACGGCAAGTCCACGCTGATCGGTCGGCTCCTGCTCGACTCGAAGGCGATCTTCGAGGACCAGCTCGAGGCCGTCGAGAGGACGTCGGCGGACAAGGGCTACGACTACACCGATCTCGCGCTGCTCACCGACGGGCTCCGCTCCGAGCGCGAGCAGGGCATCACGATCGACGTGGCCTACCGCTACTTCGCGACGCCCCGGCGCAAGTTCATCATCGCCGACACGCCTGGCCACGTGCAGTACACCCGCAACATGGTCACCGGTGCGTCGACGGCCGACCTGGGGCTCGTGCTCGTCGACGCCCGCACGGGCCTGACCGAGCAGAGCCGCCGCCACGCGGTGATCCTCTCGCTGCTGCGGGTCCCGCACCTCGTGCTCGCGGTCAACAAGATGGACCTGGTCGACTACGACCAGGCGATCTACGAGAAGATCCGCGACGAGTTCGACACGTTCGCCGCCAAGCTCACCATCCCGGACCTGACGATCATCCCGATCTCGGCGCTCCAGGGCGACAACGTGGTCGAGCGCAGCGCCAACATGCCGTGGTACCAGGGCACCTCGCTGCTCCACCACCTCGAGAACGTCCACGTCTCCTCCGACCGCGACCTCGTCGACACCCGCTTCCCGGTCCAGTACGTGGTCCGTCCGAAGTCCGACGAGTTCCACGACTACCGCGGCTACGCGGGCCAGGTCGCCGGCGGTGTGCTCAAGCCGGGTGACCAGGTGCAGGTCCTGCCGAGCGGCTTCCAGACGACGATCTCGGCCATCGACCTGTTCGACCAGTCGGTGACCGAGGCCTTCCCGCCGATGTCGGTGACGGTCCGGCTCGCCGACGACCTCGACGTCTCGCGCGGCGACATGATCTGTCGCCCGCAGAACGCGCCGACCCCGACGCAGGACATCGACGCGATGATCTGCTGGATGACCAACGAGCCGCTGCGTCCGCGCCAGAAGCTCGCGATCAAGCACACGACGCGCAACGCCCGTGCGCTGGTCAAGGAGATCCAGTACCGGCTGGACATCAACACGCTCCACCGCGACCAGGAGACTGGTGAGCTCGGGCTCAACGAGATCGGGCGCGTCAAGCTGCGCACGACGGCGCCGCTGTTCACCGACCCGTACGAGAAGAACCGTACGACCGGGTCGTTCGTCCTCATCGACGAGGCCACCGGCATCACCGTCGGTGCGGGCATGATCAACGGCTGACACCAGCTACCGACGTACGACGAAGGCCCGCCGGGAGTCCCCGGCGGGCCTTCGTGCGTCAGGAGGTCAGGGTGCGTGCACCTCCAGCTCGCTCATCTGGACGTTCGCGTCCGTGCCGTTGTCCCACGCCCTGGTGACCCGGGCGCGGACGTAGCGCGCCTTCACGGCGTCGAGCTCGATGGTGCTGCCCTCCTTCGCGGCGTCGACGACGGTGGCGACCGTTCGCCACGTGGATCCGTCGTCGGACACCTCGAGGGTGTAGTCGCGGGAGCCGTAGAGCGAGCGCCCACCCACGGTGACGGATCCGAGCGCGGCGGGCAGCCCGAGATCCACGCCGATGTGCCACGGCCGCTCCGGCGTCGGCCCCTGGCCGGCGGCACGCCCGTACGAGACCGCGAAGGTCGCCGCGTCGCCGTCGACGGCGAGGTGCGCCGGATAGCGGTCCTGGCTCGCGTCGGCCAGCAGCGCGGGGAACGGCGCCCCGTCGGTGTTCACCGCGAGGTTGGTCGTGTGGTTCAGGGTGACGGTCGCCTCCCCCCGAGCACCGTTGTCGGCCGCGACCGTGACACCGAGCCTCGAGTCGTCGGTGGCCGTGTCGTGGCGTACGACGACCTCGACGACACGGGAGTCACCGGCAGGGACGGTGACCTTGCCGGACGGAGGCGTCGCCGTGACGCCTGCCGGCGCAGCGGCTTCGACCTCCGCACCGACCGGACGCGACGACCGGTTGGTCACCAGGAACCGCGCCCGGTTCGACGCGCCGGACGCGAGCGGGACGGCTCGCTCCATCGGCTCGACGAGGAGGTACGGGTCCGCGCCCGACGTCGGCGTGAGCCGGACCGGCCCGAGGAGTCCGTAGTCCATCTTCGCGCGGCCGGAGGCGCCGGTGCCTGGTGCCACTCGGACCGCGTTGAGGAGGGTCGAGGCCACCCTCACGCTGATCGTGTTCTCTCCCACGCGGAGGTGCTTGCCCACCTCGATGTGCGCGAGGTCCGCCTGGTCGACCGGAGGGAGCGCCTTGCCGTTGATGGTGATGCTGACGGTGTCGACGGCGCGGCCCAGGTCGAGCTGTGCCTCCCTCACGCGACGCCAGTCCTCACCGAGTCGGAACGACGTGGTGTAGGTGCCGACGCCCGAGACGTCGCCGAGGTCGGCGTCGAAGCCGTTCTCAGGTGTGATCGACGTCCAGGCCGGTAGCGGCTCGCCCTGCTCCGACCGGATCGCGACCGGCCCGAGCTGCGTGTGCGCGGTGTCGCCGGGGAGTCCGGAGGCACCCGGGCTCCAGCCGTCGACGGTGAGGTCCCACGACGCGATGTCCACAGGGTCGGCGCCACGGCCGGCCTTCGACGTGCCGTCGGCGCCGGTGCGGCCACGACCGTGGAAGGTCCCGTCGCGGCGCTCGGTCAGCACGACGACGTCGGCGTCGTGCGCCGCCAGGTCCACGTCCAGTGTGACCCCGCCCCGGTGCCGCTCGTACTCCGTGATCGGGGTGATCTCGCCGGTCCAGGTGTTCAGCCGGTACGGAGTGCCGTCACCGGCGAGCGTCATCGTCTGGTGGGCGCGGGCGCCCGTCTGGTTCCACAGGTAGTAGTAGTCGCTCGAGTCGCCCTTCGCGCTCGCGTGCCGCCGTACGGCAAGGACGTCTGCGGAGGGCACCGAGGCAGCGGCCGCGGGCGCGACCCGGAGGCGCTCGAGCGCGGCCGGGACCTTGCGCTCGTCGTCGACGCGCACCACGCTGCGCTGCGCGATGAGCCCAGCGACCACGCGCCGGAGCTCGGCGTCCTCCGAGCCGCCGTGGTCGAGCCCTGGGACGGACGTCGGCAGGTCTCCGACCACGACGACCGGGAGACCGCGCCGCGCGAGGGCGAGGAGGCGCTCAGCCGTGTCGACGGGCATCGTGTCCTGCTCGTCGAGGAGGACAGCCTGGTAGGCAGACGCACCGGGGAAGAGCGCTCCGTGCTCGTAGCGGGCGTCCTTGCTCCGCAGCTGCGCCGGGCTGAGGTACTCGTACGTGTATCCGGCGGCGGCCGTTGCCGACGAGCTCGGCAGGATCTTGTCCGACCCCGTGCCGGTGGTGCCGGTGCCGTTGAGGCCGAAGTCATGGCGGTAGACGGCGAGGTCGAAGCGCGGCTTGCCCTGACGCAGGACCATCTGCATGCGGGCGAGATGGTCGTTGACCGGCCGGTAGTCCGACCAGCTGGGATTGTTCTTGCTCCCGAACGCCTCTGACCACGAGGTGTTGCCGCCGTAGGTCATGCCGGGCCACGTGGACTGCTGTCCCGCACCGGCCGGCCCACGGTTGAGGTAGGGGAAGCCGTGCCACACGATCTGGTTCACACCGCCGGCGAAGCCGCGGTAGACCGCCTGCAGGTTCGACCGCTCCGTCGCGTCGGCCACGGTCGACGCCCACACCTGGTTGGAGAAGGCGCAGCACTCGTCCGAGACGACCGGCGACCCGGCGAGATGAGCGCCCGATGCGACGACCTTGTAGTCCTCGACGTTGCTGTAGGCGGCGACGCTCTGCCCGAACGCGAGGGACTCGCCCTCCGGGACATCGACGTGCCCGGACGCCTCGGTGATGTCGATCGGACCGCCGTACGTCTGGACGCGCGTCTGCATGTGGTGCCGGTTCGCCCACTCACGGAGCACCTCGAGGCGGTTGGCGATGTAGAGGTCGCTCCACGTCTGGCGGTAGTCGGTCCGGACCCGCGCGCCTGAGCCGTCGGCGAAGTCGAACGCTGGCTTCGACGTGATGCCCTGGTCTCCGGCACCGGCGAGGGCGGGCAGGACGGTGACCGGGGAGTACCCACGGCGCTTCGTCCACTCCGCGACGAAGTCGGAGGTCCACTTCTGGGTAGTGCCGATCTCCAGCGAGTCCTCGTAGAAGTCGGCCGACCGCAGCTGGGAGAGCAGCTTGCGGACGTCCGGGGTGAGGATGGAGGCGTCGTAGAAGTCCGTCGTCGCCTTGGCACCCTCGACGCTGAGCGTGTCGAGGACGTAGTTGGTGCCGGTCGGCGTGTAGCCGGAGAGCGACTGGCCGGTCGGCAGCTGGTAGAACGCGATGAGCGCATAGGTGCTGTTCGCGTCGCCCTCGAAGGTGAGGTCGAGGTTGCCGGTACCGTCGACCTTCTGCGTGACGTCCACGACGCTGGAGCGGTCGAGCAGCTTCGGCTTCGCCGACTGCGACGCGCACGCAGCGTCCTCGCACTTCGCCACGACGGCGGCGATCAGCGAGGTCCGTGCTCCGGAGGGCACCGTGACGCTGAGATTGCGCGGAAGCGCGCCCGTACGACCGGTGCCGCCCTTGTGGAACTCGGTGGCGAACGCGATCTGCTGCGCCGCGGCCGCGTCGTTCACGTCGGCGACGGTGGGAACGGTGGCCGGCCAGCGCGGGCTGATGGTGAGGTCCAGGCTCAGGTCCCGGTCACGGGCGGCCTTCATCATCACGCGGGTCTTCTCGGCCCAGCGCGGCGTGCCCCAGCCGTACGTCTCGAGGAAGGGGTTGGTGTTGTTCCCGCTTCCCTCCACGGAGAAGGCGGCGACCTCGGCACCACCGGCGCCGGCGTCCTTCATCTGCTGGAGCTCGGACTCCAGCTCGCCGTCCTCGGTGTAGGCGAGCGGGACCCACCAGCGGTACTTGGGACGGACCGACGTGGGGGGATCGGCGAAGGTGCGGGCCGTGAGCTCGGGTGACGCCGTCGGGGACGGATGCCCCGGCGGCGCGGCCGACGCGACCGAACCGGCCGGAACGGCGAGGGCCGCGGCAGCGAGACCGGCGGCGGCGAGCAGGACGGGGGCTGTGGAGTGAAGCCGGGTACGACGGGAACTCATCGGACTCCTCGGGTCGGGTGGCCCCGAGTCGCCGACGGTTGTCTGTTGAAACGATTCAGAGCCCGAGCCGACGCTAGGAGTGACCTGGGTCACTGTCAATGACGGTGACCGGTTCCGGTCACGGTAGGGCTCAGCGCGGCGTGAACGCCTGCACCGCTGTGCCCTCGCCCTCGACGCGTACGGGGCCGTCCGCGGCTGCGACGAACGCGGAGCGACCCGGCGTGAGCGTCAGCGCGCCCTCCTCCGAGGTGACAGTGACGGTTCCGTCGACGCAGAGCACGATCCGCGGGCCGGCACCCGGCATCGTCGCCACGGACTCGCCGCCCACCGTCGCCACGGCGAGCGCGAACTCGTCGACTCCGGGCGCGAAGACGCGTACTCCGCCCTCGTCCTTCGGCGTCACCACATGGGCGTCGGCCATGCCCATCCGCACGCAGTCCACCAGCGCGTGCGGCTCGACGTGCTTCGTGGTCAGACCGGCGCGGAGCACGTTGTCCGAACCGGCCATGACCTCGACGCAGGTCCCGCTCAGGTAGGCGTGCAGGACGCCGACCTCGACGAACGCCGCCTGACCAGGGTCGAGGCGGATGCGGTTGAGCAGGGCGGCGACGACGAGACCCGGATCGCCGGCGTGGTGCGCGGCGAGCTCACTGACGGTCTCGTACGCGCGCCGGCGGTCGGCACCCGCGGCGTACTTCTCGCGGCACTCGGCGACGAAGGCGTCGAGCTCCTCGCGGGTGGGACCCATCCACGGCGAGAGCAGCCGCCCGACCATCCGCACGAGACCCGGGAAGCCCGGGTCGGCGCGCAGCTCGTCGTTCAGCCGCTGCGCGAGAGGTGACTCGAGGCCTTCGAGGACGTGCCACACCTCCGCCGTCGGCCGGAACGCGATCAGGCCTTCGAACGGAGTCAGTGCGTAGACCATCTCCGGCTTGTGGTGCGGGTCCTTGAACACGCGGTGCGGGGCGTCGAGCGAGACACCCCGCTCGTTCTCGCGCACGAAACCACGCTCGGCCATGACGGCCTCGGGGTGGACCTGGAGCGAGAGCGGCTTCGCGATCGCGAGGATCTTGAGCAGGTACGGGAGCGTCTCGCCGACGACCTCGCTGAGCGGGACTGTCGTACCGTCAGCGCGGCGGACCGTCGACTCGCCGAGCGGATGAGTGCCCATCCACAGCTCCGCCCACGGGTCGCCGTCAGCCGGGGCGCCCAGCATGTCCGGGAGAACGGACGCCGACCCCCAGTCGTAGTGCTGGACGACGGTGCCGAGCTCGTACATCCTCACCCCTTGCGTCGTGGTGCCCTGGCCGACCGTACCGGGCCCTTGCCCGCGTTGTCCCACGGCCGACCGCCACCGCTGCGACGAGGACCGCCCGATCCCGAACCTCCACGCGGACCGCGGTCACGCTCGAGGTGGATCAGCTCGCCGCCGATCCGCGTCCGGCTGAGCGCGTTCTGGGCGCCGCTCGGCAACGGGTCCGGCAGCTCGACCAGCGAGTGGTCGAACCGGATCGAGATGTTGCCGAAGTCGGAGCGGCCCAGGCCGCCCTCGTTCGCGAGAGCGCCCATGATCGACTTCGGGGTGGCGCGCTGACGCTTGCCGACCGCGAGGCGGTAGACGGCCATGCCGTCCGGTGTGGGGCGCTGCGGGCGCTCGGGACGATCGCCCCGGTCACGGTCACGACCCTTGTCGCGCTCGGAGAGCTGGATGTCGTCCTTGGCGTCGAGCAGGAAGGTGCGACCGTCCTGTGCACGGACGGCCAGCGCCGCGGCGACGTCGAGCGGGTCGACGCCCGTCGCCTCGGCGTACTTGCCGACCATGCCGCGGTAGAGGTGGACGTCACGGCTCGCGAGCGCGTTGGTGATCGCCTCCTCGAACAGCTCGACCCGGCGGGCGTTGACCTGCTCGGCGGTGGGGATGTCCATCGGCGTGACGGGCTGACCGGTGGTGCGCTCGATGACGCTCAGGAGCCGGCGCTCGCGAGGGGTGACGAACAGGACGGCGTCACCGCTGCGGCCCGCGCGACCCGTACGGCCGATCCGGTGCACGTACGCCTCGGGGTCGTGCGGGATGTCGTAGTTGATGACGTGGCTGACGCGGTCGACGTCGAGCCCACGGGCAGCGACGTCCGTCGCGACGAGGATGTCGAGCGACCCGCTCTTGAGTGCGTTGACCGCGCGCTCGCGCTGGGCCTGGACGAGGTCGCCGTTGATCGCCTGGGCGGTGTGCCCGAGGACACGAAGCTGCTCGGCAAGCTCCTCGGTGGCCGACTTCGTACGGACGAAGACGATGACGCCCTCGTGCGGCTCGACCTCGAGGAAGCGGCTCAGGGCGTCCAGCTTGCGGAAGTGCGGGACCAGCAGCCAACGCTGGCGGACGTTCTTGGCGGTGACGGTCTGCGACTTGACCTTCACCTCGACGGGATCCTTGAGGTACTGGCTGGCCAGCCGGCGGATGGTCGACGGCATCGTCGCCGAGAACAGGGCGACCTGCTTCGTCGTCGGCGTGTCGCGCAGGATGCGCTCGACGTCGTCGGCGAACCCCATCTTGAGCATCTCGTCGGCCTCGTCGAGGACGAGGTAGGAGATCGTCGTCAGGTCGAGGCGGCCGCGCTCGAGGTGGTCGATCACACGACCGGGGGTGCCGACGACGACGTGCGCACCCTTGCGGAGACCGGCGAGCTGCTCTGAGTAGCCGGCACCGCCGTAGACGGGAACCACGTTGAGGCCCGGCAGGTGCTTCGCGTACGAGGCGAACGCCTCGGCGACCTGCAGCGCGAGCTCACGGGTGGGGGCGAGTACGAGGGCCTGGGTCTCCGGGCGGGTCACATCGATGCCGGAGAGGATCGGGAGCGCGAAGGCAGCGGTCTTGCCGGTGCCCGTCTGCGCCATACCGATGATGTCGTGCCCGTCGAGCAGTGGAGGGATCGCCTCCGCTTGGATGGGTGACGGCGACTCGTAGCCGACGTCGGCAAGGGCGCGGACCAGTCGCTCGTCGGCGAGAAGGTCAGCAAAAGAAGGTTGCGCTTCATTCGGCGCGGAATCAGTCATAACCGGTCAAGTCTATGGGCGGAGCGTGCTGGACCACGAATCGAAGGAGTGTGATGTCGGACGAGTGGCGAACCAGTCCACGGTTCGGCGCAATCCATCTCGGAGCGGGACCGGCTCGGCGACGGGATAGAGCTGATGGAGGAGGCCACCGTCGGCGCGGGATGCTCGAACGTCGGCCGGTCGCGGAGGGCGCCACTCGATAGTGGCCGTTCTGCCCGTCACCGCCTCCAACATCTCAATGAGCTCGACGACACTCGTGCGCGTCCCGAAGGCAAGATTCACCGGTTCCCTGTGCGCCCCCGCGGTCACCGCCGACTCGATGAGCACGCGACACACGGCGTCGACGAACGTGAAGTCACGCGTCTGCCCGCCGTCACCGTGGACGGGAACAGGCGCCCCTCGAAGCAACGCGTCGACGAACACTGGGACGACGGCGGAGTAGGTGTGTCCGGCCGGTTGTCGAGGCCCATAGACGTTGAAGAAGCGGAAGGCGGAAACGCTGAGACCGAACGACTCCTGGTAAGCCAGCGCGATCTGCTCCGCTGCGAGCTTGCTCGCCGCATAAGGACTGAGCGGCCGAACCCATCCACGCTCGTTCTTGTACTCGGCCGGGTTTGCGCCGTACACCGAGCTCGACGACGCGACCACCACGTGATCGACGCCGACGGCGCGACACGCCTCCAGTACCTCGACAGTGCCCGAGACGTTCACCTCGTACGAGGTGCGCGGATCGGCCAGCGATCGCGGAACGCTCGGGATGGCGGCGAGATGGATCACGCTGTCGATGCCCCTCAGGGACATCATGAGCGCGGAGGGATCGCGCACCGACCCGCGCTGAAGGTCGACCGGCACACCGACGAGATTCTCCTCGCGACCGGTCGAGAAGTCGTCGAGCACACGGACATCACTCACTCGGGGGTGTTTCATCGCAATGCGCACGAGGTTGGACCCGATGAACCCTCCGCCACCCGTCACCAGAAGCCGCATGTTCCCCCGCATGAGCTAGGCGTCAACTGGTCGAGCGTAAGTGGGCGGGTCGCACGCCGCGACTCGTACGTGGAGGCGGCAACAGCCGGATCTGCTTCGATCGCCGGCCCGAACAGCTCGCACGACCTCTCAGTCGGCTGTTGCCACATCAGCACGGCGGACTGCGCGTCGCGTGGCGAGACGAGCGACTACTCCGAAGGTGAAGTAGCCGCCGACGCTGGCGAGCGCAGCCCCCGGCAGTCCCAGCAGCGGGATGAGCAGAAGATCAAGCATCACGACGGCGGCCGCGACCATGATCCCGAGCGTGCCTGCCCTGGCCAGGTGCCCCATTCCCGCAAGGTGGTGCAGGTCGACGGAGAACGACGCGACAGCAACCTCTCCGATCAACAGGATCCGGAGCGGTGTCACCCCTGGAAGGTACTCAGGTCCGACGAGGACCGTGATCACCTCCGGCGCGAAGACAGCCAGTCCAAGAAGCATGGGAGCGATGACGATGAACAGGACGACACGCGCCCTCGCCACGGCACCGTGATCACTCCGACCACTGGCGATGCGATGGAGCACCACCTCACTGAGTGCCCTCGGTACGATCCGGAGCGCTTCGCTCAGGGTCGAGGCGACGGAGTAGATCCCTGCGGGACCCAGGCCGAGAAACACTGCGACGAGGTACCTGTCAAAACGGAAGACGAAGGACCGCGAAGCCGAGACGCCCAGTGCGGGAAGCCCCAGGCCGATGAGTACGTGCCACTGCCGAAGGTCCACCGAGGGCATGGTGAGCAGCCGTCGGCGCCGCGCGAAGGAGACCAGCCCCGTGACTTCGACGGAGAGTCCCACAGCGAACGCGAGGAGGTACGCAGTCACGCCGGAGGTCGTCGTGGTGGCGAGCACGAGACAGATGGAGAAAGTCACCGTCAGCCCGACCGCCGTGAACAGCGAGGTCGCGAAGAGAGCACCGAAAGTCACCAGAAGGCCCCGCGCCAGGACGGCGCAGTGGTAGAGCGCGGCATACAGCGCTCCGAGGAAGAGCACGCCTACCGCGAACTGGAAGCTCGCGATCAGCGGAGTCACCATCAAGACCAGGACGACGAGGACCACCTCCCCGGCGACCAGCAGGATCGATGCTCCGAGGTAGGCGGACACTCTGACTCCGTGTTCGGGCCTCACCAAAGCGAGCCGTGCCGACGTGTTGATGCCGAGCGTGAGGAGGACTGAGCTGATACTCACCACCGCTAGCACCAGCGAGATCTCGCCGCGCCCCTCCGGGCCGAGCTCACGCGCCGTCACGATTGCCGTGAGCGCCCCTAGTCCGACCGAGACCAGGGTCGGGGCAACGATGGTTGCAGAGGCTCCAATCATCCCGGCACCCGAGGGAAGCCGAAGACGACGGTTGCTGGCGGTCATGGGCGCTCACCATCAGCGGACAGCGACTTCGTGTACTCATTGAGGTGGCGCCCCTCCGGCGTCACGACCACGCGTGAACGCAGGAAGCCGAGGCGCGTGTAGAAGTTGTTGGCGGCGTCGTTGGCGGATTCGTCCGTCGTCAGCCAGTACGCCGCGCATCCACGGTGGCGCAGCTCCTCTTCGAAGGCGCCTACCAGCGCCCTGCCAACGCCTCGCGACTGAAGTTTGGGATCCACCCCCAACGACATGAGGCAACCTGGTGCTCGCGTGTCGTCGTCTCGCCGCGCCCGGGTGCGTCCCCGAGCAACTCGCGTGGCGATGGTTGGCCGACGCGCAACGGCTGGCAACGCGGCGAGCGCGAACTTCCATCCTCGACGCCGCAACAGCTCTCGGTAGAAGTCCTGCTGCTCTCCAGAACCGCCGGCGTATCCCAGAACACGATGCCGATCGTCGTACGCGGCGACGAGCACCCCGGACGGAAGGTCGTGCAGCCCCCGGTAGAGCTCGGTCAGGAATGTGGCACCGAGATCAGTGAGGAAGAAGCCGGGAAAACAGGCTCGATGCAGTTCGACGATTGCCCCGAGATCCTCTTCGCTCGCTGGGCGGACCTTCGCGGACGATCGGGTCATCGGCCGGCAGCGCCCCGCGGGACCACGACGGCTCGAACCGTCTTCGCGAGGATGAGCACATCGCCTCGGACATTGCGGTCACGCACGTACGAGGAATACATCCGAGCCTTTCGCGGCAGCAGCACCTCGCGGTAGTAGCGCTCGGGGTCGACCTGCTGCGACAGGACAACCTCTTCATCGCGGAGGGCGATCGTGGCCGGGTCGGTCAGTCCCGGCGGGACGGAGAGGATCTCGTGACGAAGCTCCGGTGGCCAGAGTGCGACGTAGCGCGGCACCTCAGGACGTGGCCCCACGATTCCCATCTCTCCCCGAACGACGTTGAGCAGCTGGGGAAGCTCGTCGAGCTTGGTCCTGCGAAGGAATCGGCCCACGTTCGTGACACGGGCGTCGCCCGAAACCGTCACCTCGAGACCGCGCCCATCCGCCCCCGCGCGCATCGTCCGGAACTTCACGATCTCGAACGGCTGCCCTCCTCGGCCGATCCGGACTTGGCGGAACAGCGCGGGCCCACGCGTCTCGACCCGGACGACGAGTCCGATGAGCAGGAGGAGCGGAGCCGTCACCACCAGGGCGATGCCCGCGAGCGCGGACTCCACGGCCGCCCTCACGCCTCCAGCACCTCACGTACGGCCCGGGTGACGCGCTCGACCTCGCTGTCGGCCATCGCGCTGAAGACGGGGACGCTCACGATCCTGGGGAAGACCTCGTCGGCGACCGGGAACGCATCCGGCGCGAAGTGGAGGGACCGGCGCCAGTACGTCAGCCGGTGCAGCGGGATGAAATGGACGCTGCTCCCGATCCCCCGCTGAGCGAGCGCGTCGATGAAGGCGTCTCGCCCGATCCCGGAGTCGGCGCGCAGCCGAATGGTGAAGAGGTGCCACGAATGAAGGTCTCCGAGTGCGGCTCGACTCGGCAGCTCCAGCGGAAGGTCCGCCCACCCGTCGAGGTAGCGTCCGGCGATGCGCTCTCGCTGGTCCCTCATCGCGTGCGCCCGAGCGAGCTGTACCCGGCCCATCGCCGCTGCAGGATCGGGGAGGTTGTTCTTGAAGCCGGGAGCGATGACGTCGTAGCTCCACGCCGAAGATCGCCGGTAGCGGTCGAACGCGTCGCGGTCGATACCGTGCAACCGCATGATGCGCACCCGGGCGGCGATCCCGGGGTCGCGCGTCGTGAGCATCCCACCCTCGCCGGTGGTTACTGCCTTCGTCGCGTAGAAGCTGAATACTGTGGCGTCCGCTTGGCCGGCGGCACCGACGAGCTCCCCATCACGGCTGCTGGGCAGGGCGTGGGCCGCATCTTCGATCACCTTGAGCCCGTGCTCGCGCGCCAGGGCGGCGATGCCGGCGGTGTCGGCCGCGAGACCGGCGAAGTGCACGACGATCACCGCCCGCGTGCGCGGTGTCATCGCGGCAGCGAAGGCCGCGCGATCGATGTTGAGCGTCCTGGGCTCCACATCGACGAGGACTGGCGTGGCGCCGAGGTAGCGGACGACCTCGGCCGTGGCCGTGAACGTCCAGGTCGGCACGATCACCTCGTCGCCAGGACCGATCCCGCAGGCTTCCAGGGCGAGGTGGAGACCGGCGGTGGCCGAGCTCACGGCCACGGCTTCGACACCGTTGCCCATGAAGGCAGAGAAGGCATCCTCGAACTCGGCGGCCGCGGGTCCGGTCGTCACCCAACCCTCACGGAGGGCGTGGACCACCGCGGCGATCTCCGCCTCGCCGATGTCAGGGCGTGCGAAGGGGACGACGGGCAGCGCCTCGGTCGCCGGCCGCCTCACCCCGCTTCCTCCACGAGACGGGGCGGGAGCTGACGCGCCAGCCTCTGCAGACCCCGGATGACCGCAGGTGGCGATGCCCACGGGTCGAGGCTCTGCACGGCGGAGAAGGAGAGCGGCATCACGCGGACGTGGGAGACCGACGGGTGCTCCGGACGCGTGTCGACCTCACCGTCGCCGAACAGCTCCTCGTGCACCTTCTCACCTGGGCGCAGCCCGATGAACTCGACGTCCACCGACGCGTGCGACATCGCGATGAGTCGACGTGCAACGGCGTGGATGTTGACGGCCTCGCCCATGTCCAGCACCAGGACCTCGCCGCCGTTCCCGATCGCCGTCGCCTGGATCACGAGGCCGACCGCCTCCTCGATCGTCATGAAGTATCGAGTCGCGTCGGGGTGGGTGACGGTCACCGGCAGTCCCGCAGCGATCTGATGGACGAAGGACGTGAGTACCGATCCGCGACTCCCCAGCACGTTCCCGAACCGCACGCTGAGGTAAGTCCCGTCGCCGTCGCGGTCACACGCTGCAGTGAGCCCTTCGGCGACCCTCTTGGTGTACCCGAGGACGCTGATCGGGTTCGCCGCCTTGTCCGTGGAGATGTTCACGAAACGGTCGACGCCGGACGCACGCGCCGCGTCGAGCACGTTCTTCGTTCCCCAGACGTTGGTCTTCACGGCCTCGCCGGGGAACCGCTCAAGCACGGGGAGGTGCTTGAGTGCCGCTGCGTGGAACACAACATCGGGCTGGTAGGAGCTGAACACCGCGTCGATGGCGTCGCCGTCTCGGATGTCGGCCAGGACGATGTCGTCGGTGTCCATCGGCGCACGGCCGTGCAGGGCCATCTGAGTGGCGTGCAGAGCGGACTCGTCGCGGTCCAGCATGACGAGCTGGCTCGGGCCGAGCCTCTGGACCTGGAGGCAGAGCTCGCTCCCGATGGAGCCGCCTGCGCCGGTGATCATGACGCGGCGCCCCGTGAGGCAGTCCGCGATTCCCTTGAGGTCGGTCTGGATCTGAGCGCGACCCAGCAGGTCCGTCAGGTCGAGGTCGCGCACGTCGTCGACACCGACCCGACCCTCGAGGATCTCCGCCACGGGCGGGAGAACCTTCACGTCGACGCCGACCTCGTCAGCGATGCCGGCAACCGCGCGGACGAGGTTCCTCCGCGCCGACGGGATCGCAAGGATGATCGTCTCGACGCCCCGGTCGCGAACGACGTCGGCGATCGCGCCTCGACCCCCGAGCACCGGGACGCCCTCGATGCGCAGGTGGCGCTTCCTCGGATCGTCGTCGATCAGCCCTACCGGGTCCCACCCGACAGCTGCATCACGCCGGATCGCGTGGATCAGCTGGCGCGCCCCCTCGCCGGCACCGACCACCAGGACCGGCGCCGCGCCAGGGTGGACCGATCGAGCGCCATGCTCGTTCCACCGTCGCCAAGCCACCCGACCCCAGGCCATGATGGCGATCGCGCAGACGGTGGCACCGATCGGCACCGCACGAGGCGTCCAGAGCGGGTCGGTGACGAAGTTGAGCGAGAACCCCACGAGGCCAGCACTGAGGGCGACGCCGCTGACCAGAGCGACCTCCTCGATGCTGCCGGTGACCGCCCGCCCGTTGTGCAGGCGGAAGGCCCGCGCGAGCACGGTGAACACGCCTGCCAGGATCGCGGTCAGCAGCACCGTGCCGAGTGGGTTGACCTCCCGCAGGTCTCCGTCGAACCGCGCGATCACGACCGCGACGGTCGCCGCGAGCCAAGCGAGTCCGTCAAAACCGACGAGCACCGCGGTGCGATGCCGACGTAGCAGTTGGGACACAACAGCCACCGAGCTCCCTTCCCCCAAAGGGTTGGCTCATCGCAGACTAGCCACCCGCACGGGTGAGCGCATGTTCACCGGGCCGCGGCGGGGGCGAGCTCCTGGTAGGCATCGAGGAGGCGTGCGTGGACCTGGCCCAAGCGCCGCTCGGACTCGACGGAGAACTTCGCGGCCCGGCACATCGCGAGATAGTCGTCGGACGGCATGTCCCGCATCCGCCGCAGGGCCGCCCGTAGGGCGGCCGGTGAGCGAGTCGGCACGACGAGACCGTTGCGCTCGTGCGTGACGAGCTCTCGGCACCCTCTGACATCGGTGACGATCGCCGGTCTCCCCGCAGCCATCGCCTCGATCACGCTCTGCGGGACGCCTTCGCGGTAGCTCGGGAGGCAGAGGACGTCGGCGGCACCCACGAGCTCCCGCAAGCGCGGCTGCTCGACGCGGCCGTGGACGAGCGTCGGGGTGCCGTTGCCCTTCGAGACCTCGGTGAGGTCGACCGGAGCTGGATCGGACGGCTCCGCTTCGCCGACGAGGTGGAGCCGGACACGATCGAGTCCCTGGACGGCGGCCAGGAGGTCTCGCACGCCTTTCTCCTCGACGATCCGCCCGACGTAGACGACTTCGAGCCGGTCGGCCACGCGGGGCCGGGGTCTCATGTCGAACCACGCATCCTCGACACCGTTGCCGAGATAGCGCAGCCGACTGCGGTAACGGCGGGCTCGCGACTCGGCGAGGTCCTCACGGCTCTGGAAGAGCATGAGGTCGGTCCGGGCGGCGAGGATGCGCTCAGCCTGCTGCACCCCTCGTGCGGTGATTCCCCGCGGCGGCCAGAGGTGGCCGTAGCCGTGCACCGTGTACACCACGCGCATCCCGGTCGGCCACAGCCCACGTGGCACCCAGCGCACCGTGAGTGCGACCGCCGGTGAATGGAGGTGGAGGTAGTCCGTGCGCCACCGCCGACACTCCCGCACGAGGGCAGTCAGTGTCTTCGCGATCTGCCGTGGGTCCGGACGACGCGGGAACGGGATGTCCAGCGGATCGAAGGGCTCGAGCTTCGACCAGTTGCGGTCGGAGGACCGTCCACAGGCGACGCGCACGTCGTAGCCGTGCTCCCGCTGGGCGTCGAGCTGAGGGCGGATGCGCGCGATGGCGTCACCGGGGGCGACGTGGAGGACCCGCATGACGGGACCCTAGTCAGGATCGTGGGGGCCGGCAGATCTGCCGGTCCCGAGGATCCTGACTAGGGTGGCGGCGAGTCCACCACGAGCTCCGGCGGGAGGCATCGCAGATGGCTCAGCGGACACAGAGCACCACGGCGCTTCTGTGGTCCTGCGTACCGCTCGGGGTCGCGGCGACCGGCGCCGTGCTCGCCTTCCAGTCACCCGTCGCTGCCGCCGTTGTCGCGGCACTCGCGCTCGCCGTCCTCGCGGCGGTCCTTCTGCGGCTGACGGCGCTCGACGTGCTGGTCGTCCTGATGCCGATCAACGTCGTCGTCGGAACGAGCACTCAGGTCAACGTCTCTCCCGCGGACGTCTGGCTGGTGATGATGCTCGGTGGACTTCTGTTCTTCCCCACGTTCCGGCTCGACCAGCGGGTTCGCGCGTTCCTGCAGCCGCTCGGGGTGTGTGCGCTGCTCTTCGTCGCTGTCGCCCTGCTCGGACTGTCTCTCGCGGCGCAACGCGACAACGGGACCGATGCACTGGCCGGGGTGTTCGACACGACGAAGGTCGTCATCGGGTTCGTCTATCTCGCCGTCGTCGCGACGTACTCCGCACGGGCGCTTGGTCGGCAGGACTACCGCTTCCTGACGATCTGGGTCGTCGCCGCGACCTCGATCAGTGTCGTGGCGTCCGTCGGAACCCTCGTCGGCGGCCCGCTGGAGTTCATGACGGACTACTCCCGCGCCACCGGCACCTTCGAGAACCCGAACCTCTTCGCCTCGTACCTCTACATCTCCCTCGGCATCACGCTGGCCGTCTGGGTGATCAGCAGGAAGCCCCTGCTGATCGCCGCGCTCGTTCCTCAGGTCGTCGCGCTCGCCCTGACCGGCTCGCGCGCCGCCGTCCTCGCCGCGGTCGTCGCCCTCACCGTCGTCGTCCTCGCCGCACTCTGGCAACGGACGGCACGCAGGGCCCTCGTACGAGTGGCTGCGCTCGCCATCGCCAGCACCCTCACGCTGCTCTTCGTCTTCCCCGCCCTCTTGGCAACTCCCTCCGTGGACCGGATCGGAAGCGGCTGGGCTGCCGCGTCGAGCGACGAGAGGTTCGGTCTGTGGCGTGACGCTCTCGACATGTGGGAGGCGCACCCGTTCCTCGGGGCGGGTGTCGGTCAATATCAAACGTGGGAGGGCGTCGGGCTTCCGCCAGGTGTCGCTCCCATCGCGCACAGCACCTACCTCAGCCTGCTTGCCGAGACCGGCGTCCTGGGGATCATGTGCTTCCTCGGGATCGTCCTGCCCGTCGTCGTCCTCCTCGTGCGCAAGGTCGCTCGGACGCGCGATGCGGTGTCGGCGTTCTTGCTCGCAGGCGTCGTCGGAGTCCTCGCGCACGCGTTCGCGATGAACGTCGAGAACTCGCGCGTGTTCTGGGCGCTGCTGGGAATCTCGACCGCGTGGGCGCTGGTCGAACCGACCGCCCAGACCAATGCCGCCGACGATCCAGTGTTGCGTCCGACCTCGCGCACTCGTACCGCACCGGGTTCGAGGGGGGCGTGATCGTGCGGGTACGGGTCGAGGGCGACGTCGTGGTCAAGCACGGCCCCGGAGCAGAGCTCGTCCGCGAGGCTCGCAAGCTGCGAGCATACGAAGAGTTCGCGGGAGGGCTCTTCGTCGTCCCCCGTCCGCTCGCGGTCGACGAGGAGGCCGGCGTCATGAGGATGAGCAGGTTGGAGGGGTTCGTCCCCGTCGTGGCGGCCTTCGATGCGAGCAAGGATGCTCCTCGCGCCGTCGCGTCCCTGTTCTCGCGCACCGGCGGCGTGCTGGCTCGGATCCACGGACACAGCGAGGTGACGCGGCGATGGCTCGCCGATGCCCTCACCACCCCGGTTACGGCCGGTCACGTCGTCCTGCACGGTGACTTCGGCTTCTCCAACGTCCTCGTGCGGCTGAGCGACTCCACGATCGGGGTCATCGACCCGACGCCCGCGCCGTACGTCGAGCCCCGGGACGTGGGCCCGCCGATCCGCGACCTCGCCCACATGACCTCCTGCCTGCTGGGCCGCCGCGGATCGATCATCCGCTACGCGACCGCGTTGCGGCTCCCGCGGCGGCGCCTCCTGGAGGCATTTCTCGACGGGTACGCCGCCGAGTCGGGGTCGGTTCCGTCGTGGGACGCTGTCGTCGAGGCCGGGCAAGAGCACCTGCGTACGTATCTCGTGCGAGGTGCCGACCTTCCCCGTCCGATCGCGAGCGCCACCGCGTTCGTCTGGGCGAAGACTCTGTGAGGACACGATGAGCTACCGCCTCAGCCATTCCTCCCACGGGAAGGCAGCCCAGTACGACCGCTCGCTGAGCAGCGGCTACCACCACGACCTCTGGACCGAGGTCGAGCGCCCGCTGATCGAGCGAGTGCTGCACGGCCTGCGGGATTCCGGCGCAACGCGTTGCCTCGACTTCGCCTGCGGCACGGGGCGGGTCACCGCCGTCTGCGAGCCGGTCTTCGCAACGACCGTCGGGGTGGACGTCTCCGACGAGATGCTCTCCCGGGCCCGCGAACGCTGTCAGCGCGCGACGCTGGTCCGCGCGGACCTCACTCAGGGACGCCCCGATCAGGTCCCGCCACGCGTCGACGTCGCGACCGCGTTCCGGTTCTTCGTGAACGCCGAGCCGTCTTTGCGTCGCGATGCTCTCCAGGCGTTGCGCACTCTTCTCTCGCCCGACGGGCACCTCGTCATGAACGTCCAGTGGAACACGACGAGCCTCGCAGGTGCCGCGTACCGACTCCGCGGGCTTCTGAGCGGGAACGTCCCGCCGACGCTCTCCCCCGCGGCGACGCGGCGACTCCTCGAGTCGAACGGCTTCGTGGTGGTGGCGCACCACGACTACGGCGCCCTCCCGTGGATGGGGTCACGCTGGAACATCTCGACCCCCCAGCGCATGCGCACCGCTGAACGCTGGCTCGCCGGCCGTCGGCTCGCGCGCGGCCACCTCCAGCAGTTCCTCGTCGTCGCACGGGCGACCTGAGCGTCCCGCTGCGCGCGCCACTCGCCGCGACCACCGTGCTGCCCTACTGTGAGGGAGCACCTGCGAACCGAGCCGAGGGGGACGGTTGGGGGTTCACGAGCTCCTGCAGATCCTGCGCAGGCGGTGGTTGCTGATCACCTCCTGCGTGGTGGTCGCGCTCGCCGTCGCCGGGATCTTCGTCGCGCGAGCCACTCCGGAGTACACCTCGACGACCCGCTTGTTCGTCTCGACGCCTCAGTCCGACGGCGCCGACGCCTATCAGGGGGGCCTCTTCTCCCAGCAGCGCGTCGCCTCGTACGCGACGCTCATCACCGGGCAGGCGGTCGCCCAGCGCGTGGTCAACCGGCTCGAGCTGGACGAGTCACCGAGCGAGCTGTCCGCCCAGATCAGCGCGACGGTCGTCCCTGAGACGGTCGTCCTCGAGATCGCTGTCACCGACCCCGATCCCGAGCAGGCCCAGCGTCTCGCGGAGGCCGTGGCCACGGAGTTCTCCTCCTATGTCCGAGACCTGGAGACGTCGGAGAAGGGCGAAGCCGCCCCGATCAAGGCGACCGTCGTCGACCAGGCCAGCCTGCCCGACAGCCCGACGAGCCCGAACATCCCGCGCAGCCTGGGTCTCGCGCTGCTCCTCGGGCTCCTCGTGGGCGTCGGCGCCGCGCTGTTGAGAGAGGCGCTCGACACCTCGGTCCGCTCGCTCGCCGACCTCGAGGCGGAGACCGACGCGCCCCTGCTGGGGACGATCCCGTACGACTCGACGGCAGACCGCAGCCCGCTGGTCACGCAGATCGGCCTCCTCGCACCTCGGACCGAGGCGTTCCGGGTGCTGCGGACCAACCTCCAGTTCATCGACGTCGACTCGGCTCGCAAGGCGATCGTGGTGACGAGCTCCGTCCCCGAGGAGGGCAAGACGACGACCGCGATCAACCTCGCGCTCACGCTCGCGATCGCCCAGCACCGTGTCGTCCTCGTCGAGGGCGACCTGCGGCGTCCGCGCGTCGCCGACTACATGGGCCTCACCTCCGGCATCGGACTCACCTCGGTGATGATCGGACGCCGGACCCTGGCGGAGGCGGTCCAGCCCACCGCGAACTCGTTCCTCGACGTGCTCACCAGCGGACCCATCCCACCGAACCCGGCCGAGCTCCTGCAGAGCCAGGCGATGGCCGACACCCTGCGTGAGCTTCGCGCGACCTACGACATCGTGCTCGTCGACGCGCCACCGCTGCTGCCGATCACCGACGCGGCGGTGCTGGCCTCGCAGTGCGACGGAGCGGTCCTCGTGGTGAGCGGCAAGAAGACCACGCGTGACCAGGTACGGCAGTCGGTCGACCGGCTGAACGGCGTCGGAGCCCGCCTGCTCGGCACCGTCATGACGATGACGCCCGCCCGCTCACGGGAGGGCGGCCTGTCGGGGTACGGCTACGGCTACGGTCACGTCGACCCACCGAGGGAGGCACACCCGCGCGACGGATCCGATGCAGGGATGCACCGGAGCTGACTACGGTCGGCCCAGCCCGCGGTACGTCCACCCCGCGCCGCGCCAGGCGACCGGATCGAGCACGTTGCGGGCGTCGACGATCGCCGTGCCCCGCACCTTCGACGCGAGCACGACCGGGTCGAGGTCGGCGTACTCGCGCCACTCGGTGAGCAGCAGCACCAGGTCGGCACCGTCGACCGCCTCGCCCACCGACGCGACGTAGCTCAGGTCGGGCTGGATGCCGCGGGCGTTCGGGATCGCGTGCGGATCGGTGACACGCACCTCGGCGCCGTGCAGGTGCAGGCGTGCCGCGACGTCCAGCGCCGGCGAGTCGCGTACGTCGTCGCTGTTGGGCTTGAACGCGGCACCGAGCACCGCGATCCGCCGGCCGGCGACGGCTCCGTCGAGCATCTGGCGCGCCATCTCGACGACGCGGTCGCGGCGGCGCAGGTTGATCGTGTCGACCTCACGGAGGAACGTCAGCGCCTCGTCCGCCCCGAGCTCACCCGCACGCGCCATGAAGGCCCGGATGTCCTTCGGGAGACAGCCACCGCCGAACCCGAGACCGGCATTGAGGAACTTGCGACCGATGCGGTCGTCGTGGCCGATCGCGTCGGCCAGCGCCGTCACGTCGCCGCCGGCGACCTCGCACAGCTCGGCCATGGCATTGATGAAGGAGATCTTGGTGGCGAGGAACGAGTTGGCAGCGACCTTGACGAGCTCGGCCGTCGGATAGTCCGTCACGACGAGCGGAGTGTCCTCGGAGAGCGGCGCCGCATAGACCTCGTCGAGGATCGCACGCGCCCGTTCACCCGCAGGCCCCTCGGGGACCCCGTACACGATGCGGTCGGGGTGGAGCGTGTCCTCGACGGCGAAGCCCTCCCGGAGGAACTCCGGGTTCCAGACGAGCGTCGCCTCGGGCTGGACCTCGGCGATGCGCTCTGCGAGGCGCGCAGCCGTGCCCACGGGGACCGTCGACTTGCCGACGACGACATCACCCGGACGGAGGTGCGGCAGCAGCCCCTCGATCGCGCTGTCGACCTGGCGCAGGTCGGCGGCGTTCTCACCGACCCGCTGCGGCGTGCCGACGCAGACGAAGTGGACAGCGCTGCCCGCGACCGCCGACACGTCGGTCGTGTAGCGGAGGCGGCCGGTCGAGCCCTGCTCGCTCAGCAGCTCCTGCAGACCCGGCTCGAAGAACGGCGCGCGACCGGCCGAGAGGTCGTCGACGATCCGCTCGTTGATGTCGACTCCGACGACGTCGTGCCCCATGGCCGCGAGGCACGACGAGGTGACGGCGCCCAGGTACGAGCAACCGATGACCGAGATCTGCATGCGGGCGACCTTAGCAACCGGGCGTCACAGCGTCGGCCGAACGTGCAACCCGACCTCGGGGTCGACCAGCACCTCCTGCGCGGCTGCCACGCCGTCGGCGAGCAGCGTCGCATCGACCGCGATGTTGCGCTTGACGACCGCGAGCGCGATCGGGCCCAGCTCGTGGTGGCGAGCAGAGGACCCGACGAACCCGATCGTCCGCCCGTCGAGCGTGACCTCGGCACCGTGCACCGGGAGGTGCTCGACCGAGCCGTCGAGATGGAGCAGGACCGCCCGGCGAGGAGGACGCCCCAGGTTGTGGATCCGAGCGACCGTCTCCTGCCCTCGGTAGCACCCCTTGGCCAGGTGCACCGCCTGCATCAGGTCCGGAGTGCCGGTCGAGGCGTCGTACTGCCAGCCGTACTCGTTCGGGATGGCCTTGTCGTCGGTGTCCAGCCCGAAGCGCGGGACGCCCGCGGCGATCCGCAGCGCCTCCCACGCCCAGGTGCCGACCGGGGTGCCGTACGTCGTCGGTGCCGCGGAGAGCTCAGCGCGCGGCACGATCGCGTACGCCAGTCGGGGCAGGCCGAGGACGGCGTACGCGTCGGAGGCGTCGGCGACCTCGACCCGCATCATGAAACGCATCCGGTCGAGGTACGTCGCGAGTGCGGCGCCGCGGCCGGGCTCGGTGTGCGCCCAGAAGGTCTCGCCGTCGTCGACACCGTGGAACGCGTGCTCGACACGGCCCTGAGGCGAGAGGACGAGAGCCTGCGTCGGGGTCCCGGGCGCCAGCGTCTCGAGTGCCTGTGTCGTGAGCGAGTGGAGCCAACCGAGGCGGTCCGGGCCGGTGATCGTCACCACGTCGCGGTGCGAGAGGTCGACGAACGCGTCGCCGGCCTCCAGCGAGCGCTGCTCGGGGCTGATGGCGCCGTAGTGGGCCGCGACACCGCGGTCGAGGCCCTCGCCGTCGACGGCACCGGGGAGGTCGAGGAGAGGGCTGCGGCGTATGGTCGCCGGCTGGTCGAGCGGCGCCCGTTGGTCGAGCTTGTCGAGATCAGACACGCTTCAGCTGCCCCCAAAGGTGTGACTGCATGGATTGTCCCTGCGCCGCCATGTCGTAGGCGTACATCAGGTCGCCGTCGACCAGGCCGTACATGCGCTGGCCCGCGGTGTACTCCTTGGCCGTCGGAGTGCGCACCACGGCGTCGGTCTGCATCGTCAGCCGCGGACCGTCGATCTCGCCGAAGTAGACCTCGACGAAGCCGGTCGGGTGCGTGAGCATGAGCTCGACCGGGCCCTTGGCCTTGTCGATCGGGCCGCCAGGCCGGAGGAACCCGGTCTCGAGGGCTCCCGGTCGGACGCGCTCGCCGGACTCGTCGGTGATCCACGTCCGGCTGAAGTAGTGGAGGAACGGGCGGCCGTCGTGGGCGAACGCGACGTCCTGCTCGAAGCCGAACGGCTCGATCGTCGGGTAGTCTCCGCGCCCGTTGCCGTGCCACTGGCCCAGCAACCAGGCGAATCCGAGGATGTCGGGGTGGAGGTCTTCGGGGATCTCGAACGGCATGCCTCCAGTCTAGGTGGGGCACAGAATCCGAGAGGTCGTGACTGTCGGCGTCTCAGCCGTCAGAATGTGCGGATGCGTGCTGTGGTCCAGAGGGTGAGCTCCGCGTCCGTGCGCGTCGACGGTGCGGTCGTCGGCGCGATCGACGAACCGGGCCTCCTCGTCCTGGTCGGCGTCACGCACACGGACAGCGCCGACGACGCCGCTGCCCTGGCTGCCAAGATCTGGGGTCTGCGGATCCTCCACGACGAGCGGTCGGCCTCCGACGTCGGCGCTCCCGTGCTGGCGATCAGCCAGTTCACGCTGTACGCCGACGTCCGCAAGGGACGCCGTCCGTCGTGGGGAGACGCAGCGCCCGGACCGGTCTCAGAGCCCCTGTACGACGCGTTCTGTCGTGCGCTCCAGGACCTCGGGGCACACGTCGAGCGCGGGGTGTTCGGAGCCGACATGGCAGTCGAGCTGGTCAACGACGGACCGGTGACGATGGTCCTCGACAGCAGCGAGCTGCGGCGGGGAGACGTACGTCGCTTCGTCTCGTGACCACTCATCAGGCAGAATAGGGAGGATGCAGCCCCGGCCAGGAGTCTGGGCTGCCGTCATGCTGGACAGGGAGACGGATGAGCGAGTACGACGGCGCCGGCAAACGGCGCGCCGAGAAGCCCCGCGGGTGGATGCGCAGACACTGGGTCGGCGTCTCCATCGCGAGCGTCCTCTCCGTCGTCTTGATCGGCTCCGCGACCTACGCGCTCGGGCTGATGGGCAGCCTCGGCGATATCGACAAGGTTCAGGGCGGGGCGTCGATCAAGCCAGAGAATCGCCCTGACCCAGCACCCGGCCAAGCCCTCAACATCCTGGTGCTCGGCGCCGATGCGGAGGCCGACGGCAACAACAACAAGTCGTCGATCAAGGCCGACCTCGGCTCGGACGGGCGGTGGAAGGAAGGCCGCATCCACCGCAGCGACACGATCATGGTCGCCCACATCTCCGCCGACCGGAAGAACGTCTCGGTCGTCTCGATCCCCCGCGACTCCTACGTCACGATCTACGACGAGACCGGCGAGCCGCGCGGTGAGGACAAGGTCAACGCCGCCTTCGCCAACTACGGCCCGGCAGGCGCGATCTCGACGGTCGAGCACATCACGGACCTGCGTATGGACCACATGGTGATCATGGACTGGGACGGCTTCCAGGACATGACCGAGGCCGTCGGGGGCGTGCGGGTGTACATCCCGGAGACGTTCTACGACTCGTCCCAGAAGGTCACGTGGGAGGAGGGTTGGCACAAGCTCAAGGGCAAGAAGGCCCTCCAGTACGTCCGGACCCGCTACGGCCTCTCCGACGGCGACTTCAGCCGCATCCAGCGCCAGCAGAACTTCATCCGGCTGCTGCTGAAGAAGATGATGAGCGGCGCCAACGTCAGCAACCCGATCTCCCTGCAGAAGACGGTGTCCTCGGTCGCCAACAACCTGACGATCGACGAGGGGTTCGACACCGGCACCATCACCGACCTCGCCTGGAACCTCCGCGGGGTCAGCGTCGACAACGTCGACTTCATGACCGTCCCGACCGCTGGTTACGACACCGCGAACGGCCAGAGCATCGTTCGGCTCGACGAGGCCAAGGGCGAGGATCTCTGGCGCATGGTCCGCAACGACAGGGTCAAGAAGTACCTTCGGCTCAACCCTGACGCTGCGAAGCTCGGCACCGAGACCGAGGTCAGCTGACCGCAGATCCCGCTGGTCTCGATCCTCCGCTGGCGCTCCGGCCTCGACCAGCGAAGGTGGGCGTACGACGAAGCCCCCGCCCGGTATCACCGGACGGGGGTTTCGTGGTCTCGATCGACTTCGTCGCCTCGACCAGCGGCGTCAGGCTGCTGCTTCCAGCGCGACCTCGACGTCGACCGCGCTGCCACGCTGGGCGCTGACCAGGCGGTCGACCGTCCCCGCACGCGGCGCGAGCGTGCGCAGCGTCCACTCGCCCGGCGCCGCGAAGAAGCGGAACTGGCCGGTCGCCGAGGTCGGGACCTCGGCGGTGAACTCACCGGTGGCGTCGAGCAGACGCACGTAGGCGTTGCCGACCGGCTCGCCGTCCCTGGTCACGATGCCCTGGATGACGGTCTCCTTCTCCAGGTCGACTCCGGCGAGGCTCGGCCCGCCACGCGTCGCACCGCACATGTCAGGCCTCCCCGGGCTCGTCACCGAGCGCGACCGGCACGCCGATGAGGGAGCCGTACTCGGTCCAGGATCCGTCGTAGTTCTTGACGTTCGGGATCTCGAGGAGCTCCTGCAGCACGAACCACGTGTGCGACGAGCGCTCGCCGATGCGGCAGTAGGCGATGGTGTCCTTGCTGCGATCGAGGCCGGCCTCGGCGTACAGCGCCTCGAGCTCCTCGTTGCTCCGGAACGTGCCGTCGTCGTTGGCTGCCTTGCTCCACGGCACGTTGCCGGCCGTGGGGATGTGACCGCCACGCTGCGCCTGCTCCTGCGGGAGGTGCGCCGGGGCGAGGAGCCGTCCGGCGAACTCGTCGGGGCTGCGCACGTCGATCAGGTTCTGGACGCCGATGGCGGCGACGACCTCGTCACGGAAGGCGCGGATCGAGGTGTCCTGCTCGGTCGCGGTGTAGGAGGTCTTCGTACGGGTCGGGACCTCGGCGACGAGCTCGCGGCTGTCGAGCTCCCACTTCTTGCGGCCGCCGTCGAGGAGCTTGACGTCGGTGTGGCCGTAGAGCTTGAAGTACCAGTAGGCGTAGGCGGCGAACCAGTTGTTGTTGCCGCCGTAGAGCACGACGGTGTGGTCGTTGCTCACGCCACGGTCGGAGAGGAGGGCCTCGAACTGCTCCTTGTTGACGAAGTCACGACGGACCTGGTCCTGCAGGTCGTGCTTCCAGTCGAGCTTGATCGCTCCGGCGATGTGGCCCTTGTCGTAGGCCGTGGTGTCCTCGTCGACCTCGATGAGGACGACGCTCTCGTCGGTCAGGTGCTCGTCGACCCAGTCGGCGGTGACGAGCGCAGTTTCGCGGCTCATGGTTGTACCTCCACAGTTGTTGTCAAGCGGGTGTGATGTCGGGCGGGTGATGATGTGCGACGGTCAGGCGCGCTGCGGTGCGACGCGACGGAGAGCCAGGTAGATCTCGCAGCCGAGGCAGAACCCCGTCGCCGCGTTGAGCAGGGCGGCCGCGAGCGCGAAGCCCACCGCGACGGCAGCGAGCGGCACCACGCCGGCCACGGAGGCCAGCAGGGCGACCAGCGCGAAGACGCCGCCGACCGCTTGGGCGAAGCGCGGCGGACGAGCGTCCTCGGTCTCGGTGGGCGCCCCGATCCTCGGACGCACGACTCGCGCGAAAAGTCGTGCGTACGGGGTGCGGGCCGGGCCGAGTGTGACACCGAGCGCGAAGACCGCCAGCTGGACCGCCACGAGCGCGGTCGCGAACGGCGTGCCGATCGTGACGAGCGCGGCCGCGAGGACGGCGGCTGTCAGCGCGGCAGCGAAGCGCTGGCCGCGTGGGTCGACCTGACCGGGACGGCGAGCGGCGCTGCTCGCAGGGCGCGCGTCAGGGTGGGGAAGGGTGGACATCGAGACTCCAGGCGCAGAACGGAGCCGCACGACGGCGGCAGAGAGCTGGGTTCGTTCAGCGCATTCGACACAGTGCCGAGCGCACGCGGCAGTGGTCCACTGCGCGGCGCTTGGTCAGGTGTGTCGTACGAGGCATGACGCCAGAGTAGGGGGCGTTTCTCGACGGGTCACGTCGATGTCTCATATTGCGAGACACCTATCCACCATCTGAGATGGACGACGCGGTGACACTGTCCAGGACCGCCTCGATCTCGGACATCCGCGGGACACCGGAGGCACGACCGACAACCACACCGTCACGGTCGAGCACCATGATCGTCGGGGTCCGCATGACGTTCAGCCTCCGCACCAGGTCGAGGTGCGACTCCGCGTCCACGTCGACGTACGCGACGTCCTCTCGGCGTCCTGCCACCTGTGTCAGCAGGACCCGAGCCGATCGGCACGGCGCGCAGAACGCGCTCGAGACCTGGACCAGGGTCGCGCCCGAGCCCAGCGCGGCACCGATGTCGTCGACGCTCAGCACGTGGCGCGCAGCCCGCGGGGCACGGGGCGCATCCGTGTCCACCTCACCGACCGGCGCCGGCATGGCGCGGACACGACCGTCTCGATGCTTGTGGACGGCCGCGAACGCGCCGGTCATCACCAGCACGACGAGCAGGACGGAGACACCGAGGGGCACGCTCCAAGGGTACGGTGCGGGCATGACGGACGAGGTCGCGTGATCTCCGCGGCCGCGGAGATCACGCGAACCCTCGCGAAGAGCGCCGACCCGTCCCGCTCGGAAGGCGAGGCGCGCTACCTCAAGAGCACCCGCACGCATCTCGGGGTCGGGGTGCCGCGGACGCGCAGCATCGTGCGGTCCACGCTGCGGTCGAGGTTGGTGCGCGACCGTACGAACACGCTGGCCGTGGCGCGCACGCTGTGGGACTCGGAGACGTACGAGCACCTGCTCGCGGCCGTCTTCGTACTGTCCGAGGGCGTGGGCACGCTGGGGTGCGACGACCTCGGTCTCGTCGAGACGATGGTCCGCTCGGCCGGCACGTGGGCGCTGGTCGACCCCTTGTCGATCGAGGTCGCGGCCGTCATCTGCGACGACGGTGCCGGCGGCGTCCGGTGTGGTGCCGCGCTCGACCGCTGGTCGAGCGACGACGACTTCTGGGTACGCCGTGCGGCCTTGCTCGCGCTCATGCCGGCGCTGCGGCAGGGGCGCGGCGACTGGGCGCGGTTCGGACGCTACGCCGAGGGGATGCTGACCGAACGGGAGTTCTTCGTCCGCAAGGCGATCGGCTGGGTGCTCCGCGAGACGGCGAAACGGCGTCCGGAGCTCGTCGCCGCCTGGATCGCCGACCGACCCGGGCGAGTACCGGTGCTTGCCGTGCGCGAGGCCGTACGACGGATGGACCCCGCCGTCGCCGAACCCCTCGTCGCCGCCGCGTACCGGGCACGCTGACCGCGAGCATCCGCAACCGTCAGAGGCCTGCCCACAGCAGCGACGCGACGAAGACCACCGGCCCCGCGAGTGCGATCGGCGCGACCACCTCGACGGCCCACCGGTTCGGCGGGAGCGGGCGCCAACGGCGACCGACCGCTCCGCCGAGTGCGGCGGCACAGCCGATCGCCACGGCGGCGACTCCCCCGACGACCGTGTTGGCACCCTCGAGCGCCGCGAGCACGATGCCGATCAGGGCACCGAGAGCAAGGGCCCAGACCAACGCGACCGGCCGGATCCGCTGAGCGTGGTCCGCGACCACGACCACCGCCGTGACGACCGCGGCGACGATGACAGCGGGGCGACCGACGGGCGAGATCGCAGCGGCGACCCAGCCGGTCGCGAGCAGCGCGATCACCCCGATCGCGACGACCTCACCCAGCGCCGGCACCACATCAGGTCGGGGTGCAGGGCGACGGAGCTGGCCGAGGAGCGCCGCGAGCACCAGGACCGGCAGCGCCAACCCGATGCCCACCAGCGAGCCGCCGGCCACGTCGGCCGATGCCGTGGCTCGGGTGCCGGCGGCACCGTCGACGACCCCCGGAGCCAGGGTCACCAACGAGGCGACGATCCCGGCCGCGGCGATCGGGACCGCCTTCGGCGCGCGCACCGGCGTGCGACTGACGCCGGCGGGCGACGGGACGGCCGCGAGCATGAGCTGGACGACGAGGACGGCCGCCGCCACGACGACCGGTCCGGCGAGGACGGCGAGCACGAGCACCACCGTGATGAGGCACGTCGCCACCGAGGGCGCGATCGACGTCAACCCGAAGGGTGAGCGCGCGTCCTCGCGGATGCGGCTCACGTACGGTCTCGTCGCCCGCGTCCCCCGTCGGACAGGACAATGCTGCGCGCGGGACCGCGTACGGCCTCGCCTCCGGCGCTCAGCCGACCGTCGCCTCCGGCGCTCAGCCGACCGTCGCCTCCGGCGAAGGGTGGCAGCAGCTCCAGCTGCCCACCGGCCGGCACCGCCACGGTGGCCGGGTCGGTGGCCCCGAGCGGCTCCTCGCCGACCAGGATCGAGCAGATCTCGAGCACGCGCATGAACCGCTCGTTGCCGGCGTGCAACACGCTGACGGCGTCGAGGATCTCGGCAACCGTGCCTGGTGGGACGTGATCCACGTCACGACCTGCGGCAGCGCGCGCGGCCGCCCAGTAGCGCACCGTGACGGCAGCACTGCTGGCCGCGCCCTGGTTACCCGAAGTTGATGCTTCCGTCACGTGGACTATTGTGGAGCAAGCAACGGAGCCCAGGGCAGAGCCCTGGGCTTTCTTTGTACCTGCAGAAGGGTTACGCGATGTCCACCTTGCTCCTGCTGACACCGAGCACGCAGTCGTCCATCGAAGTGCTGCCTGCGCTGGCGCTCCTCCCGCACCACGTGAAGATCCTCCCGCCCGAGGCGAGCGCCCTCCTCGATGCGCCGTCGTGCGACGCCGTCCTGGTCGACGGTCGCACCGACCTCGCCCAGGCGCGTGGGCTCACCCGCCTCCTCAGGACGACGGGCGTCGACTCCCCTCTCGTCCTGATCGTGACCGAGGGCGGGCTCGCCGTGGTGGCGGCCGACTGGGGCATGGACGACGTGATCCTCACCACGGCGGGTCCTGCGGAGGTCGAGGCTCGGCTGCGGCTGTCGATCGGCCGTGTGTCGGCCGAGTCCGGCAACGACCCCGACGCCCACGTGATCAAGTCCGGTGGCCTCACCGTCGACGACGTCACCTACACGGCTCGTCTCGATGGGCGCTCGCTCGACCTCACGTTCAAGGAGTTCGAGCTCCTCAAGTTCCTCGCGCAGCACCCGGGCCGCGTCTTCACGCGCCAGCAGCTGCTGCAGGAGGTGTGGGGTTACGACTACTTCGGAGGCACCCGTACGGTCGACGTCCACGTGCGTCGTCTGCGCGCGAAGCTCGGCCCCGACAACGAGACGCTGATCGGCACGGTCCGCAACGTCGGCTACCGGTTCGTCGCCCAGTCGCGTGACCGCCGTGACGCCGGCGCGCAGGAGAGCGCCAGCGACGACTCGGAGCATGCCCGAGCCGCCGGCAGGCTGCGCGTCCCCCGCTGACGCCGATGAGCGCACGCCGTACGGCGTCCAACCTCGTCGAGCTCGTCCTCGACGCCGGCTCGTTCACGTCGTGGGACTCCCCGATCGACATCAGCCGGTGGCCCGAGACCTATCAGCGCGAGCTCGTCCGCGCCGCCGAGCGCTCCGGACGCGACGAGTCGGTGATCACCGGCCGCGCGACGGTTCGTGGCCGGCCGGTCGCCGTCGTCGCGAGCGAGTTCCGGTTCCTGGCCGGCTCGATCGGCGAGGACGCGGCCCTGCGGATCGTCTCGGCCGTACGCCGCGCCACCGCGGAGGGCATCCCGGTGCTCGCGACGACCGCGTCCGGCGGCACCCGCATGCAGGAGGGCACACCCGCGTTCCTCCGGATGATCGACATCTCCCGCGCGATCATGGACCACAAGGCGGCAGGACTCCCCTACCTCGTCCATCTGGGTCACCCCACCACCGGCGGCGTCTTCGCGTCGTGGGGCTCGCTGGGCCACGTGACCGTCGCCGAGCCCGCGGCGCTCGTCGGCTTCCTCGGCCCGAAGGTGTACGAGGTGCTCAACCACAGCGTGTTCCCTGAAGGCGTGCAGACCGCCGAGAACCTCGCCCACCACGGCATCCTCGATGCGGTCGTCTCGGCGGAGGACCTGCCGGCCCTGGTCGACCGTACGCTGAGCATCCTCGTCGATCCCCCGAAGCCGTCGACCCTCCAGCGCCGCGAGCCCGCGACGGACGCCGCGCTGGACACGTGGGCGTCGATCGAGCGCACCCGAGCACCGCACCGACTGGGCGTGCGCGACGTGCTGCGGGTCGCGGGAGAGGACACGATCCGGCTCCAGGGCACCGACGAGGGCGAGCGCGACAGCGCCATGATCGTCGCGCTGACACGGCTCGACGGCGAACCCTGCGTCGTCGTCGGGCAGGACCGCAGGGCGCAGGCTCGCGCGCCCATGGGCCCTGGCGCACTGCGTGAGGCCCGCCGCGGGATGCGGCTGGCCAACGAGCTCGGACTCCCTCTCGTCTCGATCATCGACACGCCCGGCGCCGAGCTCTCGAAGGCGGCCGAGGAGGGGGCGATCGCCGGTGAGATCGCCCGGTGCATCGCCTCGATGGCGACGATGACCGTGCCCACCGTCTCCGTCCTGCTCGGCGAAGGGTGCGGCGGCGGTGCGCTGGCGCTGTTCCCGGCCGACGTCGTGGTCGCGACCCAGAACGCGTGGCTCTCCCCGCTCCCGCCGGAGGGCGCGTCGGCGATCGTGCACGGCAACGCGGACCACGCGGCCGAGATGGCGCGGTCGCAGCGGGTCTCGGCGTCGGACCTGTACGCCGCCGGCAAGGTGCAGGTGCTCGTCCGGGAGCTCGACGGCGACGAGGAGGATCCGGCGGCCCTCGCGGGCGCCGTGGCCGCCGAGGTGGCGATGCAGGTCCGTACGCTGCGCTCGAAGCACACCGCTCAGGAAGGACGCTCATGACCTCGCCCGTCGATCCTCGTGTCGCACTCGCCGAAAAGGTCGCCGAAGCCGACGGAGTCTCGCCGCTGAACGAGGCGAGCCGCATCGCCGTCTCCGCAGGAGAGGCAGCGCGGGTCGACGAGGTCGTAAGAGACGACGGCACGGTGGTGGGTGTCGCCTTCGCGGCCGCCGACGCGCCTGTCGAGCTTTACGTCGCGCCTTCGCACCGACGCCGGGGCATCGGACGGTCGCTCCTCGAGGACCTGCGAGGCCGGGGCGAGCGACGGTTCTGGGCGCACGGAGACCTCCCGGCCGCCCAGGGGCTCGCACAGTCCGCCGGCCTCACTGCGTCCCGCACCCTGCTCGTGCTCGAGCGCGACACCGCGAGCCCGTTGCCCGCCGAGCGGCCCGTCGACGGCGTCGTCCTCCGCACGTGGCGCGACGCCGACGCGGCCGGCCTGCTGGCCGTGAACGCCCGCGCGTTCGCGTCGCACCCGGAGCAGGGAGCGATGGACGAGGCCGATCTGCGCGCCCGGATGGCGCAGCCCTGGTTCGACCCCGAAGGACTGTTCGTCGCTGAGCGGGACGGCGAGGTGGTCGGCTTCCACTGGACCAAGATCGACCCGGCACCGGCCCAGGGTGGCGACGTCGGTGAGGTCTACGTCGTCGGCGTGGACCCGTCCGAGCAGGGCCGCGGACTGGGCAAGGCGCTCACCCTGCGTGGCCTGCACCACCTCGTCGGCACCGGGGTCGCCCGCATCGATCTGTACGTCGAGGGTGACAACACGCCCGCGCTCGCGACGTACCACGGTCTCGGCTTCGTCGAGGCCGCCCGCGACGTCCTGTACGACGCCGGCTGACGTCGCCGCCGACCCACCGGCTTGATCCGGGTTGTCAGGGTTGAGTCATGACCACGCAGCTCGATCCCGACACCGCGTACGCCGTCCGACGAGGCGGGATCGCCGACGTCACCCACGTCACGCGCCTCCTCGAGGCGGCCGCTCCCCAGGTCGACCTCGACGGTGA